>JAHEXQ010000147.1 GCA_023252035.1 Actinomycetes bacterium
TGCTGGTAGAGGGGTATTCCCCATATGTCTCGTGCAGCGCCGACATTCTAACACGATTTCGGACTTTCAGACCCTTTTGTTGCATTTCCTTTCTTGTCCAGCACGTCAGAGCACGTCCGCGAGGTTGACAAAAAGGTCTGAGACCTTTTTGTCAACCTCGCCTTTCTTACTGCCGCTCCGGCATCAATCGGCTCCGCAATTCGTGTATACTAGGGCACATACGGAAACGGCTCCCGAGAGCAGGAGGTGCGACCTATGCCCTATTGGGACAGGATGCCTTACAAACAGTATCGCCTGGCCCAGGACCAGAAACTCGCGCGCTACATCCGGGAACAGGTCTATCCCTACAGCCCCTTCTACCGCGCGCTCTTCGACGAGCACGGCATCAAGCCCGAGAGCATCCGTACCATCGAGGACCTGCAGCGCCTGCCCTTCACCACCAAGGCTGACATCTCGCCCTCAATGAACGACCCCGAGAAGCCAAGCAAGCTCATCCTGAACCCCAAGACGGAGTTGGAAGGCCGCAAAGCGCGAGGCGCGGGAGCGCGGGAGCGCTGGCTGCGCTTGACGCGCGGAAACCGCGGCTATCAGGACCTCGTGGATGACCAGTACAAACCGGTGTACCTCCATTTCACTATCGGACGCACGGCGCTTCCCACCCCGGTCTTCTACACCGCGAGCGACCTTTGCCGCGTGCGCCAGTGCGGCCAGCGTATCTCGCAACTCTTCAAATTGGAAGACAGGGAACTGCTCATCAACGCCTTCCCCTACGCTCCGCACCTCGCTTTCTGGATGACCTACTTCACCTGCGAGGCGACGCATACCCCGGCGTTACATACGGGCGGCGGCAGGATCCTCGGCAGCGAGCGCATCCTCAACGCCATCCAGAGGCTCGGGGGCTGTGTGCTGGCGGGGACCCCCGGCTACATCTACCACCTGCTGCGCGAAGCGCGGGATAATGGCCGGCAGTTGCCGTCCCTGCATACCCTGGTCCTGGGTGCCGAGCGCGTCTCGACGGCGCAGCGCGCACGCCTGGCGTCCTTCGCGCCGGACCTGGGCATAAAGCATCTGACCGTGCTGGCCACCTACGCCTTCACCGAGGGGCGTATCGCCTGGCCGGAATGCCGTCCGCCGGAAATGGCGGGTGCGGCTCCCAGCCTGGGTTACCACCTCTTCCCGGATATGGAGATAATCGAACTGGTAGACCCCGAGACGGGCGATCCCGTGGAGGAGGGCGAGGACGGCGAGATTATCTATACCTCGCTGGACTGGCGCGGTACAGCGCTCGTGCGTTTTCGCACGGGCGACCTGGCCCGTGGCGGCATCAGCTACGAGCTCTGCCCCAACTGCAAGCGCCTGACGCCGCGGCTCTCGGGCGACATCGTGCACCTGGCGGATTACAAGGAGTTCGAGCTGACCAAGCTCAAGGGAACGCTGGTGGACCTCAACGCCTTCTACCCCATCCTCTCGGGTCACAAGGACATCCTGGAGTGGCAGTTGGAGATACGCAAGGCCAACAACGACCCCTTCGACCTGGACGAGCTGCACCTCTACCTGGCGCCGGTGGAGGGCGTCTCCAAGAACAAGATAAAAGAAGAGGTGGCCAGCCGCATCCAGCGCGAGCTGGAGATAACGCCGACCAAGATCGTCTTCACCAGCCTGCCCAAGCTCCTGAAGCAGCTGGGCATAGAGACCGAATCTAAAGAACTGCGCATAATCGACAGCAGGCCCAGCACCTGACCCGTTTAGCACCCGGAGGTTTCGTATGACCAAGCGCTACATCCTCTCCATCGACCAGGGGACCACCGGAAGCACCTGCATGGCCTTCGACCAGGAAGGCGCGGCCCTGGCCAAGGCCAACCATGAAGTCACCCAGTATTTCCCGGACCCGGGCTGCGTGGAGCACGATCCCGAGGAGATCTGGTCGGTCACCCTGCACGCGGTAGTCGATGCCATGCGGGAAGCGGGGCTGGGCCCTAAGGACGTCTCCGCCGTGGGCATCACCAACCAGCGGGAGACTACGGTCCTCTGGGATAAGGAGAGCGGCAAGGCGCAAGGCCGGGCTATCGTATGGCAGTGCCGGCGCAGCGCGGATATCTGCGCGGAGATGAAGAAGACGGGGCAGGAGACCATCTTTCACGAGAAGACCGGGCTGCTGCTCGACCCCTACTTCTCGGGAACCAAGCTCACTTGGGTGATGCGCCACGACCCGGACCGGGCGGCGCGCGCTCGCGCGGGAGAGCTGGCCTTTGGAACGGTGGACTCCTGGCTGCTGCACAAGCTCACCGGGGGCAAGGTGCACGCCACCGACGTATCCAACGCCAGCCGTACCCTCATGTTCGACATCCAGCGGCGCCAGTGGGACCCCGAACTGATTGACATCCTCGGGGTGAGCGATTTCATCCTGCCCGAGGTCTGCGAGTCAAGCCACGTCTTCGGATACACTGACCCCGACTCGTTTCTGGGCATCGAGGCCCCGGTGGCGGGCATCGCCGGCGACCAGCAGGCGGCGCTCTTCGGCCAGGCTTGCTTCCGCCCCGGCATGACCAAGAACACCTACGGAACCGGCAGCTTCGTGCTCATGAACATCGGCGAGGTGCCCAAGCTCTCGCAGCGAGGCATCCTCACCACTATAGCCTGGGGGCTAGGGGGGCGCACCTTCTACGCGCTGGAGGGTTCCATCTTTGTGACGGGCGCCGCTATCAACTGGCTGCGCGACGGCCTCGGGATGATCAAGAACGCGGTGGAGATTGAGCCGCTCGCCCTGTCCGTAGAGGACAGCGAAGGGGTCTACTTCGTGCCGGCCTTCGTGGGACTGGGAGCCCCCTATTGGGATCCGCAGGCGCGCGCGCTCATGCTTGGCATGACCCGGGGCACCACCCGCGCCCATCTGGCCCGGGCGGTCATCGAGTCCATGGCCTACCAGACGGCGGACGTCGTCCAGCTCATGCAGCAGGAGTCGGGCGTCAACCTCAAAGAGCTGAGGGTGGACGGCGGCGCCAGTGTCATGGACCTGCTCCTGCAGATACAGGCGGACCTGCTGCGGGTTCCGGTGCGGCGGCCCGTCATCGCGGAGACGACAGCGCTGGGTGCAGCCATGCTGGCGGGGCTCGCCATGGGCATCTGGGCAAGCCAGGAGGAGTTGAGCGCCCGCTGGAAGATGGACCGGGAGGCGCTGCCCCGTGCGAACGACGCTGAGATGAAGAAACGCTACGCCATATGGAAGCAGGCCGTGGAGAAGAGCCTGGGCTGGGCAGATATACTCGCCACCCTGGATTGAGGAGGGAGATACGTCTGGATGCAGCAAACGGGGTTCGTACTCGAACCCAGGGGGGTGATATCTTTGCGGGGGGAAGGTCCACCCGCAATCTCCCTACGGGGAGTTGCACGAGGGGGGCGGGAGCCCCCTTCGTGGGAGCGAGACTCGACGAGCGAGTCTGACCCTTTTGCTGCGCAGCGGGACTCAAGGAGGAACAATGGAAGATAATGGTATTACAATCTGGCCGGACGCGGAGCCCTTCGCCTTCGAGGGCAACGACATCGGCGTACTGGTGCAGCACGGCTTCACCGGCTGCACACAGAGCATGCTTCCCCTGGGCGAGAACCTGGCGGCGGCGGGATTCACGGTGGTGGGGCCGCGCCTGCCCGGCCACGGCACCACGGTCAAAGACATGTCCACGCGCACCTGGCAGGAGTGGGTGGATACGGCCGATGCGGCTCTCCAGGACCTCCTGGCGCGCTGCCGCAAGGTCTTCATCACCGGCCTTTCCATGGGCGGAACCATCACCCTCTACCTGGGTGAGAAGTACTCGGATCGCATCGCCGGCCTCATGCCCATCAACGCGGCCGTCTTCATGAACCCGGCGCTTATGTCGCTCGTACCCGTGGCCAAACACATCCTTCCCACCATTCCGGGCATCGGCAGCGACATCAAGGACCCCTCCATGAAGGAGTCCTGCTACGACAAGGTGTCACTGCCGGCCGTCGACCAACTGCGCAAACTGATGAAGCTGACCAAGGCCGGCCTGCAGAAAGTGACGCAGCCCATCCTGATATTCTCGTCTCGCCAGGACCACGCCGTGCCGCCGCGCAACCAGCCCTACATCCTGGCCCACGTGGCCTCCCGGGACAAGGAGCTGGTCATGCTGGAGAACTCCTACCACGTGGCCACGCTGGACTATGACAAGGAGATCGTCTTCGCGCGCGAGGTGGAGTTCATCCAGAAACACTCGTAGCCTGTTGATGCCGCTTCGCGTAAACACCGTCAACCCGGCGCTCGCGCCGGGTTGACTTTTTGCAGCCCGCTGGTGCAGAATCGGCCCATAAAACCATAATATTTGAGGTATAAATAAAGCTTATGAAGGAAAACGGCTCCGCTTTCCGAAACGGTTACAACTGCGTGGTGGTCCTCTTCGACTCGACCCATCAGGCCTTGAGGGGCGAGCAGGCCCTGAAGGCCGAGCGACTGGAACACGCCGTCATCAACGCCCCGCGGGATTTCACCGCCGACTGCGGCATCGCGCTGCGCCTGGCGCCGGAGCTGCGGGATGTAGCGGAGCGAACGCTGGCCGGAGCCGGGGTGCTCTTCTCGAGCATAGAGCCTTACCGGTGTAAATGGATCTGACCCAGTAGCGATAAGTTGACAAAAGGGTCAGACCCTTTTGTCAACCTGAAGCACCAGGAGGAACAACTTTGGACGATCACCATGAGATGTGGAGCAAACTCGGAATGAATCTGGAGAACCACGACGCCCTGCTGGAGGTACTGCCTCCTCTCTATGGGGACATCTTTCTCGGCCAGGAAGGACGGCCGGCGGGCATGGCCTACTTCGACAGTTTCTTCGGCGAGATACACGGCGCCCGCATCCGCGAGCTGGTGGAGCACCGCGAGGCAGGCGGGTTCGTGGTGGGCAGCTTCTGCACCTACGTGCCCGAGGAACTGGTACTGGCTGCGGGCGGCATTTGCGTAAGCCTCTGCGCCGGGGCTGACTTCGCCACGGACGAGGTGGAGAAGGACCTGCCCGCCAACCTCTGCTCCCTCATCAAGTCAGCCTACGGCTTCAAGATCGGCGGGGTCTGCCCCTACATCGAGGCGAGCGACCTGGTGGTGGGCGAGACTACCTGCGACGGCAAGAAGAAATATTACGAGATACTGGGGAAGCAGGTGCCCATGTACGTCATGGAACTGCCCCAGATGAAGGGGCCTCGCGACCGCGTCCTCTGGAGGGGCGAGGTGGAGGCTTTCGCGCGACGGCTGGAAGAGATGGGCGAGCGCCGCATCACAGAGGAATCGCTGCGGAAGGCCATGGGCACGGTAAACGCCAAGCGGCGCGCCCTGCAGCGGCTGTCGTCCCTGCGCGCCTCCGACCCGCCGGTGATATCCGGCCGGGATGCGCTGCTCATCTCCCAGATAGCCTTCCTGGACGACACAGCGCGCTTTACGAGTAACCTGGAGACGCTCTGCGACGAACTGGAGCAGCGCGTTGCGGCGGGCGAAACGGTGGGGACCCCTGCGCATCCCCGGGTGATGCTCTCCGGCTGCCCCATGGCCATCCCCAACTGGAAGGTGCCACAGATAATCGAGACCTCCGGGGCGACCATCGTGGCTGAGGAGATGTGCACGGGTGAGCGCTACTTCCGCGACCTCACCGATGAGAAGGCCGGTACCCTTGACGCCATGCTCGACGCCGTCGCCGACCGCTACCTGCAGATCGACTGCGCCGTGTTTACACCCAACGCGGAGCGTTGCGAGAACATCCTCCAGATGGTGCGCGACCGCCAGGTGGATGGCGTTGTCTATTACGCGCTCAAGTACTGCGACCCTTTCACCATAGAGGCCGGGAGCGTTCGGTCAGAGTTGGAGGGCGCGGGCGTCCCCATGCTCTATCTGGAGACGGATTACAGCGAGGGTGACGCGGGCCAGCTATCCACGCGCGTGGA
>JAHEXQ010000148.1 GCA_023252035.1 Actinomycetes bacterium
TGAGATCATGGGGACCTCCCGCGAATTGCTGGCCACCCTGGGCCTGCGGATAAAGGAGATGGGCCACACGCGGGAAACCGGTTACTGCTGCGGCGCGGCGGCCGGCTGCAACCGGTATAGCCCCTTCGATATAGTTTTCAAGGCCATGCGGGAACTGTGGGAGGCCCAGAAGACGGGAGCGCGGGACCTGGCGCTCTACTGCACGGGATGCCAGGTCACCCTGACGCTCAGCCGCTGGCTCTTTCCGACGCTTCAACCGGTGCGCCATTCGCTTGAATACCTGAAAGAGGCCACGGGAGAGGAAAAGCGGCATCCCGCCCAGGCGCGCACTTTCTACATGATGTTGAACATCCTCACCAAGGCGTTTCCCAAAATGCTGTCGCCTCGCCATTACCGCGTATAGGAAAGAGAGGGTACACATGGAACTGAAAGGAGCGGAGTTGGGACCCGCAGAGGCCTTCGAGCTAATAGACGGTAGAGCGGGAAGAGTCGCCTCGCTGTTGGCCGGCCTCGTAGCGGTCGATACCACGGTCCCGCCAGGCCGTAATTACCGGCAGATGTGCGAAGTGCTGGCGGCGCATTTCTCGCGCCTGGCCCTGGAGGCGGAATTCATGGTGGAGCCGCCGGATTACTGGGCGGGCATCCCGTTGCCCCTGGAGGGGGAGCGCGTCAACCTGGTGGCCAGCAAGATCGCAGGCAAGCCGCCGCTCTCCGTCTATGCGCATTACGATACCGTCCCGGTGGGCGAGGGTTGGACCGTAGACCCTTTCGGCGGCGAGGTCAAGGACGGCCTGCTCTACGGAAGGGGCACCGCCGACATGAAAGGCTCCATCGCCTCGCTCCTGCTGGCTCTGGAGGTCATGGCCGAATCCGGCCTGGAGCCTCTCTACGATATCCACTGCCTCATGTGCTGCGACGAAGAGATAGGGCTGGCGCCGGGTGTGCGCTACCTGGCGGAGCAGGGTTACGTACGCGGCGACCTGCTCTGGCTGGAAGGCGGCGGGCAGTTTCCCATGACCCTGAAGGCCATGGCGGGCATGGCCGAGGTGGAGGTAACCACCCGGGGCAAAGCGGGTCATTCCGGCATGGGGTTCGCGGGGGTCAACGCCGTCGAAGCCATGGTGCCAATACTTGCGGAACTGTTGCTCCTGAAGGAACGGGAGGAGTCCTTCCCATCCGTTTATCGCGCTCTTCCGATCCCCGGTGGCGCTTCCACGCAGATGGCCTCCAAGTTCAATCTGAACATGATCAGCGGCGGATTGAAGCTCAACATCATCCCTGACTCCTGCGCCGTGGTTATCGATCGCCGTTACCTGCCCGACGAGGATTATGATACGGTGGCGGGAAATATCCGGGAGGCGGTGGCGCGGGGAGCCGCCCGCAGCAAAGCGCTGGATGTGGAAGTAAATATCCGGCACATATACAAGCCCCTGGTTATCGACGAAAACAGTCCGGGAAACCGGAAAGCCGCTCGGGCGCTGCAGTTGATCCACGGATGGGGGCCGGAGAACTGGCTGGTGGCGGGAGTATCGGCCTCGACGGACATGGGCGATGTACAGGACGTCGTACCTGAAGCGGATATCGTCGGGATGAGCCCCCTGGGCCTGGCTTCCGTGGCCAAGCCCCACGCGGAGGATGAATGCGTAGCCGTCGCCGACCTGTTGCGATTGGCAAAACAACTGCTTTATTACTTCTGTTTCGAGGACTAGGGGGAGTAATGGCGAGTCAAGAATCCGAGCAGAGGGAGCTTCTCTTCGAGGAATATTTCTTTGAGGAAGAGCCCTACTACCTGCCGGTGGGGGATGAGGTGGAGATATTCGAGGTGGCCTGGAAAGCCAGGCTGCCCCTGCTCTTCAAGGGACCTACCGGTTGCGGCAAGACCCGTTTCATCGAGTACATGTCCTGGCGCCTGGGCAGGGACGCGGGGAGGGAGACCGGCATGCCCCTCATCACCGTGGCCTGCCACGAGGACCTGACGGCTTCGGACCTGGTGGGGAGATACCTGCTGCGGGGTGAGGAGATGGTCTGGGTGGACGGGCCCCTGGCCATCGCCGTGCGCAAGGGCGCTCTCTGCTATCTGGACGAGATCGTGGAGGCGCGCAAGGAAACCACGGTGCTCATCCATCCCCTGGCCGATCACCGGCGCATGCTGCCCATGGAGCGGCTGGGCAAAGTGCTGGAAGCGCATCCGTATTTCTTCCTGGTCATCTCCTACAACCCGGGCTACCAGAGCGCCCTCAAGGACCTGAAGCACTCGACGCGCCAGAGGTTTCTGGCCATCGACTTTGACTATCCGCCACCCGAGAGAGAGGCGGAGATCATCGCGCACGAGAGCGGAGTGGCGCCGCAGATAGCGGCGGAACTGGCGCTGTTCGGGTCGAAGGTACGCAACCTGGTGGGGCACGGTCTAGAGGAAGGGGCATCCACGCGGCTGCTCATCTATGCCGGGCAGCTGATCCTGGAGGGCATCGACCCGCGCCGGGCCTGCGAGATCTCGGTGATCTCGCCCGTATCCGATGACGCTTCCATGCACGCAGCCATTCGGGATATCTCCCACAGTATCTTCCCGAGCGCCAGGTAGGCGAGGACCATGCCCGATATCCCCGCTGCGCCCTGCTCCCTCACCGGTCTGAACCGGGAGCTCTACTCGGACGTGCAGGGATCGGATGTAGGCGCTCAAGCGGTCACCCTGGAAGAGGTTCGTACTTCCATGGCCGGAATGGCTCTGGGGCTGGCCGGCGTTCCGCTTGAGATACAACTGCTCTCCGAGGCCTCTTTCACCCTGGCCAATCCCCTGCGTCTCTGTCCCAGCGGCGACGGCCGCCGCCTGTTCCTGCCGGCGCGCGTGCAGTTCTTCCAGGAGCGAGAGGAGAACCGGCGACTCTACCGGCTCTATACGGCATTCCAAGCGGCCCAATGGGAAGGGGGCACTCTCCACCGGAGCGGCAAGCGCAATGGGGAGAGCGAACCGCTAGGCTGGACCCTCAAGTTCCTGCTGGGTTTCTCCCGCCCCATGCTGGCCGCAGAGGTGTTCTTCGCCGTGGATGCCGGCCGTCTCGGTTCCTTCTTGCGCAAGCGTTACGGGGGCCTGCGTGAGGAACTGGACTGGTTCTACGAATGCCTCTTCAGCCTCTGCGGGGGTGACTTCACCGGAGCTTTCACGGAGGCTGTCTTCGGATTGCACGCGGTGATGGCGGGATGGCCGGCACCGCCGGCCGTCTTCCCGGATGCGGGCGAGGTCCTGGCCGCGGCGCGCGCCGAAAGCGCTACGGTGGCCAAGCCGGGCGCGCGCCTGGCGGACAGTGCGCGCGTGACCACCCGCCTCTATCCTCTTTTCGAGAGGCTCCTTCTGGCCGGTAGCGGCGGGGGCGGCCGCTACGACGCAGGCAACTGGCTCGACCCGCTCCTGGCGAAAAAGCAGGGTGGAGAGACCACCGGCGAGCCGCATAGCGTAGAGGAAGGAGGGGACTTCTTCCAGGAACTTTTGGGCGATCTCGAGGACCTCGAGAACCTGGAGATGTTCCAGGCGGGGGAGGACCTGGAAGCCGATGGCAGCTTCATCACCGATACCGATCTGCCGAAGTTCGCGCAGGCCGAGGAGGAAGCGGCGGGGCGGGAGCCCCGCCGCGATGGACGGATGAAGGCGCGGACCGATTTCCCGGAGCCCGAGGGCAAGTCCTTCCGCTACCAGGAATGGAACTATCTGGATAAGCGCTACCTGAAAGACTGGGTGCGCCTCTTCGAGGTTGAGCAGGGGGAGGGCGATGCCGCACTCGTAGACGGGATAGTAGCTGAGCGGCGGGAGCTCATCGACGAGGTGCGGCGGCAATTCCGGTTGCTGCGCGCCGACAGCGTGGCCTGGCGCAAGAAGCTGGAGGCGGGGGACGAGGTGGATATCTGGGAGCTGCTGAACGCCTTGGTGGACCGGAAGGCGGGGTTGTATCCCTCGGCCAAGCTCTTCATGGAGCGGCGGGTGCGCGAGAGGGACATCTGTGCGCTCATCCTGCTGGATATGAGCGCCAGCACCGACACCGCGGTAGGCGGCGTCGGTGGAGATACCGGCGACCCGCGCCGTAAGGTCATCGACATAGCGCGAGAAGCCCTGGTTGTTATGGCTGAAGCACTCGAACAGCTAGGCGACTCTTATGCCCTGTTTGGCTTCTCGGGTTACGGGCGGCATAACGTTGAGTATTATCCGATCAAGTTCTTTGGGGAATCTCTGAATACCACGGTGAAATCACGCATAGCCTCGGTGGAGCCGAAGAAGAGCACCCGTATGGGCCCGGCCATTCGCCATTCCGTCTCCCTACTCGAGCGCCGGGGCGCTCGAGAGAAGCTGCTCGTCATCATCAGCGACGGCTATCCCCAGGACTTCGATTACGGCGATGATCGCCGCAGCAAGGAGTACGGCCTCCAGGACACCCGTGCGGCCCTCCGCGAGGCGGAGGCCCGCAACATCAAATCCTTCTGCCTGACCATCGATCTGGCCGGCTACGATTACCTGAAGCGCATCTGCAGGCCCTCCGGCTACCTGGTGGTCGAGGATATCCTCGATCTCCCGGAAGAACTTCCCAAGATCTACAAACGCCTTCGCGCTTAATCCTTACATTGGGGACAGGACTTAAAGTAACTGGGTCCTCACAAGAATCTGTGGGTAGCTAAAGCCGAGCAAACCTTGTCATGAAGGCATTCTCCCTCTAGATTCTGGTTAACTGCAAACCAACCAGAATACAGGGAGGGAGAATGCGCATCTCGAGTCTAATCCATAAGACGCTGGGGTTGAAGGGGCACCGGGTAGAAAAGGTGAGCGAAGAGGACGGCCAGATCGTGGCCAGACTGGCCGCAAGGAAACACTCCAGGCCCATCTGCTCATCATGCGGCAGGAAGATGCCGGGATACGACACCCTCTCTGAAAGGAGCTGGAGACACGTACCCATCTGGGGCATCCCGGTGACGCTTCTCTACCGGCCCAGAAGGGTTAACTGCAAGAAGTGCGGGGTGACCGTTGAGGCCATGCCCTGGTCAAGGGGCAAGAGCCGCTTGAGCCTCCCGCTCATCGTGGTGCTGGCCACCTACGCCAAGATCCTCGCCTGCCAGGAGGTGGCCCGGCTCTGCGGCGTCCACTGGAACACGGTGCGCGCGGCCGAATACGGGCTTGCCAGCAGGGACACCACCTCGGTCATCGCCGTAGGCATAGACGAGATATCCCGCCGCAAGGGGCACAAGTACGTGACCGTGGTGTACGACCTCAACCGCATGAGGCTCCTTTGGTGCGGCGAAGGGCGAGACAAGGAGGCCTTAAAGAGCTTCCTCTCGGAGTGGGGCAGAGACCGGTGCGAAGCGATCAGAGCGGTCTGCCTGGACATGTGGCAGCCCTACATAGACGTGATAGAGGAGATGCTTCCCGGCTCGGTCATGGTCTTCGACAAGTTCCACATCATAAGGCACCTGATGGATGCGGTGGACGAAGTCAGAAGGGAGGAGGCCCGCAGGCTCGCGGGTGAAGGCAAGGGCGATCTTTTAAAGAAGACCCGCTACATCTGGCTCAAGAACCCGGAGAACCTCACCGAAAAGCAGCGCCTCAGGTTATCAGACCTGGAGAAGCTCAACCTGAAGATCAACCGCGCCTACCTGCTGAAGGAGGCTTTCAGGCGCTTCTGGGATTATACCTACCGAAGGAATGCCGAGAAGTACCTGGATGGCTGGTTCTGGTGGGCGACCCATTCCAGGCTAGAGCCCATGAGGAACTTCGCATGGATGGTCAAGAGGCACAAGGATGAGATACTCAACTACTTCAAGATGCCGCTCACCAATGCTTCGGTCGAGGGGATGAACCGCAAAGCCAAGGTGGTGAGCCAAAGGGCCTATGGGTACAGGACGGTTGGCACATTCCGCTT
>JAHEXQ010000149.1 GCA_023252035.1 Actinomycetes bacterium
GTGCCCAGGCGTAACTCAGAACGATGCCCAGTCCCGCCACGAAGGCCAGGACCTTCAGGCGCGTGGCCGAGGCGTTGGCCACGCCCAGGGCATTCATGAGGGAGGAGAAGAAGCCGTTGCGCATAATGGAGGTCTGGATGGGCGACATCTTCCCGACGATGGGGTTGGGCGAGAAGGAAACCAGGCCCAGGACTACATAGCTGAAACCGGTGGTGAAGAGCATGCCCGCAAAGCCGGCCCTGCCCGTAAGCGCGGACCTCCAATCGAGTCCAGCTTTGTCTTTGGGAAGCGCGATTTCCATTCCGGTTTACCTTTGAGAGAAGCTGCGGGCCCTTCGGGGCGAATGATATCTTATAGCGACGGGGGCATCAAGGAACGGCCGCCCCTGCCGGCTGCAGCGCATATGCGCGCACGTGGCCGTCGGCGGAGCAGGCGTAGAGCCGGTCGGCCGACACTTGCGGGAGAGAGGAGAAGTCATAAGGCACGTGCAGCGTGGAGATGAGCTTGCCGTCCCTTGCCTGCAATATATAGATGCGATCGTTCCCGTTGAAGACCGCCAGACGGTCCGCCAGCACTTGGGGCGGATATTCGAGTTTGCCCCCGACGCTGCAGGCCCACAGGACATCGCCCGTCTCGCCGGCCAGCGCGTAAATGGCGTTGTTATAGGTTCCCACAAAGAGCAGGGGGGGATCGCCCGGGGCCTGGTACATCACCGGACTGAGCCAGATGAACTCCTGCAGCGAGCGGCTCCACTTCTGGCTGCCGGCCGCTTCGGAGATGGCATAGACGCGGCCGTCAATGGCGCAGCAGATGACCTTGTCCCCCGAGATGGCGGGCGAGGCGAAGACCAGGCTCCTGGTGGGGAAGGTCCAGCGCTCCTCGCCGGTCTTCTGGTCCAGCGCATAGACCACGCGATTGTAGCAGCCCAGGTAGAGTCGCCCGGCCCACGGGGCGGGCGACGAGGCCATCCAGCCCTTGGTATCGAAGTACCAGAGTAGTGTTCCGGTGGCGGCGTCCAGCGCATAGACGCGGTTCATAAGGTCATAGATATGGTTGTTGTCCGAGTAGATGAAGACCAGGTTTCCCTCAACTGCGGGTGAAGAGAGTATCTCGCCCTGGCTCTTGAAATACCAGATGAGCACGCCGGTCTGGGCATCCAGGGCGTATAGAGTGTGATCGGTGGAGCCCACATAGACCACGCCTCCGCTCGAAGTGGGCCGCGAGGCGATCCAGGAGCCGACGTTATAGGTCCAGAGGGTGGCCCCGGTGGCGGCATCCACCGCCTTTACCTCACCCGCCGTAGTGGAGATGTAGAGCCTCCCGCCCGCCAGGGTCAGAAAGCCGTTGCCCGCCAGTTTCAACTCCCAGGACGGGGTCAGCTTTACCTCGGGAGCTCCGGTTTCCGCTATCTTGGGCAGGTCGATCTTGGCCGGCAGGGGGGCTTGTTCCGCGTCCGCCTCGGCCGGCTCGGCCGGCAGGGCATTCTCCACCCCCGGCACCGGATTGGTGGACACGGGTCTCGAGGCCCAGACCAGCACCCTGAGCAGTCCGAAGACCATGGCCAAGCCGATCAGGACGGGAAGGTAGATCCTCCATCTGGAATATTCTAAGCGCTTAAACACAGACCTAATTCTAACATACCAGCCTCTTTGCCCTAGCCGCTAAGGGAAGGCATCAGGATTAACTACAATGCGGGGACCCCGCGTTGTAGTTAATCCGCCAGGGTTATCCTGCCGTCGAACGATTCTGCGTTGCCCGGGCATTCCCGGTTCAATCCGGCCTTGAGAGCAGGTCCGCTATCTCGGAGACCAATGCCTCGCTGGCCATGCGCGGCGCGAAACGGACGTAGCGGGGCAACGGTACGTCCGCATAGGGGTGTTCCCGCATCTGCGCGCGCAGGCTCTCCAGTATCCTGTCGTAGCCTCCCTTGATCAGCTCGGGGTGACGCCATGTCAGATAGAGATAGCTGAACCAGGCCGAGGCCAGCAGCCCTGCCAGCGTTCCCGACACCGGCCACCATCGCACCCTCAGGGCGAAGGTGATAGCTGCGCCGGCGAGCACGCAGAGCAGGGCCACGACCGCGAACACACCCCATATCCTGCGCATGCGCGGGGATGCCCATATCCGCTCTCGCCAGGCGATATCCAGGATGTCATAGGGGGTCATGGGCGGAAGTGCGCTGGCGGAGGAGATGCCCTCGTCGGGCCGCGGATTGAGCAACAGCAGGCGGCGTGCGCGCCAGCCGGGTCCCTCCGCGGGTATGCGCGAAACCAGTTCCGCTCCCAGCCCGATTCCCGCCACGTCCAGTTCCAGGGGCTCCTGCCGCTGTCCGGTCCGTGCCGCCAGCCGGCCGAGCAGGTCGATGAAGGCATTGCAGACTTCGCACTCCTCTTCCAGCCTTGCCCCCGGGCGGAAATAGCCCGGTGCCAGCAGGGCGACGGCCGCCCCGCTTGCCGCAAGCCCGCCGGCCATTCCAGTGGCGACGCGCGTGACGCCGTCCAGGTCGCATACGAGTACCGCCATGCGGCCCTGTGCCGCCTCCGGCGGCGGGCCAGTTACCGCCAGCTCGCCCTCCGGACCTCGGTAGATATAACTGAGGGCCGGCGGCTCCGCCCATCTCGTAGCGCCACGCTTTCGACGGATCCAGGCGGCCATGCTGGGCAGGAGGGCGGAGAGCAGCGCTGCGGCCACGAGGCCTAGCGCCATGCAAACCAGGCTTAAAAATCCCTCGATGCCAGGTACATTGCGATTCGCGGGATTTGAGAAGTACCAGGCAAGACCCCCGACCAGGAGCACACCGCCTAGGATGTAATTCACCGCCGGCCGGATGGATGACCCGTAGAAAGACAATCCGTGCGTATGCCGGTAGCCGATCATGATCTGAAAGACGGCGAAGCCCGTGATCAAGAAGAAGAGAAAGGTCCCTATTATGTCTTCGTGGCGTGGCTGCCAGACCATGGCCCCTCACTCCCTCTGGCTGATGGTAGCACGAAGTCGGCTCTCCACCAGGTAGGCCATGTCCGTGATGGGACGGGTCAGGAAGTTCAGGCGCTGCACGAGCAGCGCGGCGATGAAAGCGAGGGCTATGCCTGCGAGCACGTCTCCCGGGTAGCAGACCCCGGCAATCAAGCGCGAGAAGGACATGAGCACGGCCGGAGGAAGGTACCACCACGCGAACCGGCGGTCCGTCAGCAGGGCCCCCGCAAAGAAGGCGAAGGTGGCCGCCGCGGGATTGGATGGGAAAGAAGAATCCGTCGGCGTATAGAAGAGCAGGTGGGGAACGCTGTGGTCGATGAATGGGCGATTGCGCGTGATGAAGACGGTTATGAGCGAGACCGCGAAGTTGGCCAGCGCCAGAGTCAGAATCACCTTCACCACGCCGTCGATATTGGCGCGGTCCGCGGACCTGTCGCGCCCCTTCAACAGCATTACCATGAGCATGAGTCCCAGGACGGCCGGCACGAAGTGGTCGTTGACGAAGACCCGGACCAGCCAGTCGAGGGACCCGTTTTTACCGGCCAGTCCGTTGATCGCTTTGAAGGCGGAATAATCGACGCGCAGAAGCCACTGCCACATTCTGAGATACCTCCCTTATGGTTCAGCAGCTCCCCGGTTTGCTGAGTCTCGGAACAATGCATTATTATAACCCCTGGCGAAGGTCATCGGCTAAGCGCCTCCGCGGAAAGGATCAAAGCACGGCGATGGTGCGATTGGACCTGCATATCCATACCAAGTTCTCCTTCGATGCCTCCATCACGGCGGAGGAGATTCGCGAGCGCTGCCGGGAACTGGGACTCAGCGGGGTGGCCATCACCGACCACAACAGCTTCGAGGCCGCCCGGGCCTGGGCCGAGGAGTTGAGCGACCTGAAGATCATCCCGGGCGAAGAGGTGCGGTCCCGCCACGGCGAGATTATCGGGCTGTTTCTCCGGGAAAAGGTACCCGGGGGCCTGACCGCCGAGGAGACCATGGCGCGCATAAAAGAGCAGGGAGGCCTGGTATGCGTCCCCCATCCCTTTGATTACGTCAAGCTCCACCGTCTCAGCTCTACCGATCTGCTGCGGATGCGGGATTTCATCGATTTTCTCGAGGGCCTCAATGGGAAACCCCGCTTTGGAGGCGCTAACGACAAGGCCATGCGTTTTGCGCGCGAACACTCCTTCCTCATGTCGGGCGGCAGTGATGCGCACTCGGCGACGCATCTCGGCCGGGTCTATACGGAGATGCCGGATTTCTCCGGCCCGCAGGAGTTCATGGAGAGCCTGAAGGCAGCCACCTTGCATGGGGACAGGTACAGCACGTGGTCAGGGCAGCTCGGCCGCTGGAAAGCGCGGCTTCGCCGATCCGCCAGATAACTACAATCCGAGGTCCCCGGATTGTAGTTATCTGGCGTTGCGCATTTTACTGCAAAGTGCGGCCTGCTCCGAAAATAGCATTCAGCCTACCCTATATTGTGGTTCATCGCGGCGGTGCACTGAACCTATTTCCACTCTCTGCTGGTGCCGCTACGGTGGCATGGGCGGCTGACGCCGGATTGTAGTTAAGAGTCTTATTCGAAGAAACTCGAGGGAGGCGGCGGAGGCGGCGGCAGAGGCGGCTCTCCGGGAGAGGGTTGCCAGCGCGGCGGAGCTTCTTCGGCTTGAGGCATCAGCTCAGGGGGAAGCGGGGCCAGCACGTCGGGTATCTCGGCCCCCTTGCGCTTCGCCGCCTTCTTCTGCTCCTTTGCCTGCGCATTGGCCTGCTTGTCGGCTAGCTTCCGGGCTTCCGCTTGCGCAGCAGCCGCTTGTTTATCCTGCTTTTTACGTAGCTTCTCCTGTTCCTTCCGGAGCTTAGCCATCTCTCGCTTACCCGGGACCTGTGCGGTCGCTTCGGGTCCCGCAGCGGGAGCGGACGCCTCGGGCCCCAGGATCGGCGTGGTCAGGTCGGGCGGAACGAATATCTCCGAAGGGCGTTGCGGCGTTCCGAGTGGCGGCGGCCAGGCCCCCGCTTCGGGCGGCTGCTCCGTCAAGGCACCGGATGCCGCAGGCTCCCAGGCCGGCGGCGCTTCGGGCTCTCCGAGCTCGGGCGGTGGTGGTGGCGCGAAGTCCTCCTCGAGCGGTAGGATGGCTTCCGCAGCCGGAACCTCCCAGGTGGGCTCCCCCGGAATCTCCGGCGCGGACGGGCGGTAGGCCTCGCCGGGATAGGACGACAGATCCTCCAGGAGTGGCGGAGCTGTCTCGGGAGGCGTCACTAGCTCCTCAGGCTCCAGCGGAGCCTCCATCAGCCAGGGTTCGCCCGCCGGTTCCGCGGCCCCGGTCTCTGACGTGGCGATAGCCAGTTCGGCTTCGGCGGCCCGCATCAAACCTTCAAAGTCTTGCTGCGGGGTTTCCGGCTCCGGCGGTGCCGGCTCCACGGGCGGCTGCGCGAAGACCTCAGGCTCCGGCACGATCTCCACCGGCGGCACCGGCTGAACTGGCGGCGGTTCTACGAAGGCTTCGGGTTCAGGGGCCGCCATGGGCGGCGGTGGTGCGAAGACCTCGAACTCCGGCTCAGCTTCCCCCGTCGCAGCCGGTGGTCGCTGCGGGAAGAACTCGGGAACGGGCATGACGGTAGGCGGCGGCGGTGCGATAACCTCGGCTTCGGGAGCGGCCTCTACGGATGCGGCTGGCGGTGGAGGCGCCACGGCCTCCGGCTCCAGAAGTGGCGGGCCTGCCGGTGCGGTTATCGTCTCAGGCTCGATGCCGGGTGTGGCCGGCGGCGGGGCCATCGCTTCCGATTCCAGGGTGGGCGGGGCCGGCGGCTGGGCTGCCAGGGGCGGTAATGCGATCTCCTCGAAGGGTTCCTCGCCCTTGCGCTTCCTATCCCGTTTC
>JAHEXQ010000013.1 GCA_023252035.1 Actinomycetes bacterium
GGCGAGGGGCGAGCTATGTAAGAAGCATCTTTACGAGTCCTACAAGAAAGACCCGGTGCGGCTTGAGAAGAAACGTGTGCTGGAGCTCGCCAGAAGGAGAGGAGTGGAACTGGGCTGGAGCAAGGAATGGCTGGATCTCAAGACGCTTGAAGAAATCGAAGGATTCGCGAAAGAGCGAGATATCTGGAGGCCTAGACGAAAAGGGCAGGGCACTGGGGCTACGATTAGCCAGCCCTTAGCCAAACCAGCGAAACCGCAGCGTAAAAGTGGGGAGAGGTAGAGACTGCGCCCATGCAGGGTGGAGATAGGCGCATGGAAGGAGGTGGATCATGACGGCGGTCATTAAACGGCAGAGGAAGAAAGGCGCGGTCTACTGCGTTGTCTACCAGCACCAAGGCAAGCAAATCTGGGAGACATTTGCGCTGCGCAGGGACGCCTTGCTCCGCAAAGCGGAAGTTGATCACAAAAAGGGCAGAGGCGACTTTGTGAGACAGCCCGATATAACCTTCGGCGAGCTCGCCGAGAAATGGATCTCAGCAAAGGAAGGCCAAGTGAGGCCAAAGGTCTACGCAACTTATGAGCCACATGTCGAGAAGTTAATTGCTGCAGACGCCGGCCGTAGGAAACTCGGCGATTACAGGGTTAAGGATCTAGGCAGAGAGATGGTGGAGAGGCTAGCTGCCGAGATCACGAAAGGAGTTGCGCCCGCAACAGCGTCGAGGCGGCTGACAATCTTGCGGAGTATATTCCAGAAGGGTATTGAGTGGGACTATCTTTCGCGCAATCCCGCGGAGTTCGTGAAAAGACCGAGATGCGAGAAAGCGAATATTGATTTCCTAGAGCCCGATGAGATCAGGAGGCTCATTGCCGCGACCGATGGACGGCATCGCTGCCTGATGATGTTCGCCTGTTTCACCGGTTGCAGGCAGTCGGAGATTCTTGGACTGCGCTGGCAAGATGTTGATCTCGCGGGGCATCGGGTATTCATTAGGCAGGTGCTGCAGGGCAATCAATTCCTACCGCCTAAGACAGAGAACTCCCGCCGGACCGTCGATCTCCCCACAGCCTTAGTCGATGAGCTGGGGCAGCACCAGGTACGCCAGGCGATCGAGCTTGGGCAGAACCCTCATGATCTGGTCTTTACAAGCCAGCGGGGTACGCCGCTGGCTTCCAGGAACGTCACGCAGCGCGTCCTCGAGCCAGCGCTAAAACGCGCGGAACTCCGGAAGGTGAGTTTTCATTCGCTCAGGCATAGCTATGTGAGCATGCTTATCAACCAGGGTGAGAACGTTAAGACGATTCAGGCTTTAGTCGGGCATGCAAGCGCGAGGATGACATGGGATATCTATGGGCACCTCTTTGAGGGAGAGACCAGACGAGCCGTAGAAAGACTCCAAACAAGTTTCTTCGAGATGGACCGAGCCGGTTTACCCCAGCTGAGAGAGGTAAGCCTTAATGGATGAGGTCAGCGCAGATCCTTGCGCTCCAACTCGTTCAGGAGACCTAAGGACTGTCTCTCTGCAAAGGTATAATCAATCTGGCATCCAAGGGGCGCCTGAAAGGGAATGGCGATGTCCCTACGAAGGAGAACGAGCATGGGGCGTAAGAAACCAGAAGGAATATCAGCCAGCTTGGCCATGGATAGGGTCCATGCTTACCGCCCCAGTTGCGTATACCCCTTCGGAGGCCCGAGGCCGATAATAGAAGCCGTCCAGACCTTGGGTAAGCTGGACGATAGGTATTCGCGCCGCGCCTTAGCCGCACTGCTTCGCAGAATCCTAGATGCCGGAGTCCCTCCACCCAGCAGACACGTTTTCGAGGAACTTTGCGACATAGCCGGAGCAAATAAATGGGAGGGGGTCCTCCCCCAGCTGAAAGCATTCGTTTCCAGTTGGAGGCGGCTTACAGTCATTCGTCAGAGCAAGCAAGGCCCTAGAATCTCCGGCCTTGCGTCGTGGCGCGGCCCCGAAGCCCTTATCGCCTGCAAAGCTATACTGGCCATAGATGGAGTGACTCGTGATGACATAAGCCACCCTGCCGCCATCCGGATCCAACGCATCATCGCCGATACGGAGCGCGCACTTGACGATCTGGATGCCTTTGCCAAGAGCGTCCGTTCATTTGATGAGCAGGACGAGTTGCGGAAGAAGTATTGGCAAAGCATAGACCACCTGGAGTCCGAACTTACCGATATGCTGGACGGCGAGAAACTTACGCTTGGAGAGCCGGATGCATTGCGACATAGCTTCAGGGTCATCGAGCGTTTCGATTTTAGTCAGCAGGCATACGGTCTGGACGATATCCACGATGATTTCATTGAGGCCTTCGGGACTCTGAAGGAAGCTCGGGGAGTAAGCCGGAGGTTCAATCGAGACCTGGTTGCGCTCACAAAGAGAGCGAGCGGATCCGATTACTTAGACCATTTCCAGGACGCTTTCCTGCCCGTCTGCCGTCTCATTGCCGAGAGGAATATCTCGGGCAGCCTCCGGTATTTGAAGAAGCTCCGGGATGTGGTCTGGGATGAGACCAGATCCAGCCTCGGAAACCCGGGTCTGCTGAGAATCGCTTTTTGCCGGGCGATTCTCGAACTCGAGGGTGTAAGTCCAAAGAGCCGTGATGATCCTACGGCCAGAATCGCCAAGAAGGCTATGCGAAAATTCTCGAAGTACGTCAAGTGGCGAGACGAGGTCTGGATGCTGTGCGATGTCGGCGATGGGAAGCCCGAAGAGCTGGATACATCCGTGAAAGCGCAGAAGCAGCTTGAAACAATGGAGGCGCTTCTGTATGAGGGGTTCGGGACCCTTGATGCGATTACCATGCATCCATGGGGAATGTGAGGAGACCACGGCAACATCGTTGATAGCCCGGGTATCGTAGTTGTCGAAGCCATTGCGCCACAGACGCGTTTGACCGGTGTACGCCGAAGACTATGAAGCGGTCACCGCGCGAGGTAGGATATAGCTCGTATTGGAGCGGCGCTCTTATGAATCTGGGCTTGCGAGATGGGGAGGTTTGATGGCGATAACCAGCATCCTAAACGAAATATCTGAGGATCAAGTAGTCATGCCTGCGATCCAGCGGGATTTCGTCTGGCCGAAGGAGAAGATACTCAGGCTTCTTGATTCTGTTATGCGCGGGTACCCAATTGGGATAATCCTGCTCTGGGAGACTTACAATGACATCCAGTTCCGTTCCTTCGAGCGAGATTTTAGACCGGGTGTCCTCTTCACTTATAAAGAGAACAGCTCGAACAGGAAGCTGAAGTTGGTCCTCGACGGACAACAGCGGCTACAATCGCTCTTCATTGCACTGTACGGCAGCTTAGATGGCAAGTTCCTCTACTTTGACGTATTGAGCGGTAGGGACCACGAGAACCTTTCTGACGAGAAATTTATTTTTACTTTTGAGAAGCCACAGGAAATCGAGAGGCGGAACAAAGAAACCGCCAAAAGCATCTCGGAAGCGGATGGCTCGCAGCCTGATGATCTCGTCCCTGAGTACTTTCTTAAGGTTTCGGACCTATTCCGAATGGGCGCCCCGGAGCAGGAAGAGCTAAAGGCAAACTTGGCAAATGACCTCGCTCTTTCGGGTGAGGATAAAGTCAGGCTGAGCCTGAATCTCACGACCTTCTCCAAGTCTCTTTCGGCCGACGAGAACATAATGAAGGTATCCACCATTGATGAAAACCTTTCGAGCGCGAGCCTCTCCAGGAAGTCCGAGGAGGATGTCCTTGAGGTTTTCGTGCGGGTCAACCGTGAGGGCACGCCGCTGAGCAGGTCCGACCTCATCTTCAGCATGTTGAAGCTCAACTGGAAGGAGTCGGCGGAGGACCTCCCAAAGTTCGTGCAGGACATAAACCGGGGCAACTCGTTCAATATCGATAACGACTTCGTAATACGTTGCCTATTCGCAGCATCAGATCTTGGCACAAAGTTCGACTTGGATATGCTAAGAAAAGCAGGCAACATGAGGAAACTGCAGGATAACTTCTCCGAATGTTGTGAGGCAATAAGGTCTACGGTAGACTTCGTACTCGCATCTGGATTCGCGAGTAGCCGTGTAATGGGCGGTAGGGAAAACCTTATCCCAATTGTCTACTATCTGTTCTTCGCCCCTAAGCATCTGGTTCCGAACGACCAACTGGATGCTGTCAGAAAATCGATGCTACTGTTTGGTTTCACCAGGCCGTTCTCACGATATGCCGACAGCCGGCTCGGGAAGTTTATACGTGAAGAGCTCGCCTCTTTAGCTAAAAGTGGCGGCCGTTCTTTCCCATTCGATTCCGCAGTATGGTGGGTCGGTTACTGGGAAAGGATCAAAGAATATGGTGATGAGCTCCTGCAATCAAATTACATCCTCACGCTGCACATAGTCCAAGGCTTAGCTGGCGGGGAGATGCAGTACGCCGCAAACGCACCGCAAGTAGATCATATCTTCCCTCGGTCAATCCTGAGGGAAAAGGGGTTTGATGAGTCGTTGATCAATCACTACGCGAACTTTTGGATCCTTGCAAAAGATAAGAACCAAAACAAGAGCAACAGGCCTCCAAAAGAGTGGTTCGAAGATGTGAGCGACACAGAGATGCAGAGGGCGCTGATAGACCGAGACTATCTCGGATACAGCATGTATACGGCATTTATCGAAAAACGGAGCAAGGAGATGCAGAGAAAGATTACGGAAAGGTTTGGCCTGTCCGAAGAGGATTTTAAGAAGCGTGATGAGGGCAGCGACTAAGAGGGAAAGCTGGATCCATCTCCGGCAACAGGTTCGCAAACAATATGTGCACCTGAGTGTCGTTTCTGAGCAAGCAACTGGCGATTACATCTAGCAGGCCAAAGTCTAACGCCCGCGGAAGCAGGATCTGGACCCGCAGTGCGGCTGCCCGCAGAGAGCTCCTTTTGGATATACTCTTAACCACATTTTGATATACCTTAGCTAATGTTTGGCTAACGGGCCATAGCCGAATACGGCCGAAGACGACAGGCCATAAGGATATCTACTGCCGAATCATCGCAGCTCAGGTATAAAACGGTGTAGAGCAGCAAGGCATGGGAGCATCCCCGATACAGCCTCTCAAGGCGGAGATCGTGGGTTCGAATCCCACATGCGCTACCAGTTCAGAGGGGGTGTCGGTATTACCTACACCCCCTCAATATACTATCCATCTAGCGCATATCTAGCGATTTGAGATCAACTCATTCAGCTATCCCGGTTTCTGCTAGCGGTCAGCTTCTCAGGGCGTCTGAGCGCATTGTGGTCAGAGGCCCCTCTTTCTTGTGCGCGATTTTCCCGCTCGTCTCTGGTGGCGTGGGCGGCGCCAGTTCCCTATACGGCGCGCGGCGATGAACTCGACTTCGCGGGCATGGTTTTCAGCGTCCCAACCCACCGCAATGGCCGGTGTCCAGCGTCAACGGGATCACCCAGCCCCGTTTTGTAGTTGATCCTAGGTCCGGAAGGAAATGATCAGCTCATACACTCCCGAAGACAGCGCTCGCTCGATGTCGAAGCCCATCTTCTCAAAGACGTGCAGCATGGGTTTGTTCTCGACGAGAACCTCAGCTGTGAAGCCGTTCAGGCCGGCCCGCTTGGCTAACTGGGTCAGGTAGGCGAGCAACTCCGTCCCGATGCCCTGGTTATGATACTCGTCCTTCACGACAAAGGCCACCTCAGCGGTGTGCGAGCCCTCATTGATGCTGTACTCACCCATCCCTGCGATCGTCTCCTTCTCGCCGCCGGGCAGGACCGCCAGGATCGCCATCTCCTTGGTGTAGTCGATGACCACGAATCCCTGGAGACGCACGTGGGGCATGTCCTGTCTGCGGGAGACGAAACGGCGGTACATGCTCTCGTCCGAGAGCGAGTAGAAAAAATCTTTGAGCAGGGGTTCGTCGCTTATCTTCACGGGCCGGAGCAGGACCTCGACGTCCTTATGGGTTCTGCGGTAATTCTCAAGCTCCTCGGGATACTCGCCGGCTTTGCCCGGTATAAAGGCCTGGTCTTTATAGATGAGGTTGTTCCTCTTGGCTTCCTGAATCAGCCAGGGTCTGAACTTGGGATGGGCGATAGCGATGAGCTCCATGGCCCTCTCCCGGACATTCTTGCCGTGAAGGTAGGCGATGCCGTATTCCGTCACCACGTAGTGCACGTCGCCCCGGATCAGAGTGACACCCGCACCCTCGCGGATGAGCGGAAGTATCCGGGATATCTCATCGTTATCGGCGGTGGAAGGGAGGGCAAGGATGGTCTTGCCGCGCGGCGCCAGCACGGCGCCGCGCATGAAATCCGCCTGGCCCCCGATGCCGCTATAGAACACCTTGCCCAGCGACTCGGCGGAGGCCTGCCCGGTCAGGTCCATCTCCAGCGCGCTGTTGATGGCCACCATGTTGCGGTGTTGCGCGATGACCAGCGGGTTGTTCGTATAATCTATGGTCATGAACTCTATGCTGGGGTTGTCGTCCAGGAATTCGTAGGTGCTCTTGGTACCCATGCAGAAGGTCGCCACGGTCTTGCCGCGGTTCACCGTCTTCATGCTGTTGTCGATGACTCCCTTCTTTATCAGGTTCACCAGGCCGTCGCTGAGCAGCTCCGTATGGACGCCCAAATGTGACTTGCCTTCCAGGTTCGCCATGACGGCGTTAGGGAGGCTGCCGTAGCCGACCTGAACGGTGTCCCCGTCCTCCACAAGGCGGGCCACGTACTTGCCGATCTGGTCCGTTATCTCTCCCTGGGCGTCCGGCTTGTACTCCAGAAGCTCTTCGTCGTAGGGGAGTATGAAATCCACGTCGTCCATGTGGATGAAGGTGTCGCCGTGGACGCGCGGCATATACCTGTTGACTTGGCAGATGACCAGCGAGGCCTGTTCAACAGCCGCCTTGGTTATGTCCACGCTAACGCCCAGGCTCATGTAGCCGTTGCGGTCGGGGCAGGACGTCTGGACCAGCGCCACGTCGATGCCTACGTATTTATGGTAGAAGAGGTCGGGCACCTGTGAAAGGAAGACGGGGGTGTAGTCCGCCAGGCCCTCGTTCACAGCGGCCCGCGTGTTGTCCCCTATGAAGAAGGAGTTGTGCCGGAAATTCGACGAGAATTTCTCGTCGGCGTAGGGCGCGACGCCCAGCGTCCAGACTTGAAATACCTCGGCATCAAAAACGGCCTTGGGATGCGTTTCCACGTATGCAGCGAGCGCGCTGACCAAGTGCTGGGGCTCGCCGCAACCGGTGCCGACGAAGAGGTGGTCGCCCCTCCGTATCTTCTCGAAGATCCTGTTCTCCGGAACGAATTTCTCCGGGTATCTCCCCCGCATGTGCTCGAGTATCTCTCTCGGCTCCTCCATCTTCACGCTCTCCCCCTTGTCGTCAGGCGCGTCTTCTCTGAATGCATTGCTACCCCGCAAGAACCAGCCGAAACCCGGGGCCAATACCCGCGCAGCCGTTTTCGGGCAAGGTTTGGCCCGCCTGACTCTCCACCCCGTTCATATTATACGGAGTAGCTCAGGCGGGCCAAGTAGTGTTACCGCGTTCCGCTTCAGCTAAGCGGATTCAGCTCTTCAAAGATCCTCTGGACTCTTGTACGCGTGCTTCTCAACTACAGGCCAGATGGGAAGCAGGGTCTTGCCATGCATCTCGTTGATGAGTTCCGCCATGGCCAGGTAGATGGCCAGGCCGCCCGTGATGATGCCCACGACTCCAGCGATCTTGAGGACCGCCGTGGTATGGCCGGGGGAAGCCAGATATCCGAAATGGATGGCGAGAAGGATAAAGAGAACGAACAGCCATGCGAAGACAGACTGTAGAATCCTATTCACCTTCAGGGTACCGATGAACATGAAGCCCGTGAATATTGCCCACAGGAGCAGGTACCAAGCCATCGCCGTGGTGCTCGAATCGAGCTTGAAGTTCTTGGCCAAGAGGGTGAGCACCAGGGTCAACCAGAAAGCGCCGTAGGCGCAGAAGGCTGTGGTGCCGAAGGTGTTGCCCTTCTTATATTCCATGATGCCCGCGATTATCTGGACGGTTCCTCCCAAGAAAATCCCCAGGGCCAGGATGACGACATCCATCTTGAAGAGACCTGCGTTGTGCAGGTTCAATGCGACGGTCGTTATGCCGAAGCACGCCAACCCCAGAACTGCCGGATTAGCCAACTTGGTTTCATCTGCCATTGCTCACTCTCCTTTTCAAAGCATCATCACTTACCACCGCGTTACTATGATCTAGCAGTCAGCCTCCTGTTACCCTGGATGAGCTGATCGACCACTGAGGGATCGGCCAGCGTGCTGGTATCGCCCAGCGAGTCCGAGGTCCCTTCGGCGATCTTGCGGAGCACCCTCCGCATTATCTTGCCGCTCCGGGTCTTCGGCAGCGCAGGCGTGAAGTGGATCACGTCGGGCGTCGCGATGGGCCCGATCTCCCGCCGGGTATGCGCGACTAGTATCTTTCTTACCTCGTTCTCATCGAGGCTCTCGTATTCGCTCTTCAGGGTCACGTAGGCGTAGATGCCCTGGCCCTTGATCTCGTGCGGCATTCCGACTACGGCGGCTTCCGAGACGTAATCGTGGCTGACCAGAGCGCTCTCAACCTCCGCAGTGCCGAGACGGTGTCCCGAGACGTTGATGACGTCGTCGATGCGTCCTTGCAACCAGTAAAAGCCCTCCTCGTCGACACGGCAGCCGTCGCCCGTGACGTAGATGCCGGGGAACATGGTCCAGTAGGTGTTAATGAAGAGCTCGTGGTTCTTATAGACCGTACGCATCATTCCCGGCCAGGGCTTCTTGATGCAGAGGAAGCCGCTGTCCTCAGGCTCGCACTCCTTGCCATTCTGATCCAGCACGATGGGGTCCACCCCAAAGAAGGGGAAGCTCGCCGAACCCGGCTTCATGGGCGTCGCGCCCGCCAGGGGCGTGATGAGTATTCCGCCCGTCTCCGTCTGCCACCAGGTGTCCACGACGGGGCAGCGCCCTCCCCCGATGTTGTCGTAGTACCAGAGCCAGACTTCGGGGTTGATGGGCTCGCCGACACTGCCCAGGACCTTTAGAGAGGAGAGATCGTGTGTCTTGGTCCACTCGTCGCCCAACCGCATGAGCGAGCGGATAACGGTGGGGGCGGTATAGAACTGAGTCACCTTGTATTTCTCCACTACCTCCCAGAACCTGTCGGGGTTCGGATAGGTGGGTACGCCTTCGAACATGACCTCGGTGAAACCGTTCGCCAGCGGCCCATACACGATGTAGCTGTGACCGGTGACCCAGCCGATGTCTGCTGTGCACCACCAGATGTCGTTCTCGTGGACGTCGAATATCCACTTGTGCGAGAGCGAGGTGTGCAGCAGGTAACCGGCAGTGGTGTGGAGAACGCCCTTGGGCTTTCCCGTGCTACCGCTGGTGTAGAGGATAAAGAGCGGGTCTTCCGCGTCCATCTCCTCCGGCGGGCATTCGGCGGTTATGTCCGAGGCATCGATTTCGTCCTGCCAGCAGAGGTCGCGGCGCTCGGTCATGCTTACTTCGCAGCCGGCGTGCGCTACGACGAACACGTTCTTCACGTTGGGGCATTCCGTGAGGGCGGTGTCCACCGCTGCCTTCAGGGGCACCAGTTTGCCGCTCCGGTAGCCGGCGTCGGCACATACCACGGTATCGCAGTCACTGTCCTGGATCCTATCCCTCAGCGCCTCGGCGGAGAAGCCGCCGAAGACTACGCTGTGAACGGCGCCGATACGGGCGCAGGCCAGCATGGCTATGGGCAGCTCCGGGATCATGGGGAGGTATATGCAGACGCGGTCGCCTTTCTTGATGCCGTATTTCTTTAGCACGTTGGCGAAACGGCAGACCGAGTCGAAGAGTTGACCGTAGGTCAAGGTCTTGCCCGGGCCCGGCTCATCAGACTCCCAGATTATCGCCACGGTGTCCTTCTTGCCGGCCTGGATATGCCTGTCGAGGCAGTTGTAGGAGGCATTGAGCTTGCCTCCTGCAAACCATGTGTTAACGCAGGTCTCGCTATCCCAGAAATAAACGCTGTCCCATTTCTTGTACCAGTCGAGGGTCTCGGCCATCTCACCCCAGAAAGCATCCGGGTCTTCGACGGACTTCTTGTACATCTCCAGGTACTGGTCCATGTTTTTGATGTAGGCGTTCTTGCTGATCTCTTCGGGCGGGAGGAACTTATCTCTCTTATCTGCTTCGACGTCAGTTCCTTCTTGGTGTGACATTTCCGAACTCCCTTCAACAGGACGAAAACTTCAACAGGGCTAAAAAAGGTTCAGGCTTGCCCTCCTTCTGTTAACTGCCAGTTATCACATTTACCTGCGGGCCGCATGTATTTTAACATCCCTAGGGCGGGTTGGGAATGCAAGCTCGACTTTCTCTCTAGACTGGCTTGCAGAGAAGGGACGCAAAAAGTCGCCTTCGCTCGGCAAGACCATCTGATGTTGCTCTGACCTGGGGCATAAGAACAAGGGGGGATTTTTAGGGCAGGCGAAAAGAGGTGTGTCGGCATGTGTGAGGAGTCCATAGTCGTGGGGGTAGTGGTTAAACATCTCGAGACGGCAGTAGCCCTTGACGGGATAGACTTCACCGTCGGGCTGCGCACCGTCTCCGCTGTGCCTGGGCCGAACTGCGCGGAGAAGACCGCGTCTGTTGATCGCCCCCGGGCCGGCCGTATGCGATGCAAATCCTTCTCCCGTGGCGCCCAGCCTTCCTGAATCTAGTCAGGAGACGGCTTCATGATCCGGTCTGGAGAGCGGAGAACGCTTTGCGATGGGCCGGAGAGCTTTTCTCATAAGAGATTTTCAGCAATCCAGACGAGAGCTATGAACTTGCGAATTCGAAGCTGGAGATTGCGAAACCGTGAGAATATGGGAGGGCTAATGCTACCATGTATCCGGGGTGGCGCCAGTGGAAGGCCGTAAAGCCCTCGATAGGTACGAAACTCCGCGAAGTCGAACACATCGGCTATCAGATGAGCGGAAGAATGCATATTATCCTGCGAGACGGCGCGGAGTATGATACTGAGCCCGATACCTTCGTGGTGACGCCCGTGGGAAATGACGGATACGTCGTTGGCGATGAACCCTCGGAGACGATAATGTTTGGGAGCGACGTCTGGCGGATAAAGTGATCGCGACTTAGACACGGCCATCCGTGAAACCCGTTATGTCTCTACTCGTGCGGTTATCTTATCAGCGCCGCCCTCTTCTCATGCCCGGTAATCTTTGCCGATCTGGAAAGCGCGAGCGAGCCTGTCCCGCAGTGTCCAGTAGCTCAGGCTGGCCCCATCGTAAACTATGGGCTGTATCTTATCCATGTCCGGGCGCCCGTCGCTCAAGTAATCCTCTGAGCTGTAGGACTCCATTATCTGGCCGATGAAGACCTCATGCGAGCCGCCCAGATCCAGGACCTGGGCCAGCCGGCATTCCAGGTTGAAGGGGCTTTCCTCTATCATGGGCGCGGTTCCCAGTTCGCCATAGAAGACCTCGAAGAGCTGCGACTTATCGACCTTCGCGCCAGAGTATATGCCGCAATAGTCGGTCGCCTCTACCATGGCAGCCGATGCCGCGTTGACGCTGAAAGTGCCGTTTTGCTTGATGCCTTCGCTGGTGAAGCGATTCTTGCGCAAAGCCACCTCGATCATGGGCGGGGTATGGTTCACGATACCGACGTAGGCGATGGTGAGAAAATTGGCTTTCCCTTTGACATCGGCGCCCACGAGCACGACCGGCATGGGAAAGAGAAAGCTACCCGGACCCTGCTTTGCCTTGGCCATTTCATACCTCCTCGAACTCCAGCTCCGGCCTCCTTCTCTATTCTAGCAAGGGATCAGCCCGGCACCACCCTTTGATCGGGTCGCCGCTGGTAAAAGCCGCGACCGTGAAAACCGAAGAGATTAGGAGGGTGATGCGCCCGGCCGGAAGGAGCAGGGATGCGGGCCAAATGTCCGAACTGTGTTGAGACCTCGGCCGGGTTCTTCTGCGACCACGGTGGAGAGCCCCTTCTTACCGATACAAGGTACGGAGAGCCTCACAAGCGGGCCGCGCCGGAGCCGGACGTACCGACCCGGTCCGCAGATGCTATCGGCGATGGAGCTCGCGATGCGGGAGGTTGGCGCCGCCCCATCCGGGTCCTACCAACCCAGTTCTGGACCTTCCCCCGAGGAGATGTGGCAGATGCCGCAGGCCGTCACGGCAGCCGGAAGATGCGCAAGATTCTCGGGTCCATGGCTGTGTCGATGGTCATCCTGGCTGGGGTAGTTTTCTATCTGATGCGGACCCCCGCGGCTCCCGTCAAGCTAACCGTCGCCGCTCCAGACGGATGGTACTCGGTTGCGGACAATCCGCAGAGCAGAGAGGCTTTCAAGAAAAACATGAAAGGCGGCGGGGAACTGGACGCGACCTACACGGATGATGTACCGGGGAATCTCATCATGGCCGCGCACGGGCGCTTCCTGCCCGAATTGCCGAAGACCGAAGACGTGGCCGAGCTTCAGGAGTTCGTTAACAAGAACGGCTCGAAGCTGCAGGCCGATTTCTTCTTCTGCGGCGCCGACATCGGGGGGATGAGTACCGCCTCTTTCAGCGACTTCGCTTACGCGCCGCCTCTACGGTCTTGCGGATATGCCGCTCTGCATGTCTCGGGGATGATGACGCTCTCGCCCACGGTCAAGGAGCAGATGGAGGGATACTTCCTCTACCGGGAAATGCCGGTTACGTGGTCTGGTTCTACAAGCCCTGGGGCCAGGATATGACCGAAGAGATGGAGTTCCTCAAAGGGAACATCTCCTTCGGCTCTAGCTGAAACATATCCAACGGCTTGTAGCTGCAGGGTCTGGAGTGCTGCCTCGCAAAGGAATTCGAGTGCATTCCGCGTAAATACCTTCAGGAAGCGGGTTACTGCTGTTTTTCACCGAGGAGGGTATCATGCGCGCTGATCGCTACCGCGACTACATGTATCAGCTCACTGACCGTGTGCTCAAAGAGGTCGGACCCCGAGAATCCTGCCGGGAGGCCGAGAAACAACTGGGAAGACTGGTGGCTTCAGAACTGGAGCCCTCCTGCGAGCAGGTGAAGGTGGAGAAGTTCACCTGCAGCCCCTCCGCCTTCCTGGGAGCTTTTCCCTATCTGATCGCCGCTTACGTGGTGGCCGCGGTGCTTTACTGGTTCTTCCCGCTGGTGTCGGCGGTGCTGGCGGCGGCGGCTCTGGCTGTGCTGTATCTGGAGGTGGCGCTCTACAAGGAACTGGTGGACCCGCTCTTTCCCCGGCGCCAAGGGGAGAACATTATAGGGGTTATCAAACCCTCAGGCGAAGTGGAGAAACGCGTCATCGTCTCCGCCCACCTGGACTCCGCCTACGAGTTCAATATCTGGTGGTGGTTCAAGAACGCTTCGATTCCCGTGATGGCTCTGGCCGTGCTGGCGGTGCTCCTTCTGCTGGGCTCGAGTATCGCCCGCACGGTCGTCGAGTTCTCCGGCGTCCCGGGTCCTGGCACCTACAGGATCCTCGGAATCGTCTGTGCGGCCCTCACTCCGGTCATCGGGATATTCGCCTTCTTCCATACTTATAATGTAGTGCCGGGAGCTATGGACGACCTGACGGGCATCGCGGTTCTGGCGGGCCTGGCGCGCTACCTGGCTGACTCTCGCGCCGAAGGCGGTTTCTTCCCCGCCAGGACGGAGGTGCTGATTCTGGGCCTGTCCTCGGAGGAGGCGGGACTGCGCGGCGCCAAGCGCTATGCCGCGGCCCATGCAGAGGAGATGAAGGCCATGCCTACCTGGGGGCTGTTCCTGGACGGCATCTACGACGAGCAGTTCCTGATGGTCAACGGCAAGGAAATCAGCATGGGCACCAAGATGGACCCCTATCTGGTATCGCTGGCGCAAGAAGTGGCGCGCGACCGCGGCTGGCCGCTTCACGCGGGAACCCTGGCGGTAGGCGCCACCGATGCCAGCGCCTTCGTGCAGGAGGGCATCCGCTCCCTCAGTCTGGGCTGTGTGGACACCTCCAAGCTGCCGCCGAATTACCACACGCGCCTCGACACTATAGACCGTGTACGCCCCGAATCCTTAGCGGTAAGCTTGCAACTGGTGGCGGACATGATAGAGAGGATAGACCAGGTTCAATAGCTCGTGGACCAGATCTGGTCTTCGAGAGCGGGCCAGTTGGTGGTGACGAAGCCCTCCGGGCGCATCCAGGTCTTCAACACGACCGGGTGGAATCAGACCCGCCGGTTGGGAGAGTTGCGCGTGCCCACCTCGCACCCGTAGGCGTAGTCCGCGCCCAGATGCTCCCTGAACTCGAAAGTGGTCGAGCCGGACAGCGGATCGACATAGCTCTGGCAGAACTCCTCGGGTCCGCTGTCTAGGAGCGCGCCGATCCCGCCGTTCACTTCCGCGATCATCCTCTCTGCCGGCGACACCGGGAAGTTCGACGAGGACCACCCTTACATCGTGGACCGCAAGAAGGACATGCTTGTCTATGAAGGACATAAGGGATACCTGGTGTACCAGCGGGACCGGGAGGATGTGCTGGACGGACTTCCTGCGGTGGCCCGGCCGGCGGTGGTGGGAAAGACGGAGGGGCGCTACGGGGAGCCGCCCGTCGCCTTCGCTTTACAATCACCAACGAATAGGCGAGACTGGGCCTGAAAACTCGCCCCCGAGCTATTTGAGAAGGAGGGTGATGCCCCTTGTCCAGCAGTCATGAACGAGTCCTAGCCGCGCTGGAATTGCGGGAGCCTGACCGGGTTCCCACCTTCGATCTAATGAATGAGTACGCCACCGTCTATGAGATGCTGGGCAGAAAGCCCGGCCCCACCGGAAAATTATTCGGCAATCCCTACACCGCCAAGGTCCTGGACCGGGTCTTCCCTCTGCTGACCAAGGTGCCCGCGCTCTCAGCTATGGTCTCGGACCCGGAACTGGCCCGCTTCGCCCACGATGCCGCCGAGGCAGCCACGGTCATGGGCTACGATTCTGCCTGGATATCCTACTTCCCCATACTGCGCTTCCTCAGCTCCAAGAAGGCCTTGGACATCTACGGGCGGGCCTATGATGTCGTCCTGGACCAGCAGGGGAACCTGGCGAATCCCATGTACCGGGAGGGGCTCTTCGCGGGACCGGAGGACTGGCAGGCCTGGGATAAGAAGCCGCTACTGGCTCTGCCAGGCAAGGTCCACCAGGTTTACTCGAAGATAGTGAAGGACTTCGGCGAGAAGCTCTTCATCTTCGGCTTCTCCTGCTACGGCCTTTACGAGAACACCTGGCAGTCCCTGGGATTCTCTCGCTATACCGTGGCCATACGGCGCGAGAAGGAGTTCATGCGGCGCTACATCAAATTCTTCGAGGACCTGCACTGCCTGATACTTGAGGCCATGGCCGATGCCGGCCTCCCGGCGACGGTCTACACCGACGACTTGGCCTACCGCTCCGGCCCCATGGTCAGCCCCAAGGTCATCGATGAACTCTATGGCGACGCCTACCGCCGTATCGCGGAGACGGCGCACCGCCTGGGTATGAAGATACTCTTCCACTCTTGCGGGAATACTACCCAGTTCCTGAAACTGTTCGCGGACTATGGCTTCGATGCGGTACATCCGCTGGAGCCCACGGCGGGGATGGAACTGGCGGAGGTAAAGCAGCTCGTGGGTGACCGCCTGTGTCTCGTGGGCAACATCGACGTGACCCACATCCTGGTGGATGCCACCAAGGAGGAGGTCTTCGAGGATGTACGGAAAGCCATTCAGGATGCGGGCCCGGGCGGGGGATATATCCTTGCGCCCGACCACAGCCATCCGGAGATTTCCGTGAAGAGGCTGCGCTGGATGAAAGAGGCGGGCGAGAAGTACGGGCACTACCCTTTGCCGGGCCGGGAGGAGATATAGATGAGCGATACACTCGGAAGAATAAGAGATGCGGTAGCGGATCTTGACCTCGACGCGGTGGAGCCGCTGGTGAAAGAGGCGGTGGCGGCGGGGGAGGAGCCCGATCAGATCCTGGAAACCATGGGCGCGGGGATGGCTCGCGTGGGAGAGCTCTTCGAGAGCGGTGAGTACTTCCTGGCCGACCTGGTGCTGGCGGGGGAGATGATGAAGGAAGGCGTGGCAGTCATCGAGCCGCTCCTGAAGAAGGAAGCCCGGGCGGGCAAGGGCACGGTGGTACTCTGCACGGTGAAGGGTGATATCCACGATATAGGTAAGAACCTGGTGGGGACCATGCTCTCCAGCGCGGGCTTCAAAGTAGTGGATCTTGGAGTGGACGTGCATGAGGATAAAGTGGTCGAGGCGGTGAAGTCGAATGGAGCCAAGGCCGTGGCCCTCTCGGTCCTGCTGACGACGATGGTCGCTTCCATAGGCGATATCGTGGCCGCCCTGACCGAGGCCGGCCTGCGGGACCAGGTGAAGATAGCCATCGGCGGCGCTTGCACCACGCCGGAGCTGGCGGAGCGCATGCAGGTCGATGCCATCGGCCGCGATGCCGTAGAGGCGGTGCGGATTTTCGAGGGGTGGCTCGCCTGACCCTTCTGTTGCTCGAGAGAGCCCCGCGCCTGCGGCGCCGGGGCTTGTTTAGCCGTTCTGAATTGCTAGCCGTCCACTTCGGGGTAGAAGCCCATGCCCACCGCGCCGGGGCTGGCGTGCGCCGCCACCACAGCGCTGGTGGGGCTCATCATTATCTTGGAGGGGTCGCAGTTGAGCTGCTTGGCGACCATGTCCCGCACCTCTTCCGCCGAGGCCTTATCGGTGTAGTAAGCTACAGCCACCTCGGCGCGAGCCCCGCGCAGTTTCTCGGAGGCCAGCTCCACCATGCGGGTCAGCGACTTGTGGCGGCCGCGCACCTTCTCGAGGGAGTTCACGATGCCGTTCTTGTAGTAGAGGACCGGCTTCAGGCTGAGGGCGCTCCCCACTAGGTGTTGAGCAGCGCCGATGCGGCCGCCCTTGTGCAGGTATTCCAGGGTGTCCACGGTGAGAAAAAGCTGAAGCTGATCGGTCACCTTCCTGGCTATGCTGAGGGCTCCCTCCATGTTCGCGCCGGCACGCACCTCGCGCGCGATGCGCTCCACCAGCATGAGCAGGCTGATGCTGGTTACCTTGGAGTCGATGATCTCTATCCTCAGGTTCTTCAGAGTCTGGGCCGCCTGGCGGGCGGACTCGACGGTCCCGCTGATGGCGCTGGAGATATGGACTGAAATAAGCTGCTCGTATTTCTCCGCCATCTGCTTGAAGGCTTCCACGAACTCGCCGGTAGAGGGCTGCGAAGTGGTGGGTAGTTGCGGAGAAGCCTTCAGCTTGCGCAGGAAAGCCTCGCTGTCCAGATCCACCCCGTCCAGATAGACCTCGTCCCCGAAGATGAGCTTCAGGGGCAGCACCTTGATGTCGTACTCCTGGGCCATTTCCCGGCTAATGCCCGATGTGCTATCCGTTATGATTCCGATACTCGACATTTGCATCTCCCTTCCCTTAGCGGCTTGGCCGCTGCAACCGCGTCATAAGATGATAGCATAGCCGGCCGCGGGCGGCCGTGCGGTCTGCGGCGAGCTTAAGCGGTTCCTTTCCCCCTATGATCACGTGCGTCCACCATCTTTATTGCGATGGCAGACGACTCTTTCTTCCTCCTGATACCGCTGAACAGTATCTCCAGCATCGGGTCCACGAAATCGGCCAGCTCTACCCGGCGGTTCATGAGGTGCCAGCGGAAGAAGATATGCTCGATGGTGCCGAGGAGCATGGAGCGCACCAGGTAGGGATCAAGATCCGGACGGAACTCGCCGGACTTCATGCCATCCCGGATGACCGCCAGCAGGTTGCCCGCGGCGCGCCGGACGAGCTGGTAGGCCTCCGTCTCCAGGAACTTGCGGTTATGCTTCAGGTCGAGGAGAACCAGGCGCGAATAATCGGGGTTGTCGCGGTAGAGATAGAAATAGCCGTAAACCAATGCTCTGAGGCGGTTCTCCGCGCCCTTGATATAAGGGGCGATCTTGTCGCTCAGTTCGATGCCCTCGCGGGTCAGCTTGGCGGGGATGGAGAAGAGGATGTCTTCCTTACCCGCGAAGTAATCGTACAGAGTAGCCTCGGAGACCCGCGCCGCTTTGGCGATGTCCGAGATGGTGGCGTCGTAGTAGCCCTTCTCTCCAAAGACCCTGAGGGCCGCCTCCAGTATGTGGTTGGCTCTGTCGCTCAGCCTCTTACGGCTATTCGCCATCTTCGGTATCCTTGCTTTTCATGATTCTTCCGAGTTCCGGAAAGCCGCTACTGCGCGCCCATCCGAATGTCATTTCAACGGAAACACCAAAGCCAACTGTAATTATTGCAAACCAATTATAACAAGAGCACAATAATTTCGTGATAATCAGGTTCTGTTTCGGAAATGGGGTGGTCTTGTGAGAACGCGAGAGGAATACCTGGAGAGCCTGAAATCCATGAAGCCGAACATCTACATGGAGGGGGAGGTGCGCGGCCGGGAGGGGATGCCGGGCTCGGAGATAATGGAGATGACCTGCGAGCTGGCCCTGAATCCGGAGTATCAGCACCTGACCACGGCCACCTCCAGCATCACCGGCGAGACCATCAACCGCTTCAACCACATCCACCAGAGCCCCGAGGACCTTCTCAAGAAGCAGGAGATGACGCGGGTGGCCACGCGCATGGTGGGGGGTTGTATCGCCCGCTGCATGGGATGCGACGCGATGAATGCGCTCTCGGTCATAACCTACCAGTGCGATCAGGCTAAGGGGACGGAATACCACGCGCGCTGGCTGGAGTTCCTCGAGCACTGGCAGAAGGACGACGTGGTGGGATGCTGCGCGCAGTCCGATGTGAAGGGGGACCGGGGAAGGCGTCCCGGCGACCAGACCGACCCGGATATGTATCTGCGCATCGTGGAGAGGCGTCCCGACGGCATCGTGGTGCGGGGAGCCAAGGCGCACAACTCTTTTGCGCCCTTGGCGGAGGAGATCATCGCCATCCCTACACGTTTCCTGCGGCCCAACGAGTCCGACTGGGCGGTGGCTTTCGCCGTCCCCGGCGACTCGCCCGGGGTAAAGCTGGTGGTGCGCGGGGCGCGCTACCGTGACCGCATCCCGGAGCTGGCCTCCCTGCACTCGGGGAAAGGGGAGTGCGAGTCCTTCACCATCTTCGATGATGTCTTCGTGCCCTGGGAGCGGGTTTTTCTGGCCGGCGAAGCGGAGTTCGGCGGGCAGTTGGCGCTGCTCTTCTCTCTCTACCACCGCCATTCCTACACAGGCTGCAAGCCCGCGGTCACGGATGTCCTCATGGGGGCGGCGGCGCTGGTGGCCGAGTACAGCGGAACGGCCAGAGAGGATCACGTCCGCTCGAAGCTCGCGGAGTTTATCAGCGTGGCGGAACTTGTATATGGCTGCGGGATAGCCGCGGCGGTGAAGTCAAGCCGCGCGCCTTCCGGGACCCAGGTTCCGGATGTGGTTTTCTGCAACGTGGCCCGCAAGCACGCGGGAAAGAATCTCTACCACGAGTACGACCTGCTGGCCGATATAGCCGGCGGTCTGCCCGCAACCCTGCCCTACGACACCGAGTTTGCCAGCCCTGAGGTGGGGGAGCTGGTGCAGAAATACCTGAAGCGCGTGGACGGCGTGAGCGCGGAGAATATATTCCGCTGCTACGCGTGGATATCGGACATGACCTGCTCCTCCATGGCGGGGGTCATGCAATACGCCGGGGTGCACGGGGGCGGCTCTCCCATCATGGAAGATATCGCCATCCTGGGCACCTACAATATCGAGGAGAAGAAACAGCTGGCGAAATTCTTGGCCGGCATCAAAGACTAGGCCTGGAAACGGTGCCACGTTGACAAAAGGGTCCCAGACCCTTTTGTCAACGTGGGGCTCGCGATAGAATCCAAGCAGCTAAGCTTGCTCTGTCCACCCCTCAACTCAGGAGGTGTTGCTGATGGTTATCGACTGCCACATGCATCTGGATCCCGAGATGTTCCCGGTTGACCGCATGCTCGCTTGCATGGATGCCAAGGGAATCGACAAGACCGCGCTCATCGCCACCATGGTCGAGCCCTTCTACCTGGGGGGTTTCGCCAAGGTGAACGCGCAGAGACTGTTGCGGAGCGCGCTGCTCAAGGCCAACCCGGTGGGGCGCGCCATCTACCAGTCCACGGTGACGGATAAAGGGTATTTCATGCTCCTGGGAAAGAAGTACCGCATCTATGAAAAGCCCGACAACGCGCCGGTGGCAGAGGCCGTTCAGGCGCATCCTGAACGTTTCTACGGCTGGATATTCGTGAACCCGGCGAAGGATCCGGACCCGGTGGCGGAGATCGAGAAGTGGAGCGGGATTCCGGGGATGATAGGCGTGAAGGCTCACCCCTTCTGGCACGCCTACCCCGTCTCCAAGCTGGAGCCGGTGGCGGCCTGGTGCCGGGAACATGGCTTTCCTATGCTCATTCACCTGGGGCAGAAGGCGGGGAGCGGCGATTACGAGCTGCTGCCGCGCAAGCTCCAGGGGCTGAAGCTCATCTACGCTCACGCCGGCGTCCCTTACTTCACTAAGCTGTGGCAGTATGCCCAGAGCCAGAAGGATGTCTATATAGACCTCTCCAGCCCCTACGTGGATGCAAAGGTGAGCCGGGGTGCGCTGGACGTGCTGGGAGCAGGCAAGTGCCTCTACGGGACCGACGGTCCCTACGGCGAGCAGGACCCGGGCGCCGATTACGATTACGGCGAGATCAAAGCCCGCATAGATAACCTGGGACTCAGCCAGGGAGAGTCGGCGATGGTACTAGCCGGCAATTTCGAGATGCTGTTGCCGTAGGCGGCTCCCCGGGCCGCTTTCTAAACCACTGCCTCCTGGCGCTTGGCTTCCCTGCGTTTCTGGCGGTTGGATATGATGGCCAGAAAGCTGGGCAGTACCAGTATCGCTCCGAAGAGGGCGCCCAGCAGGCCCAGGGCGGTGGTCCAGCCGAACCTCCGCATCATTCCCATATTGGAGAAACCTAGGATGGCGAAGACGCCGCAGGTGGTGAAGGCGGCAGCCACGAGCGCGCGGCCCACGTTCTTCACGGTGTTCCTAATGGCTTCCTCCAAGGAAACTCCGTTGCCGTGAAACTCCTCCCGGAAGCGATGTGTGATGTGGATGCCGAAGTCGATCCCAGTCCCGATAATCAATGAGGCAACCATCACCGTCATCAGGTCCAGGGGCCAGCCCATTACGAAGAGGAAGATCATCTCAGTCAGTATTCCACAGATGACCACCACCAGGGTAGCGAAGCCGTATATGAAGGACTTGAAAACGATGATAAGGATCAGGGCGCAGAGGAGAATAGCCAAACCCGAGGTCTTGAGCTGGGTCGGCAAGATGTTGCCCATCAGGTCGGATATCAACACGGTGAGGCCGGTGGAGGAAAATTCCAGATCCGATTCCCCCGAGATGGCGGCGGACTGGTCGCGCATGATCCGTGTCTTAGTCGTCATTTCTTCCTCTGTCTTCGGCCAAGCCGAGTTCAACAGGATCATCGCCGTCGTGCCTTCCTCGCTCATCAAGGCGTTGACCGGCATTTGCGTGCTGAGTTGGGCAACGACCGCAACCACCTCCTGGCGCGACTGAGGCAGGGTGCCGGTAGGGGAAGCCATTACCACGTAGTCCGCGATAGAGCTGATCCGGTCGCGGGCGAAGTAACCGTCTCTGTCGGCCAGGTTGCGCGTGTCACGCGGGATCGCGTCCTCCAACTGCAGGATGGCTGCGAGGTTCGCGGGATCGTAGATATCTCCCTTCACCAAGATGATATCGCTTGTCTGGGGGCCGAAGATGTCCGTGATCATGTTGCTGGCCTGCATAGACGGCATATTCTGTGGTATCGCGTTGCTGATATCGGCGCCCGTCTTGAGGCTGAAAATAGCGAAGCCGGCGAAGATCACGAGTGCCACTGTGATTATTGCCACCGCCCAGTGGTTGCGCTCCGAAACTAGCGCCATCCTTACCAGGGCGCGGTCCATGATGACACCGTAACGTGCGTCACGGCGCTTCTGGCGCATTCTCTCTAGGTGTGCCGTCAGCTTCTCCGCCTTCTTGCGGCGATCCCTGATGACCACAATCGCGGGCAGCAGGGTAAGCGCGAGCAGGAAACTGAAGGCGATGCCCAGCATGCACAGCAGGCCGAAGTCCCGCATGGGAGGTATATCGGTGATCATGAAGGACGAGAATCCGATCACGGTGGTGATGGCGGTGAGAAATACCGCTACACCCACAGTCTTGATGGATGTGGTGGCAGAGAAGTCCACGCTGAGCCCGCTCTCCCTTTCCTCGTAGTAACGGCTGAGGATGTGAATGACGTAGGCTATGTTGATACCCAGCATCAGCGGTATGACGGCCACGCTCATCGCGGTATAGGTGATACCCACCCACCCCATCATTCCCAATATCCAGAAGATGGCCACGAAGATAATCAACAAGGGCAGGCCGATGTCGGAGACACGCCGGAAGGTGAGGTAGAGGATGAGCATGATGAGGAGAAGAGCGATGAGGATGAGCTTGCCTGTCTCCTTCTGCATGAATTCATTGGAATCTACTTGCATGGTGGCGGAACCGGTCGAATAGGTCCGGACGCCATCGATGCCCGCGAACTGGTCCGCGGCGAACACACGTAGCGCTTTGCCCACCCTTATCAACTCGCCCTGGCTCAGACTGGGATTGAGCTGGACGCTGAAGATGGTCGCGTCCCTGTCGGTCGAAACGATATTCGCGATGTTCTTGCTGTTGCTCTGGAAAACGGCCAGGACCTGTTCCTGTGCCTCGGGGGTGAACCCGCTCCCGAAGAAGCCGGCCAGGAGGCTTATGAAAGGAGATTCCGGGTTCGGGGCCAGGTAGAACTCAAGGAACTGTGCGAGCATCTCATCGCTTATGGCGTTTATGTCTATGTCGCCTGCAACACCCGCCATCCTCATCATCTCGGGCAGTTTGTTCTTAAGGAAATCGAGGTAGGTCTCGACCTTGAGGACGTCCCCTTCCGGGATTCCCGACTCCACCATCTTCTCAACGCTCAGTCCCCAGATCACCCTGGCGATCTGGGGGTCCGCCACGTCTGCACCTGTCACGAGCACGGTCTCCTTGGAGACGCCTCCGAAGACATCCTTCACATTGTTGTAAGCCTGTACGGATTCGTAATGCGTGGGCATCATCGATTCTTGGCTGAACTCGGTCTTTATGCGCATTAAACCGGTGCCGAGGAAGGCGGTTATCAGGACGGCTGCGACCACCACGAGCCAGGGCCGCTTCTCCGATTGACTGGCCAGGAACTCGAATATCTTCACTGCGCCCAACCTCACTTTCCTGCGTCGCGCTGAGTCGTTCATCGTTGTTATTTAAGATGCTGGCTCTATCTGAGTACAAGTCCTTCCAAGAATACGGAACCGAGTCCTATCCAGTCAAGGAACAAGGGCCCGCCACGCGCATTTTCGCACTATAATGTAGGAGAGGTGAAGCGGCATGCATCTGAAGAAGCCATGGGGAGATGTAAGGGCCTACGTGCTCAACCAGACCTGTACGGTCAAGCTCATCACGCTCGATTCGGATCAGCAGACGAGCCTGCACTATCACCTGCTGCGAGACGACATGTGGGTCATCCTGGACGATGGGCTGGAGGTGCGCATCGGCGACGATACCTACCAGTGTCATGAAGGAGACGAGTTCGTGATCACCGCGGAACAAGCCCATATGATAAAATCGCGTGGCGGGAAGGGGCGGGTGCTGGAGGTGAACTTCGGTTATACATCGGAGGACGATACACATCGGCTCGAGGACCCCTATGGCCGGAAAGTGGAGACGGAGAGTGAGCTCGAGATCTAAGTCTCGCTGACCAACGAAAGGACCATCGATGCTGAGATTCGTGATACCGAAGGGAAGCCTGGAGCCCAAGACGCTGGAGATACT
>JAHEXQ010000150.1 GCA_023252035.1 Actinomycetes bacterium
CTCCAGTTGGTTGAAGGTTACTTCGGGTTCGGTCTCCTCCACTGCCTGGTAGCAGGCGGCCAGGGTGCCCGCCAGCAGCAGCTCGTCGTAAGGATTCTCCACGACTACCTCCAGCCTGGTGTCGGTGCGGACTATCGACACGGGATTGCCCTGGCCGTAAACCGGCAGGGTATCCAGGAGGATGTGGTACACGTTTTTGCGGTCTCCCCGGGCGAGCTTGAGCAACTCCAACTCGCGGACATACTCCAGGAAGTACTCACGCTGGGCATCGATGATGATGGGCACGACTGTGTCGCCGAGTTCCTTGCGGAACTCCCTGAAGACGGTGGACGGAACGTAGCCGTCCAGGAAGTTGACGCGCCTGCCCCGCCGCGTATCCAGGATGATGCCCTCGTTCTCATGCCACTTCAGGTACCGCAGGTCCAGGGGAACATTACAGCGCTTGCAGCGCGCAAACTCGATGTTGCCTGGATGGGCCGGAGGAAACACCAGGTACATTCGGTCCGAAATGTCCTCCAGCCTGTCGATAGCCTCCACTCTCAGCAAGAGGTCGTCCCCGCGCTCGGTCCAGCTGTGGGTGTAAGGCTTCCCCTCCATAGCCTCAAACGCTCCTTCCACCATGGCCGCCATCAAATCCCTCGAATAGGGGTTCCTGATAAGGGCAACTCCGTACTCGCCCGGCTTGTATTCCACCGTCTTGGAATAGGCCGAACCTCCGAGGATGGCCAACGCGTGGAACTGGTCGATGATGAATCTCTTGGCTTTGGGTATCAGGAGCAGCTTGCCCAGCGGCCCGCCGAGCCAGTTATTGATGAAACCCTTGGCTCCGCTCTTCTGCGCCTCGAATACGATATGCCGCACCGAAATGCCCAGGTGCTTCTCGATACGGCCGAAGACGTCTTCAAGGAAGTTCGTCTCCATGACCACGATACGGAAGCTAGGGCTGATCCTCTGGACGATAGTCCCGTTGTTCTCCCAGCGTAGCCAACGGGCAAAACGGACTGGGAATCCGCATTCCTTGCATTTCTTGTATACCATGTTCACCCCGTCTCTCACGTCGCTCCGGGCCTTGGTATCACACCGCCGGGGCAACACTGATTTCCGTCGCCTTTTAGCCCCGGGCTCTGCGCCAGTTCCGGGTGCGGCTGGCAAAAGCGGCAACCCCATTATATAATGCGGGCACAATTTTTTGTCCTGACATCCATCAGCAGCGGGAAGGAGTACGGATGACAGCGAAGGATCCCGACCGGGACGCCATCCTCCGCCGCCTCAGGAGAATCGAGGGACAGGTACGCGGCATCGCCAGGATGGTGGAATCCGGAGAGCCTTGCGAGGATATCCTGGTGCAGGTGGCCGCCGCCAAGTCAGCCCTGGATCGAGTCGGGATCTACATGATCTCCCACCAGCTCCGGGATTGCGTCTCCTCGGGCGTCGAAGATACCTCCGAAGCCATTCAGCAGGCCCTCGACACTTTCATCCGCTTCAGCAGCAGCATGGGCCCGCTTCACCCCGAAGAATAGGCCGACACCCAGGCCTTGCCAAGGATTTCCGCCCGCCTGCGCGGTGCTTCCGGCCCTGCGCCTATATTCCTATGCTCGCAGAGGTTTAGCGCCAGGAGTTTTGCATATATGTAGCTAGAGGGGAAATGCAAGGAAACCGGAAAAGGGAGGCCTAGAGTGAAAAAAGTGCTGATGCTGGCCGACGGGTCGGACAACTCCATCAAGGCGTTGCGCGGGGCGGCGAAACTACTCGAGACGAGCAAACCCAAGGTGACGCTGCTGACCGTCATGGAGGAACCGGTAATGCCCTCTTTCTGGTCGAATGGAATGATAGCTCCCGAGGTGATGATTCCTCCTCCTTCCGGACTGAGCGAGGAGTTGCTGAAGGTCGGGGAGGAGATCCTTCGACGCGGACAGGAGATACTCGGTAAGCGAGGACTCCCTGCGGAAGGGAAGGTGGCCTTCGGGCACCCCGCCACGGAGATCCTACGGGAAGCCAAACAGGGAGGCTACGATCTGATAGTGCTGGGCGGAAAGGGCCGCAGCGAGTCTCTCTCTGATTTTCTCATAGGCTCCGTCTCCAGCCGGGTGGCGGCGCATGCGCCGTGCTCGGTGCTGATAATGAGGTGAGCTATGGTCTGCAATCACGCCAAAGGTACACTGCTGGCTCGCTTAATGCGGCGCGACACGAGGCATGGACGTGCGCATCCGGTGCGGCGGGCCGCTCAAGCCGGCGGGTGTATCCCGTTCGTGTAAGGCATCCGTAGGCGAGGTTTTCCGAAAACAGTGAGGGAAACCCCTGGTATCCCGATGCGAACAAAAAAAGCGACCATCGGGAATGAGATTCCCCTTATGCGCAAGGGTCCGAGAAATGATGGAACGTTCGATTTGACAAGGCGGAGATAGCACCGTATATTTTTCCCATATCTCGATAGAGATAATTGCTTTGAAAACAGAATAGTCCGAGCAAAGGCGTTGATGGGGAGGAGTAAGCTAGCCGGTAGCGCTACAGAGAGCCGAGCTGAGGTTGAGAATCGGTGCGCGAAAGCGAGTTGAAGATGGCCCCGGAGCTTCCCGCTGAAGGTCTGCTATGATTGGTAGGCGAGGACGGATGCCCCCGTGATCAAGGGCTAGGGCATCGCCGGAATATCGTTCCGGCCGTACCCGAAGAGTGGTTTCCACGTTCCGTCGTGCTCACCCGCCGGCGGATTTTTTGTTGCGAGGTTCCGGATGAAGAAAGCTGAGAGGTGGTGGTGAAGGTGCTATGTATCATGGGTATCCCCGGAAGGGGCTGCCGCAGTCTTGAGGAAGGATACGAAGGAGGAATGATATATGGCGAAGACCATCGCCGAGATAAATCAGAAGATTAGAGAAGGCAAGGCCGTGGTGGTAACCGCGGAGGAGGTGATCGGCCTCGTGGCGGCCAAGGGCGAGGAAGAGACCGCCGCGGAGGTGGACGTAGTCACCACGGGTACCTTCGGGCCCATGTGTTCATCGGGGGCCGTTATCAACCTCGGCCATGCGAAACCACGCATCAAGATCCATAGCGCCCGCCTGAACAAGGTCCCGGTATTCTGCGGCCTGGCCGCCGTGGACATATATATCGGCGCGACGGAATGCACCGTCAACGATCCGCTCAACGAGGTCTTTCCGGGCGACTTCCGCTACGGCGGGGGACATGTCATAGAGGACCTGGTGGCGGGTCGCACGGTGAAGCTTGAAGCCGACGCCTACGGGACGGACTGCTATCCCTCCAGGCGCTGGGACAGGGAGTTCACGCTGGAGGAAGTGCCGGACGCCTTTCTCTTCAACCCGCGCAACGCTTATCAGAACTACAACTGTGCCGTGAACCTGTCGGACCGCATCATCTACACCTACATGGGAGTGCTGCGGCCGAAACTGGGGAACGCGAATTACTGCAGCGCCGGCCAGTTGTCGCCCTTGCTGAAAGACCCTTATTTCCGGACCATCGGCATCGGCACCCGCATCTTCCTGGGTGGCGGCATAGGTTATGTCGCCTGGAACGGGACGCAACACAACCCGGGCGTACCGCGAGCGGACAACGGCGTTCCGCTGGGTGGTTCGGGAACGCTGTCCGTTGTCGGAGACCTCAAAGGCATGAACCCGCGCTACCTGGCGGGGGCGTCCTTCGTGGGGTACGGGGCAACTCTGGCCGTCGGGATAGGTATCCCCATCCCCGTGCTCAACGTGGATATCCTGAGGTCGGCGGCGGTCCCCGACGAAGAGTTGTTCGCTCCCATCGTCGATTACTCCACCGACTATCCGGAGGTTACCGGCAAGACGCTGGGACGGGTCAGCTATGCGGACCTGAAGAGCGGGTCCATTGAGATCGATGGGAAACAGGTGCGGACCGGTTCCCTCTCCAGCTATCCGCGAGCGGTAGAGATAGCGGAGACACTGAAGAAATGGATAAAAGAGGGCGATTTCGCCATCGCGAAGCCGGTGAATCTGCTGCCCTGCCCGGCCAGAGACGCCCTTGAAGGAGATGAGTGAGGTGGTATGCCGAAAGGTCGTGCTGCATTTCCCGCGCGAGAGCGTGGATAAGCCCATAGTGAGCCGGCTCGTCCGCGATTTCCGCATGGAGGTCAATATCCTAAAGGCATCCATAGACCCGGATGAAGCGGGACTCATGGTAGTGGAGTTGACGGGCGAGGCGGAGGATTTCGAACAGGGCCTGGCGTATTTGGAGACCACGGGTATCACTATCCAGCCGCTTTCCCAGGATATCCGGCGGAACGACGAGCGTTGCTCGTCGTGCGGCGCCTGCGTGAGCATCTGCCCAACGGAGGCCTTGAGCGTGGAGCGGTCGACCATGGAGGTTCTCTTTCAGGATGACCTCTGCGTTGCTTGCGAGCTATGTGTCAGAGCCTGTCCGCTGCATGCCATGGAGATACGCTACTGATAACCAAGCGGGTAAACCAAAGGCCGGGTGTAATAAAAGGTGACCCTTTTGTTACACCCGGCCTTATTATGCGTGCCGGATCTTATTCTAAGTCGCGAGGATAGCACCCCGTTGACTTGGGGACCTCTTTGATCTTGCGCAGGACGACGTCGCGCAGGAACTCCAGCGCCGCATCGCGGTCCTCGTCCACGACGATCATGTTCAGCCGCTGCATTTCCTGTTCGTCCAGGCCGACCACAGTAGTCTCCATGGAATACCCCTTCCCGGCTCAGTACCTGGAGACCGCCTTAGGTTGGATCTTCTGATTAGTGAGGAGCCAGGTGTAGGCGATAAGCGCGGCTTTGGCGCCCTCGCCCGCTGCCACGATTATCTGCTTCTCGCTCACGCTGGTCACGTCTCCTGCCGCGAAAACGCCCTCCACGCTGGTGTGGTTGTTCGCGTCGATGACCACCTCGTCCCAGACATTCTTCTTCACGAAGTCGCCGAGGAAACCGGTGGCCGGGATCTGACCCACTTCAATGAAAACGCCCTCCACGGGCAGGTCGTGTTCCTCACCGGTGCTGGTGTCTTTATAGGCGAGGCTGTTTACGAAGACGTCGCCTTTGATCGCCGCGGTCTGCGCGTTCATGATGAAGTGCACGCTGGGGAACTTGCTCGCCTCCTGCTCCATGACGGCATCGCAATCCAGCGCGCCTTTCAGCACCAGAACGTAGACCTGCCTGGCGATGTTGGCGAGCTGGATGGCCGCGTCTATGGCGGAATTACCTCCCCCGATGACGGCTACGTCTTTCTTGCCGAAGAGGGGAGCGTCGCAGGTGGCGCAGTAGGTCACGCCCTTGCGGAGAAACTCGCCCTCGCCGGGCACACCCAGCCTCCGCGGTTCTTTACCCGAGGCTATGAGCAGGGCATGTCCCTCAAACTCGCGGCCGTCGTCGCCGCGCACGAAGAAACGGTTTTTCCCCGTCCCTACACGGCTGATGGTCACGCCCTCTTCGAGATGAATGTCGAAGTTCTCGACATGCTCTCGGAACTTCTGCACGAGCTCCACGCCGGTGATGAATTCGTAGCCGAGGTAGTTCTCGACATCCGAGGACCATGCCGCCTGCCCGCCCACGTCCTTGCTGACCACCAGGGTCTTCAGCATCTTGCGCGCGCAATATACCGCTGCGGCGAGACCGGCGGGCCCTGCCCCGATGATGATGATGTCGTACAAACGGATCACGCTCCTTGTCGGAAGGTCAGCCTCCTTGCCGTACAATGCAGCAAAAGGATCTGGCCGCAACAGTTGCCGTTGAACGGCGTTTCGTTACAATCGCGCTGGAATACAACGTAAGGTCTGCTCCGAAAGTAGCGTCATCTTCGTCCTCTGCTGGTGCCACGACGG
>JAHEXQ010000151.1 GCA_023252035.1 Actinomycetes bacterium
TATCCTTGGTGTTGACCCAACCGAGCAGCCGCACGAAAAGCAGCCAGACGCCGTTGCCCCTCAGGCTGACCGTGCCGTTGGAGAGTATATCGTCGTTGACGGTGAGATCCGAGAGAAGCCCCACGAATTTCGGCACGCTCTCGATATAGACACCGGCCTGGCCCTCCACGCGCCCGTTGATGGTGAGCCCGTCACCGATTCCGATGAGCGGGTTGAGGTAGAGGCTGGTCTGGTTCTGCGCCCGGATACTGCCGTTGATCCGCATCGGGATACCCGCGCTGAGGAGGTCATCCACGCGCACCGTCAGGTTATGGCCGGCGAAGAGGAGGTAGTTGCGCATGACGTCGAAAGCCTGGTCGCCATAGTAGCTCACATCCTCGGAGATCTTCCGCCGGTAGGTCGCGCCGTTGCTGCTATAATCGCTCGATGCCACCACCGTGAAATTATTAGGAGTGCTCCCGGTTTTTATGGTCACGTTGTAATTGCCTCCCTGCCTCGTCCCGTTGAAGCTGTAGGGGTTCTCCGTAACCAGGCCGCCCACAATGCGCGCGTGGGCAAGAGCGACGGCGTCCTCGGCGATGGCGAAAGCGCGATCTTCCGGCTTCATGCTCACCACGCCCTTTAAAGCGGATGCGGCCACCAGGAGGGAGAGCGCCCCGATGATGGAGAGGAGGCTCACCGCCAGGATCACCATGACCATGGCGAAACCGTCCTGCTCGCGCAGGCGCCCATGCGCCGCTCCCTCTTTGCCTCTCGCCTCTTCGCGCCTCTTGCGCAAGATCATTTCAGCACCTCCCTTCCGCTACTGGAGGCTGTTCCGGAGGGAAACGCTTCCCTCGAAAGTCCTGGCCACATCCGTGCCCAGGGACTCCCTGGACAAGGTGATCACGATGGATATCTTCTTGACCAGCGTGTTCCAACCCGCCGAGCCCGGCACCAGCGGGGTGATGCTACCCTGCTGGTAATAGGTGAAACTCACCGAGTCCACGTTCTCAACCCAGGGCTGTCCGTTCCTCTGCAGCACCCCTCCGACCACCGCGAAGGTCGCGGTTTCGTTGACGTCGTTGCCGTCCAGGTCCCCGGTGAAGGTTAGAGAGGCGCTGGTGCTCGCCGGGTTTATGGCGTTGGCCACGCGTATCTGCCGGATCATGGTGGACATGGCCTCACGCGCCGCGTCTTCCACCTTGGTGGTGCTGTAGGATACCGCTGAGCTCTTGAAGGCCGACGTGAGCATGCCCATGACCCCGGCTATGAGCAGAAGCATGATGATGGAGAAGACGATCAACTCCACCAGGCTGAAGCCATCCTCCCCGGCAATCGCCTCAGGTATTCTCTGCATGACTCCTCGCTGTGAGGCCATTATCATCGCCTACTGCAGGTACCAACGCGTGGCGTAGCTGTCCAGCGTGGTATCCCCGATGGTATTCTGCACGGAAATCCCGCAGTCGCCTGTACTTTCAGGCATTTCCCATTTATCCGAGGTTATTATCACGGTTTTGCCTGCCCTATCCATGCTCGCGGCGCAGTTCTTCCACGCGGACACGCTTCCCTGCCAGACCCGCAGAGTGGTATTGGAACCGGTCATGGGGAAGCCCATGCCTTTCACTTCCAGAGTGGCGTAGCCCCGTGTCTTTACGAAAATCCCGGTAGTCCTCCAGGCCCAGGCCCTCGCCGATGTGGTCTCGTTGTTCCACTGGTCGCCCGAGCCGTGTTGCGCATGGATGCGGATGGCGTACTTGCTGTTGTTCGCCGCGAGAATCTTCGCCGGACCCAGGCTGACGGTGAAAGCCCTCTCCAGGTAGATGCCTCCCGGGAAATAGACCTGTACCGTCCAGTTGTTGTGGGCGCAGGAGATGAGGTTCAGGCTGACCGGGATGGAGGAATCCCCGCCCAGGGTGCTGTCGCCGGTTATATCGTAGGTGACGGTGCCGTCCGTGATCTTCACGGCGTTGGCCATGGCCAGCCCCGACCCGGTTATGTTGGACGGTATATCGTAATAGTTCTCGTAGAAACTGCTTCCCGGGTTAGGCGTGAAGCCGGTTACGGCGGCGCTGAAGTTGCGCACCTCGAAGGGGGCGGTCGGTGTCCAGCCGGCCAGGTTGTTGTTGCGGTTCTTCACCCAGCCGATATAGAAACCCGTGGGCAGGCCGGAGAGGTCGAAGTCGGCTACGATGGTGTTGTTGCCGGATACCGATACCACCGTGCCCGATACCTGGTTGCCGGAGGGCACGCCGCTTGCCACGGCGGCGCATAGGGCCACATCCACCGCGGGCGTGCCGCTCATGTTGAAATCGCTCCCCGTTATCTTCAACCTCCAGGGGTTGCCCTGGTTATTGTATCCGTAGTGGAGCCCTCCCGAGTTCACCGCCACATCGGTGGGCGCGGGCGTAGCCGCAGTGATGGTGAAGACGGAATTGGTAAGCCCGCTGGAGACGTGGCCCACCAGTTCGGGCCGGGTGTCGATTATCTCCAACTTGTAGTCACCGGCCGGCTTGCCCGCGGGGTCGAAGGTGGCCTCCAGGGTGCAGCCGGAATCCGCGTACCCGTTGGAAGAACCGGTAATCGAGGTTACCGTCCCCGTTATGATGGCGGGGTCTCCACTTGCCACCATCTGCACAAGGCGCATGGTGGGGCTCTCCGCGAAGTTGATGAAGCGCCCACCGTCCGCGTGGATGGTGAATAGCTCGTCTATATCCCTGGCCGTCTTGGTGGAATCCTTCGTGTTGTAAAAATTGGAGATGGTCGGCTTGGGGTACTCCACGATGAATCCCTGATATAGGTATACCGAGAGGATGTCTTTCTGGCGCACCTTCACCGACCAGTAGCCGATCTCGGCTTTGTTGTCCTGGTTGGTCCCCTGTCCCTTCCTCACGGTGGCCGTATCGCTGATGTTCACAGTTCCCGTTAGCTGATCTCTGTTCTTGGTCGCCAGCGCTATAGGGATATCCTGGCTCTTGTCGCGCACGAGCCATGCATCGATGGTGGCCGGGTCGAATCCCCAGCCGTCTATGGTGACCGATAGCGTCTGGTTGGGCCAGTGGGCCGCCGCGTTGGGCAGGGTCCCTTTGAGCGCGTCCGGGGCGGTGACGGTGATACGGCTCACACCCAGGTTATAGGTGGCCTGGGTATCGGTGAGAGACGCTATCTGGCTATAGAGTCCGGTTTCGGTGCCCCCCACCATCCAGCGCACGTTCACCTGGAAGACCATGAGGTGGATCTGTCGGCTATCTGCGCTCTTGGGCAGGTCGTTGCCGGCCGTCTTCGGCCCCCAGAACTGCTGCATCGCGCAGGTCCCGGTGTCATCGGCCAGGTAGGCCATCTTCACCCCCACGCGGTAGGCCTCGTAGTCGGGCATAGCTCCGTAGCCGTACATGGCGACCTCGGGTATGTTGGCCCAATCCGGGCCGCCGTCTCCGCCCGCCGGATTTGAGTTTATGGGGGTACGGCTGCCCCAGAAGAAGTCGTCAACATCACGGTTCGTACCGGTATAGGGCTTATAAAAGGGAATCGCCTTTATCTGCTCGGTCGCCGTTTCCGCGCATGCGATGCTGGCATGTATGTCGCTCACGTGGCGCACCGCGCTCAGCGCTCCGTCGAACATGCCGATGATGGGTATCATGGCCACCACCATCACCAACCCGGCTATGAGGACCTCCGCCACGGTGAATCCGCCCTCGCTCTCCGGACGTCTCAGGCATCTTCCCAGGCCGCGCATATAACTCCCCCTCCTCGCTTTCCCTTAAAGGGAGATCTTCCCATTGCTTGAAATACCGACACCCCTGCTCTCCCCTCCCATTTGCAGGGAGACCGTCGCCGCGGTAACCGACATGGTCGTTCCCGTCGGCGTAAAGGTTATGGAGGTCTGGCTCGCAACCGCAACGCCGTTTTCCAGCTTGATATACCCTCCATCGGCGGACTCACCCGACACGGATTTGTTCTGCTCCGGTTGGCTGCTGCTTGGTCTCCAGAAGGCATAGGTATTGGGATGTGGATCCGAGTTCGAGTAGAAGACCAGCGTATAAACCACGTTTTCCTGGGTGGTGGCGGCCTTAGCGCGTTTCATGGCGCCCTCCACCTGCTTGGCAGCCGAACTCAGCGCGCTTTCACGCGTGATGCCGGCATAGGACAGCGCCGCTATACTTAGGAGTATGCCGAGGATGATTACGGTCACTAACAATTCGATGAGTGTGAAACCGGCTTCTGCCTCCGCTCTGTTGGGGCGGCCTTTTTTGCCGGCGATAGATTGAGCGTGCAAGTTCTCGCCCCTCTCCTGCCTTCTCCTGCGGCATAGACATACCGCACTTCCTCAGTTTTTTATCGTCCTCCATGCATATTTTCTTGAACGCGTTCCAAAAAGCCCTTCCTGCACCAACGACGTTTCTTGCATCCCCCGTGTTCCCAAAAGAGGGCCCCCTCGCGGGGGCTTCCCTAGCTGGAGAAAGCGAGGGACGTCAATCCATTTGCTGGGAAGTGCTTTCCAATTACGTATGGTTGCACAAGGGGAAAGCCCCCGATATCGATGTCCGGGGCACTGTAGTTCGCCTGGCACGTGCCCGGGATGTCGAAAGAAGTCGTCGATATCCTGATCCGAATTGCTCCAGGGCTTATAGAGTGGCGTGGGCTCGATCTGCTCGATGGCGGTCTGAGCGCAGGCCACGCTGGCATTGATCTCGGTGGACTTGTTCGTGCTGCCGAGCGTGCCACATCGAACATCTTGATAATGGGGGCCACGGCCCGGACCATCCCGAATCCGGCCATGATCGCCTCCGAAAGGGCAAATCCCTCCTGCTCCCGCAACCTCTGCCGGAAGCGAAATACGACGCCCCCTTTCCACGCACGATGCAACCATCGCACCTGCCCCGGAGGGTTCAAGACAAAGCCACGCCCAGGTCCGTTTTTTCGGCCTCTCAAAAGAATCGGCGGCCTTATGCATATACCATACAAAATCCTACGGAATATATGTCGAGCAGAAGGAGCAATACATATATTTCGGCGTATTTTTGTGTTCTTTCCCCGCCGCGGCCGAGCCAGGAATCATCCCATGGCGGGCAGGCTGGCGCGATTCGCACGAAGTGGGGTTGCTAAGCCGGCATTTTCAGAAGCGCCTCCAGGGCCAGCAGATATCCCTCAACGCCCAAACCCGAGATCACGCCTCGCACCGCTGCGCCGGTCACGGAGTTGCTGCGCCAATCCTCCCGGGAAAAGATATTGGAGATATGGACCTCCACGACGGGTTTCCCGAAGGCCGCTAGCGCATCGCGCAACGCGAAGGAATAGTGGGTAAGGGCTCCAGGGTTGATAATCGCGGCATCGGCAGCGCGCCCGGACCCGTTCAGCAGGTCGATGAGAGCGCCCTCGTGGTTGCTCTGCATAAACTCGAGCTCCGCTCCTGCTTCCTGCGCCCTGGCCTCCAGCATCTGCTGGACGTGCGCCAGGGTTTCTCTGCCGTAGATCTCGGGTTCACGTTCGCCCAGCAGATCGAGGTTGGGACCGTTCAGGACCAGGATCTTCAATCCCCCTCACCGCCTTCAAGAATATCCAGCATGGCCCGGCGCAGGTCTTCCTCGTCGGGATCAGCCAGTATGACGGCGTCCCCCGGCGACTTGAGTAAGACCAGCCTCAGAAAACCCTCTCGTTTCTTATCGCTGCGCATGGCCTGTAGAACGGCCTCGGACGATACCCGGTCGCTATCCAGGCGCGGCAGGCCCAGAGCGGTTTCCAGCCTTAGATGCGCTTTCAGCAATCCCGGCTCTCCCAGGCCTACCAGTTCGGAAAACCGTCCCGCCA
>JAHEXQ010000014.1 GCA_023252035.1 Actinomycetes bacterium
ACTTCATCTCCGCCGCAGCCGCCGCCACGCGGTCCGGCTCGTCGGCGACCGGGGCCGCCGGCTCCCCCTTGCTCACCGCGCAGAAGGTGCAACGGCGCGTGCAGACATCGCCCAGGATCATGAAGGTCGCCGTGCCCGAGGAGAAACACTCGCCGTGGTTGGGACAGCGCGCGCTCCGGCAGACCGTGTGCAACTCGTACCGGTCGAGCACGCCCTTCACTCCGGCCATCTCGGCGCCGGCGCGCACCGGGCGCAGTAGCCAGCGCGGCATGCGTTCGTCGTAATGACGGGACCGCTCCACGCGGTCCTGGGAAACCTGCTCCTCTACCTTGTAGCTCAAGCGTATCTCTCCTTGAGGGTCCCGGACAGCTCCCGCATCAGGCGCAGCACGCCCTTCGCGTCCTCCACCGAGACGCCGTCCAAACCGCAACTCGGGGTGATTATGCACCGCTCCAGCAGCAGAGCGCGGTCCACGCCGCGCCCGGCCAGCAGATCCACGCCGGCCTCGAAACGCTCGGCCAGACTCGCCGCCGTCTCTTTGCGGTAGGCCTCGTTGTTGGGAACCAACCCCCAGGCCAGCCGCCCTCCCCGCGCCAGCAAGGCCTGGATATCCTCAGGATACAGCGCCACGTTTTCCATGAACTCGTAGGCGTCGAAATTGAGAATGTCTATATTCGTCCGGGTGAGCATGGACCAGTCGGTGTTGCCGCAACAGTGCACGCCGGTGGGGCCGCTCACGGCGGCGGCGCACTCGTTCAGGGCGCCGATCACCTGTTCCGGATCGATGCTCACCAGGGCCGACCCCACCGAAACCAGGTAGGGCTCGTCGAAGAAGGTGACCACCTCGGCAGCTCCCGCCGCCTTGAGAAACCCCTCCATCCACCGGGCCTTCATGGCCAGCACCTTGACCATGGCATCCGCCAGGGTCTCGTTGTACAGGATGGGACGGTTATTCTCGTCGCCTACCGTAAGACCAAAGCTGATGGGCCCGGTGACCTGCCCCTTGACCACCGGATACTTCCCGGCACCGTCGCGCAGGCGCTCGGCGAAGACGTAGAGGCCTTCCGCGCGGTCTCGGCTGATGGCGAAAGCTCCGGTGTTGCCCTCGAGGTAGTCCTGGTAGGCGCTTTCGACCTCGGCCAGCAGCCCCTCGCCGGTATCACACCAGATCTTTCTGACGACCATATCCAGAACCGCGCCCGGAATGCCCTCTCCGTACTGCGCGTACATGTTCTCCTGGAATCCCCGGTGTGGCAACTGGGGCCACACCGGGAGTTCATCCAGGTAGGTAAGTATCAGGTCGCAGGCCGCTTCCGCATCCACGTGCGGAAAGCTGCCGATGGCGCTCATGGCAAACGCGTCGAACGCGACCCATCCCTCCTTCAATCGTCCAGCTACAGCTTCGTGATATCTACGTCGGCCTCTTTCAGGATATCCGGCACTACGTCTTCCTTGCCGATCGCCATGATGTGCACGCCGTCGCAGAGTTTCTCGTCGATGCACATGCGCAGCTGGCGGGCGAGGATACGGATTCCGGTAGCAAGGCGCTCCTCCTTGGGAGCATCCGCCATCTCCTGAGCCAGGTTGTCGGGAACGAAGATACCCGGCACATTGGCGTTCATGTACTTGATGGCACCGGGGCCGGTCAGCAGCACCAGGCCGGCGCAGATCTTGACCTTGTCGTCGATCTTGCGCGCATTCTCCATGAACCGCTTGAAGTTGTCCATGTCGTACACGGCCTGGGTCTGGAAGAACTGGGCTCCCGCCTCGCACTTCTTCTTGAACTTGAGCATTTGGGGCCCGATCGGGTTCGCCTCGGGAGTCACGATGGCGCCCTTGTAGAAGCTAATGGGCTCGTTCAGCTCGTTGCCGCCCAGGTCTTTGCCTTCCTCCATCGTCTTCATGAGCTGTAGGAGCTGCACGCTCTCCAGGTCGAAGACGCCCTTGGCGTCTTTGTGGTCGCCGGCGGGAATGGAGTCACCGGTCAGGCAGAGCACGCTCCGCACGCCGCGGCTGTAGGCGAAGAGCAGGTCGGCCTCGATGGCCAGGCGGTTGCGGTCCCGGCAGGTTATCTGCAAGTTGGGCTCGCCGCCGTGCTCCTTGATGACGAGAGCGGTGGCCAGTGACGGATAACGCATCACCGAGCTCTGGTTGTCGGTGATGTTCATGGCGTGGACGATATCCTTCATGAGGTCGATATGGTGCACCATCTCATCGAGAGAAGTACCTTTCGGCGGTCCGACCTCTCCCGTAACCAGGAACGTACCGGACTCGAGTATCTCCTGGATGCTGGGCTTCTTATGCCCATCAAAGAAAAAGGTCACCCTACTCACCCTCTTTCTGAAAGACAACTCGTCCGGGCTTCATGGAGACCTGCCAGTTCTTCACCGTGTGGATCTTCTCGTAGAGGTCCAGGCGGCCTTCCTTCTCCAACTGGTTGTAGATGAGGGTCCAGGCACAGTCCTTCTCCCGGTCCGTCTCGCACTTGCCGTCGTCGGTGCCTCCGCAGGGCCCGTTCAGGATGCCCTTATGGCAGCGGGTGACGGGGCAGATGGCTCCGAACTCCTCGAGGACGCAGTCCCCACAAAGGGAGCACTTCTCGTTGAAATTGCCCAGCCGCGCGATGTTCCCCAGGAACATGGTGTTGCAGGCGGGGTGCACCGGCTTCTCCGTGGCCTCGCGCACCGACTGACAGCCGGCGCCGCAGCACATGACCAGGAAACCGTCGGCCGCATCCACGGCCTCTTTGTTCTCCCGGAACTTGCGCTTGGTGTTCAGCTCGTGGCATACCTCTTCGTATACCCCCGCGCCGGTCACCGTCTTGCCCTCCGCTTCGAGCTTGGCTTTCATCTCGGCCACCTGCGGCTCTCCACCCGTTTCGCAGGTGGCCGCGCAGGACGAACAGCCGATCAGAAAAACCGACTTGGCGCCCTCAAGTTCCTTGAGGACCTCCTCGAAGGGCTTCGATGTGGTGATGATCATCTTGCTCCTCCTCTTTTCTGCATCTAATACTGCAGCCCGATAGATCACTGCTGCTATCTAAAAGGATAGGGCACTATCCTCCTATTCCGATTGACCTCGCTCAAACCCCGCCTAGCCCGTGCTGAACTGGCGCAGGAAGGCCGGCAGATCCGCCGCCTCGCGCGTCCCGATGACGACCTCCCATCCGGGAAGCTCTTCCTCCAGCTCGCCGGATATCTGGGCGACGTATCCCGGGATGATGATCTTGCGGTGCTTGACCTTGTCCTCGATGCCGGAGGTCTTCACGAACTTGGCGATGACCTCGGGCACGAACTTGCCGGCCGCCCAGGCGGTGAGCACGGACTGGCCGTCGCAGTCCACGATGCCCAGCCAGGACGGTATCTTGCTTCCCTCCACCTCGCCCGAGACGATGAAGTAGGTGAGGGAGAAGTTCGTGGTTACCAATACCGGCGAGTCCTCGCCGGGATCTCCTATCTCGTACCACTTCGAGTCCACCTGCATCGGGCGCTGGGGGTCCGTGTAGATGTTGAGGGCCTCGACCAGCAGCGGGTACATGCGATCCTGCGCCGCGTGGCTGAGGACCACGATCCCGCCGTACTTGGCCGTGTAGAGCCCCGCCAGCACTGTCTCGAACATCTCGTCGTCCGTCTCCTCGCAGGGGAAGGTGATGGTCGGGTACCCGAAGGCCTTGACCTTATCCTTGAGCGCCGCGCGCCGGAGGGCCACCAGGTCCACAAAGGTCTCCTTGGGGGTACGTGGGGACGGATCCAGGACCAGGTCCTTCAGGCCCATGCCGGTCAGCTTGTCCGAGAGCTCAGCCAGCTTCTCCAGGTCGGAGGCCTTGACTACCAGGGGCACGCCTTTCTCCTTGGCTAGGGCGCCCATGGCATCCGCATTGGCTTCGGTGGCCGCGTAGAGCAGCGGGTTTACGTCGCCCGCAGCCTCCAGCCCGGCCGCCATCAACGCAGCATCCTCGGTCATGAGGATGAGGGGCTTCGGCGTCAGGCTCTTGACCTTCTCCACCGCTGCCTTGAACTTGCCGGCATCGCCGGCGACGGCCTTGACCGCGATAGCCTTCACCTTGAGGATGACGCCTACGCGCTCGTGCTCGCACTCGTTGGCCTGCTTGACCAGTTCCTCTATCTTATCGTCGGCCATATCGTCGGAAACCAGCACCGCGAATACGGTGGGGTTGAAGAAGGTCTTCTCATGGCGGAAGAGGACCAGCTCCTCGCCCGTCTTGAAAGCCTCGTCGCCGGTGCCCACGCTGATGCCGCGAATGGGGGGGGCGCTGGCCTCGGCCAGCTCCGCCTTGACCTCGTCGCTCACGTAGGGGCAATCCTCCAGCATCGCCTGTCCCGCGGCCAGCTTCATGGCGAAGGCCAGGCAGGTGGGGAACTTGCACTCACCGCAGTTGGTCTTGGGCAATTTCTTAAAAATATCCAAGCCCGAAAGTCCCATTTTTTACTCCTTCCCTAATCTTCCGAGCACTATGTGTTCCATCCCGCAAATACGCTGGCATTCGAACGCCTCTGCATCCGCGCCAGATGTGTTCCGCTCCCTCGACGTACTGAGAAGTACGCCCTCGGTCGCGCGCCACGGGAGCACGGCGCTTAGACGCTCTCGGTGCGTCACCGTACTTACGGGATGGAACACTAATCCCTCCTCTTTCCCCGGCTGGGGAGTGGGCCCGGCTCACGCCGGGCCCGTCTTGATTTTACTAGCTGAGCATCGGGTCCATGGTGAGGGCCGGATGTCCAACCTGCTCTAGCCAGGGGAGGATCTCCTCCTCGGTGGTGCCTACGTCCTCGTCGGCGATCTTGTTGATGAAGTCGGGATCTCCCATCTCCTCGCAGCGCTTGGCGAGCTGCTCGCGCAGGGTCTCCTTCAGGGCCTTGGGCATCCAGACCACGCGCTGGAAACCTCCGTCGGCCGAGATGAACTTCTTCGAGGTGATATAGACCTTGCCGATGCCGATGAAGCCCGGTGTCTGAGCCCCGCCGCCCACCGAGCCGGCCAGGCTGGAGAAGCTCATGCCGCACGGCGTGTCGCCGGAGTGCTCGCGGTTGACGATCATGGCCCCGTTGGCCAGGGGCAGGAAGGCCACGATGCACTCGAAGCAGCCGCAGGAGGTCATGGGATCCTCCATCATGGAGTAGGCGTTGAACTTCTCCAGGTTTCCGCCCGAGTTGTCCTTGACGAAGGTGTTGACGTTGTCCCACATGCCCTTGGCCTCGTCCAGGGTGTTGCCCTTCTTGATGGGCTGGTTGGGGCCGGTGGGATCTATCTCGTAGGCCGCCTTGCCGTCCAGCCAGTTGTAAGCGCCGCAGAGGCCCAGGCGCTCGGGCGTGATCACGCAGACGTGCGTCGGCGCGAAGGACTGGCAGAGCGTGCAGGAGTAGAAGGTGTCCACGGCCTCGTCGGTCATGCCCGCGGTCTTCACATCCCGGTAGTGGTAAGCCTCACGCGCCGTAGCCTCCCACTTGGCCACGTCCTCGGGATTTGTGTAGATGGTCACCTGGACCTTGTCCACGATAGCCGGGAACTCCGCCAGCAGCTTGGCGTGGAGGATATCACCGTAGTGGTGGATCTTGAATCCCTTGTCCCTGGCTTTCTTGGATATACGGGTCCAGACGATGTCGCGCTGGCCCATATGCCAGATGCCCTCGGCCCCGTTGATGAGGTGGTGGCACTGGCGCTCCAGGATGGACTCGAAGTCCTCCTGCATCTTGCGACCGGCCACCTCGACCACGATGCCCAGGGGCAGAGCGCTGCCGGGCTCCACGTCGTCGATCTCCGGGCCTACCACCTCGATCTTATTATCGGTGACCTGGTCCAGATCGAGCATACGGACGTACTCAAAAGCGGGGGTGATGTTCCCGCCGAACTGCAGGTACATGTCCTCCTTGCGGATGCGCTCGCCCTCAAAGGCGGGACCGTAGGCCATGGGAATGGGCACCTTGGTGACCTGGATCTTCAGTCCGCGCACCTCCACGCACTTCTGCACGATCTCCTCCTCGGCCACCCCCGATACGACGTGCTCGTAGGTGCAGATGCCGGTGGGGAGTATCTGCGGGATGTCCGTGTTGGCGATGGTGGGGAACCCGTAGTTGATGGCCCCCGCCGCGTAGGCGTACTTCTGGTCGTCCACGTAATCCAGGGCAAGTACGAAGGCGAATATGCGGTTCTTGTTGTACCGCAAGATCTTGCTGTAGTCGCCGGGTGTCGCGCCGCCGAAGCTCATGGCCGCCCGGGCTGCGAATCCCAGGGAATAGACGGTCGAGGACATCTCCTTGCCGTAAGGCACGATGCGGGTGTCCCAACCGAGCTGGCGATCCATCTTCATGAGCTGGTCGGTGATGGTGGCGTCGTTCACGTGGCCGGACATCCAGATGTACAGGTTCTTCTGCTGGAGGTCCACCACGATCTGGTCCGCCATCTCCGGGCTCGAGGCCACACCGGTGAGCGCGCAGAATCCAGGGGCGGAACCGTCCACGAACTCCACGCCGCGCTCGCGCATAATGACGTCGTCGGCCGCGCCCAGCCAGATGTCGTCCACCGGCGGGCTGGTGACATACTTGCAGGCCTCGATGATCTCCCCGGCGAACAGGGTAGCCATCCCGGCATCCACCGTGTGCCCCAGGTAAGGGACCCAGTGGGTCGCGCGGGGGACCGGAGGGAGCAGGTCATTGCAGAGGTCAAGCACTTTGGCCATGTCCTCAACCTTCTCCACCTTGACGCCGGTCATCCCGTAGATGATGGGGAGGTAGTATGCGGTGTTGGGGAATTCCACCTTGGCCGTGGCGCCCGCCGCCTCGATGGTCTCGTTGAACATCCTCCGGGCGGTGGCCACCTCCTTATGGGCCCCCTTGATAGCTGCGGTTGCGATTATTCTACTCATTAGATCTGCAACTCCCTCCTCATGGCCATGTCGAAGAGTACTCTCTCCCGCTTGGCCGCTATGCCCAGAGCCTCACGCTTGCTGTCGATGTGGCTCAGTATCTTTCCGACCATCTTCTCCGGATCGGGCTCGTAATCCCAGGTGGCCTTGTAAACATCCCGGTACTGCTCGAAGAGGTAGTCGGTCATGTCGGGCGACCCCAGGGTCGGCCACTTCACGCCGAAGACCACGTAGAAGCCGGAGGCGACGAAGTACTGGCCGATGGCGATGGCTTTCTCGCTCATCCACTCGGGCGCGCAACCGGCCAGTGGCAGGTCGCTGATGTCCTCGCCTAACCCGCCTTCCTTGACCATGGCCGTGGCGGCGATGAGCAGGCGGCTGTTATCCACACAGGAGCCGCAGTGCAACACCGGCGGTATACCCACGGCCTCGCAGACCTCGTAGAGGCCCTGCGGGCATATCTCCCGCGCCACCTCTGGGAGCATGAGGCCGGCTTTAGCCACGGACTGGGCCGCGCAGCCGGTCATGAGCACCAGGCAGCCGTTGGCAATGAGCTCCCTCACAACCTGAATGTGAATGGCATCGTGGGGAACGCGAGGGTTGTTGCAGCCGACCACGCCGACCACGCCCCGGATGCGGCCGTCGATGACCGCGTCGTTCAGCGGGCGGTAGGAAGCCCTGTACCGGCCACCCAGCATGTAGTTCACATACTCGTGGTTGAAGCCGGCGATGAGGCGCTCCTTGTTGTCCGGGATGTCCGTCTTGCCACGGTTCTTGTAGTTGTCGATGGCCACCGAAACGATCTTCTTGGCCGACTCGATGGCGTCGCTCTCGTGGAACTCGATGTGCATCGCGTGGGGCATCTTGGCCTTGGGCGAAGTGGTGATGATCTTGGTGTGCACACAGCCCGATAGCTGCCCTATGGCCTGGTAGACGCACTGCACGTCCACGACCATGGCTTCCACTGCACCGGTCAGGATGGCCAGCTCCTGCTGGAGCACGTTGCCGGCGATGGGCACGCCGTGGCGGGTCAGGATCTCGTTGGCGGTGCAGCAGATGCCCGCCAGGTTGATGCCGTTGGCCCCGACGGCCTTGGCCTTCTCCTGCATCTCCGGCAGGCCCGCCGCGAGTACCACCATCTCGGAGAGCAGCGGCTCGTGGCCGTGCAGGATGATGTTGACCTCGTCGTCTTTCAAGACGCCCAGGTTGATGCTGGACTCCAGGGGAACCGGCGTGCCGAACATGATGTCCTGCAGCTCGGTGGCGATCATGGAGCCGCCCCAGCCGTCCGCCAGGGCGCAGCGGGCACCCTGCAGCATGATGTTCTTGTAATCCTGGTCCACCCCGATGCTGGTGCGATGCATGATCTCCACGACCTCGCGGTCGATGGCCCGGGGGAAGACCCCCAGTTCCCGCCAGAGAGCCTTGCGGGGTTCGGGAGCGCGCTCGGCGAAGGTGATCTCGCCCTCGGCCTGCCCGAACATCTCCAGGCACTTCTCGCCTACGTCCACGGCGATGTCCTCGATGGAGCGCTCCCCTATCTCGACCCCCAGGTCCGCCGCCACTTCCAGCAGCTTCATGCGGTCCTTGATCTCGTAGCCCGGCGCCTCGCCCTTGGCGGCCATGATGAAGGTCTCGGCCACGGCCCGGCCGTGGTCGGAGTGGGCGGCCGAACCGCCCGCGATCATGCGGGCGAAGTTGCGCGCCACGATGGTGTCCACGGTCGCTCCGCATACGCCCTGGCCTTCTTCCGGCTTCTTGGGGTTTATGCGGCAGGGACCCATGGCGCAGATGCGGCAACAGGTTCCCGCCTCGCCGAATGCGCAGCCCTTTTGCTTCTCCACCCTGGTAAAAGCGGTCTCCTGCTCGAGTTCGGCGGCTTTTTCCAGCATCTTCTTACTGGCTTCGCAGGCAGTCTTCTCGATATTTTCTGACACTAGCCTCTTCCTCCTTGTAAAGCATCGGATTCAAGGTGAATCCACGTGTATCTGAACATCTAGGCGCTGAGCGCCTCGATGAGCTTCTTCACCAGCCGCATGGACTCGGGATGGCGCAGGATGAGGATATCTGCGCCCGCCATCATGAGGGCTACGCCCGTGAGGGTCTCCCAGATGATGCCGCGCTTAACGGGATCGCCCCACTCGGGATAATCCTCGGCCGAGCTCTTGGCCTCCTTGGTCTTCCAGGCCTGGAATCCCACGTTGCCCATGAGCGGCATCTGGGTCATGGAGTCGTCCTGGAAGAGTCCGGCGATCTTCAAGCGCTCCATAACCGAATAGGTGTATTCCAGGCCGTACCCCAGCGCGCCGGTGGTGGGGTCGATGATCAGCTTGTCGGCCTCCATGCCCAGGTTGGTCAGGAGGATGTTGAGCTGCTTGGCCAGGTTCACGTCGATGGGAGTCATGGCCGCCACGGACTGCTTGTAGCCGATGGCCGCCGCGCCGATGGTCTTGTGGTTGTCCTCCTTGGCGGGGCCCATAAGCAGGTTCTTCCCCTCCGCCTTGGTGGCCACCGTCTTCAGGACCTCGGCGTCCTTCTCCAGGTCCTCGGTTCCGTAGACGATGACCGGAATGCTCACCGCAGCTTCCACCTTGGCCACCGTCTCCGCGGCGGAGTCCGCCGAGGCGTCCGTAGCCTTGGGGTCGGTGGAACGCAGCATGAGGGCTATGGCGTCAACGCCCCACTCGTCCTGGGCTTTCTTGGCCCAGGCCACCGGGTCGTTTATAACGCCTTCCAGGGCCTGCGTGAGAGCCGCCGGCCACTCGTCGATAACCTCGTCGTAAACCTCCGCCGCGATGATGGGACGGTTGGGCATCTCGCCCTCCCACAGATGGAACGGCAGCACGTTCTCCCCTCCCACCTTTACTTTTTTATCGCCTATGCCGAGCTCGATCTCCCTAACGCGGCCCTTAGCGGACTCGGTCGGTAAACTGAAACTCATCGCACCTCTCCTTTCCTGCTATATACTACTAGGCTTCAAGGCTTATAAACCTTGATGAACATCAGGGACGGGATGCGGTTCCTCCCCCCAAATCCACTGCATCTTCCAGCTTTACATTCAGCCTTAAGGTCTGCTCTCTACATTCCGTTGGCGATCTTGCAAGCTTTGAGCGCGTTCCGCATAAGCATCCGGTTGGTGACCGAGCCCACGCCCCCCGGCACCGGGGTGATGGCCTTGGTCTTGGGCTCGACCGCATCGAAATCGACGTCGCCGACGGTCCTGGTCTTGGGCTTGCCCTTCTCGTTCAGGACCGGCTCGCCCGCCTCATCGAGCACGTTCACGCGGTTGATACCCACGTCTATGACTATAGCGCCCTCCTTCACCAGGTCCGCGGTGATGAGCCCGGCCTTGCCCGCGGCCACGATGAGGATATCCGCGCCTAGGGTGTGCTTGCCCAGGTTGCCCTTCATGCTGGTGAATACGTGCGCCACGGTGACGGTGGCGTTGCGGTTGAGGGCCAGGAAGGCGGCGGGCTTGCCCACCGTGTTGGAGTGGCCCACGACCACTATCTCGGCGCCCTCGTAGAAGTCTTTGTTGTCGATGCCCTTCTCCGCCGCGTAGCGGTCCAGGATCTCGATGACGGCGGAGGGGGTGGCCGGCGGGAAGGTCGGCTCGCCCAGCGCCATCTTGCCGCTGTTATAGGGGTGGAAGCAGTCGATGTCCTTGTTCACGTCGATGGAGTTGATGACCGCGCTATCGGAGATGTGCTCCGGGAAAGGACGCAGCGGCAGGATACCGCTGACCGCCGGGTCCGCGTTGAGCTTCTTCACGATCTCGATGACCCCGGCCTCGTCGACGTCCGCCGGCGGGTTCTCGTTGAAATAGACGAAACCAGCCTCTTCGCAGAACTTCTCCACCTGGCCCCTGTACATTTTCGAACCAAAATCGTCCCCGACCAGCAGGGTAGCTATACCGGGAGTGATCCCCTTAGCCTTCAGAGCCTCAGTCTCGGCCACGAGCTCCTTCATCAGAACATCGCCAATGGCCACACAGTCTATAACCTGACCCATCCCGAACGCTCCTTTCATCGATTCTTCCGCGACTGGAACAGTTTCTGCAAAAACTAACCAAGCTTCTCGTAGGTGATCTTCACCACTGTCCGCTTCAGGTCAGCCGCTTCGGCCAGGATCTCCTGGACGCGGCTCCACGTACGGTCACAAAATTCTTTGTCCTCAATGCTTCCCAGGTTTATCTTGACGTTCAGGGCAGCGCATTGGGCGGCGGCCTCGGCCATGAGTGCCCCGACTCCAGCGTCGCTAACCGCTCCTACGTTGCCTATCTCCGCAGCGGTGAGGGCGAGCTTGCATATGTCGAGGCAGCGCTCGCCTATCTCTTGAGGAACTTGCGTGGCCCCTAAGAGCGCATCCTGGATCTTGCGACCGCGTTCGGCCTTCTGCTCATCCGTGTCGCGGGGCATCTTGAAGGCTTCGGCCAGCACACCGTAAACCTCGGTGTCTTTCTGGATGAGATCCTGAAGCTCGTGCCGGGCCTTTTCGGAGCTCGTAAGGAGTTCCTCGATACGGTCCTGTACCGAGGCGTATTTATCTTTCCCCGACGTGAGGTTCCCCACCATGGAGACAAGTGCCGCGCCCAATGCGCCTACCAAAGCCGAACCGCTCCCGCCGCCCGGCTCAGGGGACTTGGAAGCCAGCTTGTCCATGAATGCGACTAAAGGCTTCTCAATATACATTTAGACCTCCGGTCCCGAACCAATATTATCTCACCGGTTCTCGATTGGCTACGTAACAATTCCCACCTAAGTTGACAAAAGGGTCTGACCCTTTTGTCAACCTGGCCAGTCGGCCAGATAAACGTCGAGCATACGCTCCACTTCATGGCGAGCCTCGCTTTCGGTCGGCAGCTGCGTGAGGGGCGTCCCCTCGATATCCAGCTTCCGCACGAGCGGGTCCTCGGGGACGCGCGCCGCCAGTTCCAGCCCGCTCGCACGTATCTCCTCCTCCAAGCTCTCCGGCAACCCGTTCGTGCGTGTCATCACCAGGGCCATCTTCTTGATGTCCAGGTTCAGTTCCCTGGCCAGCTCCACCAGGCGCCCGGCAGTGCGCACCCCCCGGAAGCTCGCGTCGGAGACGATGAACATGATGTCCACGCCCCGCGTCGTGCGCCGGGAAAGATGCTCCATGCCGGCCTCGTTATCGATGACCACGTAATCGTAATTGCCCGACAGGATGTCCAGGTAGCGCCGAAAAATATTGTTGAGGTAGCAGTAGCATCCCGGCCCCTCCGGCCGCCCCATGGAGATGAGGTCGAAGCCCTCCTCCTCCACCAGCGCTTGCTGCACCAGGGACTCCGCCCATACTTCCTTGGCCATACCCGCCGGTAGCTTGGAGATATTCTGGGTCAGGAATTCCCTGATGTTCCCGATGGTCTTGGGCATCTCCACCCCGAGCACCTGGTCCAGGTTGGAGTTGGCATCCGCGTCCACCGCCAGCACCGGCTTACCGCGCGTGCGCTTGAGATAAGCTACGGTCAGCGCCGCCAGCGTGGTCTTTCCGGTCCCGCCCTTTCCGGCGAAGGCTATCACCATGCTCATGCGATCACCCCGTTCCCTGCATCCTGCGCACGCATGGCGCTCTGCATGGCCCGCACCTCCGCGAGCTTGGCCGCCACGCTGGGGAAATCCTCCAGGTTAGTGTGGGGGAAGAAGAGGGCCGAGATATAGTGATCCATGAAGCCCGGATTGGCGGAGAGCTCCAGGTAGGTCATCTGGCGCGCTATCTCCTGGGCCTTCACCAGCAACTCCTTGGAGAGGCACGAGAGATGGGCGCCCAGGAGAGACCCGTTGCCCACGAACTTTATCTTGTCAAAACCGATGTCGGGCAGCAGCCCGATGGTCACGGCCTTCTCAATATCCAGGTAACGGCCGAAGGCGCCGGCGATGAGCAGCTCCTCGATGAACTCCATCTCCAGGTCCATGGAGTGCACAAGTATCTGGATGCCGGCATAGACGGCGGCCTTCGCCCGCATGAGGTTGTCGATATCCACCTCGGTGATGACGATGTCGCGGCGCGTGGCCGAGTCCTCCGCCCCCACCAGCACGTACTCCGACGCTCCCTCGGTGGCCCTCACCCGGTTGGTGGGCAAGTCCAGGTTTATCTTCCCTTTCTCGTTGATGACCCCGGACAGGAACATCTCCGAGAGGCAGTCGATGAGGCCGGAGCCGCAGACGCCGATGGGGCGCTTGTTTTCCACCGTGAGTATCATGGGCTCGAAGTTGCCCTTGTTGATGCGCACCTGCTCGATGGCCCCACGCGTAGCGCGCATACCGTGCTTCACGCCGCCGCCCTCGAAGGCGGGCCCGGCGGAGCAGGAGCAGGAGAGCAGCCAGTCCTTATTGCCCAGCACCATCTCGCCGTTGGTCCCGATATCTATATATAGAGTGAGTTTATCGGTGTTGAAGATGCCGGAGCCGAGTATCCCGGCGGTGATATCCCCGCCCACGTAGCTGGAGACACAGGGCAGCGCGTACAGGTAAACGCCGGCCGCGATGCGCAACCCCAGGTCGGACGCTTTCACCCAGGGAAAGAAGGTCCCCGAAGGGATGTAAGGCTCCTCCCGGATGTACTTGGGATTCAGTCCGAGCAGCAGGTGCATCATGGTGGTGTTGCCCGCGACCACGATGTGGGTCACATTGCAGTACTCGATATCCGCCGTTTCCACCAGGTTCTTGATGAGGTTCCAGATGGTCCCCACCACCACGGACTGCAGCTTGGCCAGGCCAGTGCCCTTGGTGGCATAGATGATACGCGTGATTACGTCCTCGCCGAAGGCCACCTGCGCGTTGTAATCCGAGGCCTTCGCCGTAACCGTGCCGGTCTTCAGATCCAGTAGCTCGGCGCTGATGGTGGTGGTCCCCACGTCGATGGCGATGGCCGATTGACGGGCGGTGGTGTCTCCCTGTTCGATGCGCACGGCGCGAAGCTCCTCGCCGGAGTCCAGAACCGTCACGGTCACATCCCAGCCGCTCTGCCGCAGCATGTTGGGGAGCCGTTGCAGTACCGGGAAATCAACCACTACGTCGCGCATTCCGGCATTTACCGAGAGGCCCCGCTTCACCCTCTCAGCATCGCTGGTGTTATCGTCCAGCGAGGGCGAGTCCAGGGTGAGATGCACCTTCTGGGTGGAGGGGCTCAAGTCCCATTTGGGGAGCCGCTCCTGCCACTCCTCCGCCGAGAGGATGTGGCCGGCCACGGGTACCGGCTCTTTGCGGGCGAAGATGCGCTTATCCCCAATCTGGGACTCGATGGGTATGCCGACGGTGAGGTCCGTCTGGATGGTGGCACGGCAGGCCAGCGCGTAACCCTGGGCGATGTCCGCCTCCGTCAGCTTGGGAGAGGGGTCCCTCTCCACTTCGCCGGTCTCGATGACCACCCTGCATTTGCCGCAGCTCCCGGCCCCTCCGCAGGATGCATTAATATGCACGTCCGCCGCCATGGCCGCTTTGAGGAGGTTTTCCCCCTTTTTTACGACGATGTACTCATTCTCGGGCTGAAAAAGTATCTTGCAAGTCTCTTCCAACTGCAGCGAATCCTCAACTAAATTCCTGAGCGATGCCCCGGCCCGAGGCCGGGGCATCTTTTCCCTATATTTCGCGGTCGCCGCCTTTATGGGACAATGACCGGTACAAACTCAGTCGCCTCCTAGAAGAGGCCCATGGTCCTTCCGTTCTCGTCGATGTCCACGTTGACCGCGGCCGGCACCGAGGGCAGGCCGGGCATGGTGCGCATCTCCCCGCAGAGCGGATAGAGGAAGCCGGCGCCCACCGACGGTTTGATGTCACGCACGGGCAGGCGGTAGTTCTTGGGCACGCCCTTCAAGTTCGGGTCGTGGGACAGCGACAGGTGCGTCTTGGCCATGCAGATGGGAAGCTTGTCCAGTCCCTGTTCCGTGAAGGTCTTTATCTTCTGCTCGGCCAGGGGCGCATAGTCCACCCCGTCCGCACCGTAGATCTTGGTAGCGATGGCCTCGATCTTGGCCTTGATGGGCGCATCCAGTTCGTAGAGGAACTTGAAGTTCTTGGGCTGCTCGCAGGCATCGACGATGGCCTGGGCCGCTTCCTTGCCGCCCTCTCCGCCCTTGGCCCACACATCGACGGGCACGCAGGCAGCCACACCGGCGGCGTCCGCAAGCTTCTTCACCAGGGCGATCTCCGCCTCGGTGTCGGTAGTGCGCTGGTTGATGGTGACCACGACCGGCACGCCGAAGAGCTTCATGTTCTCGATCTGCTTCACCAAGTTCCCTGTTCCCTCCTCGAGGGCCGGCATGTTCTCCTTCTTGACCAGTTCCTCGTCGAGGGGCTTGCCCGGCCTCGCCTCGAAAGCGCCGCCATGCATCTTGAGGGCCCGTATGGTGCTGGTAATGACCACGCAGTCGGGGCTGAACCCGGAGTAACGGCACTTGATATCCATCATCTTCTCTGCGCCCATATCCGCGCCGAATCCGCTCTCCGTCACCACGTAGTCGCCGCACTTCAGGGCTACCTGGTCTGCAACGATGGAGTTGTTGCCGTGGGCGATGTTGGCGAAGGGGCCCGCGTGCATCAGGCAGGGGTTGTGCTCCAGTGTCTGGATGAGGTTGGGCTTGAGAGCGTCTTTCAGGAGAACGGTCATGGCGCCGGCAGCCCTCAGGTCCTCGGCCGTAACCGGCTTCCCGTCATAGGTCTGGGCCACGATAATTCGGCCCAGTTTTGCGCGCATGTCCTTGAGGCTGGTGGCCAGGGCCAGGATGGCCATGACCTCGGAGGCCACGGTTATATCGAAGCCGGTCTGGCGCGGATAGCCGTTCTCACGCCCGCCGATGCCGATGACGATGTCGCGCAGGGCGCGGTCGCTGATATCGACATTGCGACGCCAGGAGATGGAGAGCGGGTCGATGTTAAGCTTGTTGCCCAGGAGGATGGAGGTGTCGATCATGGCCGCCAGCAGGTTGTTGGCGACTCCTACCGCGTGGATATCCCCGGTGAAATGCAGGTTCAGGTCCTCCATGGGCACTACCTGCGAGTAACCGCCGCCGGCCGCCCCGCCCTTGATGCCGAAGACCGGCCCGAGGGAAGGCTCGCGCAGCGCTAGAACAACATTTTTCCCGATTTTCGCGAGGGATTCGGTAATCCCGATGGAAGTAACGGTCTTCCCCTCTCCGAGAGGCGTGGGGGTGATGGCGGTAACGTCGATGTACTTGCCGTTGGGGCGGCCCTTAAGGCGCTCCAGGACTGTTTCGAAGTCCACCTTGGCCTTGTACTTACCGTAAAAATCGATCTCGTCCTCTTCAAGACCCATCTTCTTCGCGATCTCCAGAATCGGAAGAAGCTTAGCCGCCTGTGCAATATCAAGATCGCTAGGTACCGGCATGCTTTACTCCTTTCTTCGGTGGCAACAGCTACGTTCTCTCCTAAAGGTGAACTGCCATCAAGAGTGGAAAAACTGGGTTATCTGTGCGGCTACCCTCTCCTTTCATCCTTCGGAAGCGCTTGATTCGAATGAACCCCGACGATCGTGCTGCCTGCAAATTCTTGCGATACGTGTACTACGGCTGCTTTTTTTATCCCTTTCGCTTCAGAAGCTTTTCAGAAGAAAGAGCTTATGGTGAAAGTGATAGCGTCGTAGTTTCCTTTACCATAATTTCTTGTGCATCCTGGAAAAGCTAGACAGCTTACCACACCCAGCGTTGTCGCGGGTATTATATCCAAACCGCCTTATCAATGCAATATATAGAGCGCTTTACCGGCACCGCTTGCGCGGCGCCTTGACATGGGAACAAGGGTTGTTGTCACGGCTGCACTCTCACATGAAAAAGTCGGTCACTTCCCTGGCGATCTCCCTTTCGTGGCCGAAGAGGAAATGGTCCGCGCCGCGGAGGAGTTTCAGGTCGGCGCCGGTGAGGCCGGCCAGGCGTTTCAGGTCGGCAGGGCCTGCGAACTGGTCGCGGTCGCCGGCGATGATGAGGGTTTCGAAGGAGGGCGGTTCGCCGGCGGGCAGGTTCTCGAAGAAATCGTACATAGCCGTGGGCGGCGAGACGAGCGCTGCCCGCTGCGCCCTTCCCGTCTCCAAGACCCAGCGGAATCCCACCCAGGAGCCGAATGACCATCCAGCCAGGAAGAGCCGGGAGGAATCCAACTCGGAGCGCGACGCGAGAAAGCGGCAGGCACCCTCCACATCCTCCGTCTCCAGCACCCCGTCCGTGGAGACTCCCTCCGAGCCGTCCACTCCCCGGAAGTTGAAGCGGAGCGTGGCGATGCCTGCGGCGGTCACGGCAGACTCCAGGGACAGGAGCAACCCGGCGTCCATGGAGCCCCCACCCATGGGATGCGGGTGACAGAGCAACGCCGCGGGCGGTTTGACCTCCCCGGTCTCGGGCAGGGCCAGCACTCCTTCCAACCGCAAGGCATCAGCACCGGCCGATTGAAATGTAACGCGCTGCCTGTTCATGCTCCTCCCTTCCCCGCTTGCCAACTACAAGACGGGGGCTGACCCCAGATTGTAGTTAATTTTGGTATCTAGCTTATGATATTTTGTTACCGCAAACCTTTGTTAACCAAGAATACCCGATTCCCGTACGGAAAGGTTCAGAAAGGGGTCTAACTATGGAACCAGATGTCATCGTCATCGGCGGCGGTTATGCCGGGCTATCGGCGGGCGCCATCCTGGCGTATTCCGGCAAGAAGGTCCTGCTCCTGGAGAAGGCCACTATCCTGGGTGGCCGGGCGCATTATATCGAGAAGGACGGTTTCCTCCTGGAATACGGCATCCATGCCAACCGTAATAGCTCAGAAGGGGCGGCGGCGGCGGTCTTCCGCAAGATAGGAAAGACGCTGGACTTCATCGAGCCGGGCGAGCCGGAGCTATGGCTTAACGGGAAATTCGTGCCCCTGCCAAACAGCGTTGCCAAAATCGTGAAATCAAAGGCCATATCTACGAAGAGCAAGCTTAAAGCCGCACTCATGCTGGTGAAGCTGGTGGCCGGCAAGCCCGAGAAGCTCTACGGCAAAGCCGTGGACGAGATGGTTTCGCGCTCAACGCCGAAGGAGACGCTCATGCTCATGCGCGTGCTCTCGGGCATCGGGATCATCGCGCCCGACCTGAAGAACAGCTCGGCGGGAGAGTTCGGCGCGTATCTGAAAGCCGCTCTGAAAGCCAAAGTGAAGGTCGCCTACCCGAAGCACGGGACCAAACAGATAATCGACACGCTCAAGGCCGCTATCGATTCCAACGGCGAAGTGCGCACCGGCGTCAACGTGGAGGGTATCACCGTCAAGAACGGCAAGGTGGATTCGGTGAAGGCGGATGGCCAGACCTTCTCGGCCCCGGTGGTCATAAGCGCCATCCCCGTGCAGCAGTTGCCCGACCTCTTCGGGGGCAAAGATTTGCCCCACAAGTTCGTTAAGTACGCTCAGAGCCTCATTCCCACGGCCGGCGTCAGCCTGGACTTCGCCCTCTCCAGAAAGATAACCGAGAAGAGCGGTCTCCTCGTCACGCCCGATCCGGTGACCATGGGCCAGTTCACCTCTAACGTCGATCCCTCGGCGGCTCCGGCAGGCAAGCAGTTGGGGACCTGGTACTATCCCCTTCCCGCCGGCTGGCTGCGCAGCGACGAGCGCATGCAGCGGGAAGCGGACAACCTCAAGAAGATGCTGGGCGAGATGTTCCCCGGTATCTGGGAGGCCTTGGAGTGGGAAAGGCTACTGTTCATTCCCATGGTGGACGGCTTCCTGCCCAAGCCGGGCCAGACCCGGCTGGACCGCCCGGACTTCACCATCCCTGGCATCGCCAACTGCTTCCTGGCGGGCGACACCACCAAGGCGGAGGGCACCGGGGGCGACACCGCCTTCTATTCGGCCCTGGCCGGCAGCGAACTGGTGCTGAACTACCTGGGCTGATCGGACTCTTAGGCGAAGGGGGAAGAAGATGCGACATCCAGACCTGGCCGTCAAGGATAACACAGCCCTGGTGGTCATCGACTACCAGGAAAAGCTGGTGAACATGCTGCACAACCCGGATTCCGCTGTGGAGAATACCGTGAGAATGATAGACTTCGCCCGCACCTTCCATATCCCGGTGGTCCTTACGGAACACTACCCGAAAGGCCTGGGGGATACCATTCCGAGGGTGCAGGGGGCCCTCCCCTCCTACAACCCCGTGGAGAAGCGCGTCTTCTCCTGCTTCGGGGTGCCCGAGTTTGAAGAGGCGCTCATCGCCGCGGGCGCCAAGAACCTACTCGTCTGCGGCATCGAGACCCACGTCTGCGTGAGCCAGACCGTGCACGACGCCCTGGCCCGGGGCTACAAAGTGCACGTCGTGCGCGGCGCTTGCGGGACGAGGTTCGAGAGCGACCACCTGGCGGGTCTGGCCAAGATGGACCGCTCGGGAGCCATCCTGGGCACCACGGAGATGATCATGTATGAGATAGTGGAGCGGGCCGATAACGAGGACTTCAAGCTGCTCCTTAAACTCGTAAAGTGAAGTGATGGAGTGGGCATTCACCAGCTCTGGATGGTTCTGGGAATTCCTGCAGCCCTGCTGTTCATGGCGGGCTGGATACTCAGCAACTACTACCTGCTGGTGATAGGAGGCGTGATGCTGGCGGCGGCCGCCACGAGCCTGAGCATGCCCCGCCCGCCGGGACCTCCGCCCGACGGAAGATGACGCAAGGAGGTTGACAAAAGGGTCTGAGACCCTTTTGTCAACCTCCTTGATATTGCTTGTCATACATGGGCATTTTCGCGGTGGTCGCCGGCATCCTGGATATCCTGGTGGGACTCCTCGTCCGTCAGTAGGTCAAAGAGCACGGCGCGACCGGGGTGACGGTCAAGGCTACCTGGCCCGAGCTCAAGCCAGCAGCCGCGGAGCGGGCTGAAGATAGGACCAACAGCCTCTGCGGCAGCGACAGAGCAGGTGGTATTATAGTGCATGCATCTGAAGATATTCCGAGAAGAGAGACTGAAGCCATGAACGAAGAGCCCTGCTTCGAGGACCTACCGGGGAAGACCTACCCGCCCCTCATCCTGACGGGCGAGAGGACGCTTCCCGACATCGACGAGGAGAACTACTGGTTCCAGCGTCATCTCTTCGCCTATAGAGAGCTGCTTCCACTGGTGGATGGAGCACGCCTACTGGACCTGGGATGCGGGGAGGGCTACGGAGCCGACCTGCTGGCCGACCGGGCTACGGAGGTCGTGGGGCTGGACCTGGCTCCCGAAGCCGTCTATCACGCGCGGCTTAAGTATCGCCGCCCGAACCTGCGCTTCGATTACGGAGACGTCTATGCCCTCCCCTATCCCGACGGCAGCTTCGATGCCGTGGTCTCCCTCCAGGTGCTGGAGCACCTGCACGAGCCGGACCGCTACATGCGGGAGATAGTGCGCGTATTGCGAGTCGGCGGTAAAGCCTTCCTGACCACGCCCAACCGCCTGGTAATCTCGCCGGGCCAGGACCACCCCGTCTGCCCCTTCCACATCTTCGAGTTCGATGCTAAAGAGTTCCAGGAGTACGCCTATCGCTTCTTCGGCCAGGTGGATGTGCAGGGGGTCTTCCATGGCCCGAGGCTCGCCGGCTTCAAACCGCTGGGTCCTGAACCGCGGCATGGATGGCGGCGCCTGCTGCAACTCTATCGCGACCGCTGGTTTGTGCCGCGCATCAGCACCGCGGATTTCCGCATGGCCCGGAAAGGGTTGGACGGAGCCCTGGACTTCATGGGCACCTGCACGAAGGCCGGGGAGTAGGTCCTTGTCGCCGGCACCCGCCGGATACTTGGCCATCACCCTGCATACCCACATGCCCTACGTGCGCAAGAACGGGGACTGGCCCTGCGGCGAGGAGTGGATACTGGAAGCTTGGGCCGAGTGCTACCTGCCCTTCGCACGGCTCCTGCGCGACCTGGCACGGGGTGAGGCCGCCGGCAGATTAGCCGTGACCCTCACGCCGGTGCTGGCCGAACAGTTGGCCGACCGCTACCTGCGGAGGCGCCTCACCGCATATCTCGAGAATAAGATGCGCCAGTGCGCGGAAGAGGCGGAGAGGCCGCGCCTGCCCGACGACACCTGGAAGAACGCAGTAGCCGCTTTCTATCTCGAGACTTATACAGCTCATTTCGATGCGATCAGCAGCGCGGGCGCGCTGGATCTGCCGGCCGCCATGCGGGACGCCCGCAAAGCCGGCTGCCTGGAGGTACTGGCCAGCGCCGCCACCCATGGCCATCTCCCCCTGCTCCCCTCCGACGCCGCGCGGCGCGTGCAGTTGGAGACGGGCCTGGAGTCCTACCGGGAGACATTCGCGGGTTATCCCGCAGGCTTCTGGCTGCCGGAATGCGCCTTCGAGCCGGGCCGCGGCCTCGCCCAGTTGCTGGCCGGTAATAACCTGCGGTACACGGCACTGCATCATTCCGCGCTGGCTGAGGGGCAGTTCCCGACACAGGCCTACCGGCTGGAGGGCGGGCCGGTGGCCATACTGCCCGTACATCCCCTGCCCTACGACCTGGTCTGGGCGCACGACGGGCTCCCCTCGCACGGCGAATACCGCGACTATCCCAAGCGCGACCTGGACGGCCACGGCTTGCAGTACTGGCGCATCACCTCGCTGGATACACCTATCGAGAGCAAGCTCCCCTATGAACCGGGGGCGGCACAAGCTCGCGCTCGCGAGGACGCCCGCGTCTTCGTGGAAGCTATGGCGCGGGAGCTGGCGGATGCCGCGGCGCGGTTGGAGCACGCGCATCCGCCGGTGATCCATGCCTGTTTCGATACCGAACTGTTCGGCCACTGGTGGTACGAGGGCTTGGATTGGCTGCGCGGCGTGCTCGATGCGGCCGAAGCCCGTCCTGACATTGAACTGGTTACTCCGTCCGGTTATCTCGACCTAGTGGGTGGGTCCGTCTCCGATGGACTGTGGCCGGGCGAGACCTCCTGGGGCCTGCGGGAGAGCTTCTATACGTGGAGGAATCCGCTGACCGAGGAGATGCTGGAGAAGGTGAACCGCTGCGATGCCCGCATGCGCGATACCGCGGCGCATCCTCCCGATCTGGAAGCTGAGCCGCAGCGTCGCGCTCTGGACCAGGCGCTGCGTGAACTTCTGCTCCTGCAGGGAAGCGATTGGCCTTTCATGGTTACGCGGGAACAGGCGGGAGACTACGCCCGGGAGCGTTTCTCGGCCCACCTGGAGCGCTTCGAGCAGTTACTGGCCATGGCCTCGGGCGAGGAGGACGCCGCCCGCCTCGCGTACATCGAAGAAGTGGACCGGCTCTTCCCCACCCTCAGCTTCCGGGAATACTCTCTCCGGGTTCCCTGAATCGCCCCCCCCTAAGGGCTGTAGCCGACCACGTCGTGGCCGCCGGTCCATCCCACCGTAGTTGAAATACAGGGGCCCTACGCCATGCTATTGTCCAGGGAGCCAACCACCAGGGCAACTTCTTCATCCGCCCCGACGCTGTCGTTGATATCCAGGGTGACCCTCTACCTCGCCGGTATATAGACATCCTCCCCGTCAACCAATCCGCCGGTGACAAGGTAGCTCGCCGTCGCGGATGTGAATGCTATTTTCGGAGCAAGCCCCGGATTGTAGTTAGCAGCCTGCATACCTTCAAGCGGTTCATGCAAGACATTCGTAGGCGAGGTTTTCCCAAAGCATGAGGGAGACCTCTGGTACCTGATGTGCAATAAAAGAGCAAGCTCAGGAAAGAGGTTCCTCTCGTGCATATGGCAGCAGAAATCATGGAGCGATACCGGAAAGGAGAGCTGGGCTTCGGGGCGGTGAAGAAACATCTGCGGGACGAGACGCTGAAGATGGCGACAGAAGCGCTTTCCGAGATTTTTTCCGCCGTGGAGGAGCCTCTTCTTGAGCAGAAACCCTCGCGCCCTGGCGGACCCCGTGTTTTCGAGCGCGCAGGGTAATGACCTTGCTGGGAAAACCGCCCTCAAGCGCAGGTACTACCGGGGTGACCAAAAGCCATACACGCATGCTCCTGGACATAGTCCTGAGCCTGCAGGGAAGGGGCTGCCTACTCTTCGTTGACCGTAATCTCTCTCGCCTCGTGGTTTGCCATTCGCTCCCGTTTTTTATAGAATCGGCTTGCTTCCTGTCGGCGCGCTGAAGGGGTCATATGAACATCCTGCTACTCTCCTGGGAATATCCGCCCCGCATCATCGGGGGACTCGGCACCCACGTTTACAAGCTGGCAACCAACCTGGCCAAGCAGGGCGCCAACATCCACGTGGTGACCAAGGACGTATTCGGAGCGCCGGACTACGAGAAGAGCGAGGGCGTCCACATCCACCGGGTGCCCCTCTACCCGCCCGAGATACCTCAGGACGATTGGGTGGCCTGGACGCTGCAGTTCAACATGGCCCTCATGGAGCGGGCAGTGCCCATCATCAACGAGCGCGTAGGGTCCGTGAACGTCATCCATGCGCACGACTGGCTGGTGGCACATGCCAGTATCGCCCTGAAACACGCCTACCGCATTCCCATGGTGGCCACGGTGCATGCCACCGAGTACGGGCGTCACCAGGGCCATCTGCCCGGGCCCATGCAGAAGATAATCCACCAGTGCGAGTGGTGGCTCACCTTCGAGA
>JAHEXQ010000015.1 GCA_023252035.1 Actinomycetes bacterium
GGTTCCTGTTCGAACATCCAGATATACCTTTGTTCATGGCGTCCCATTCACCCGCCTCGAGCCGGCCACGATGAACTCGAAGTGAAAATGTTGCGGGCGATAAAGCTATCTTCACTATTTGCCAGGGATTCGAGTAGCCTGGCTTTCATCTCAAGCGCCTCATCGTGCGGTGCCGCGCCGGAGTCCAGAACAAGGTCGACCAGGTGTAGCGCCAGTTGGGCTCGGCCGTCTTCAGCCAGGGCTCTTGAGCGGGCCAGCACTTTGTCCGAGTCACCGATAAGGCCGACAATCTCTCGTGCGATCTCGGCAGTCGAGGACGGAAAGAGGTGTGAGGCGTTTCCGTCGAACCACCCGTGGTAGAGGCGCAGTATCCCCTGCACCACGAAGTACGGATGGCCGTATATCGGCGCCAGGTACTTGTTTCTGGCGAACTCCTCAGGCCACTCGAAGGAGCGCAGTATCTCCTCAGGCCACTTCCCGTTGTTGAGCATAGAGACGACTTGGTGATCGAGGAACCGCAGAGCCCGAGCGACCGTGAGACACCCGTCCTTGATCTCCTCCGCCCCCGCGATGGCTGCACCGTGGCCGGGAAGCATCAATTCGGGTGACAGGGCCGCCACTGCCTCCAGGCTTTCCGCCCACCCTAGAGCATATCGTTGTACTTTGAAGGGATTGCCGACGTTCGGGCAGGACCACACCCAAAGGTCGGAAACGCACACAGTTTTAAGCTCCGGGATCCACATCCATGTCGCGTCATCGGTCTCCCCCATGGCATGCCTCAGCTCGAAGGTTGTGCCTCCCAGGTTGAAACTCGTAGTATCCCGGTACGTCTCGTCAGGATAGGTGTAGGTACTCGAGAACGACGGTATGTTCTCCGGGATGCCGAACTGGATCCTGTTTATATGCTCGTGGTATGGGAGCATGCGCTGATAGCGGTCGAACCTCTTGCCGACATTCTCGTGGGCCAGGATAACCGGCCTGGGATGGCCGCGCGTTTCCGAATCCATGAGAATCGCCTGCGTCCCGAAGGCGTGGTCGGCGTGACCATGTCCATAGATGATGTACTTCACCGGTTTGTCCGTGATCGCCCTAACCTCGTCTATGATACGTGGGCCGTTAAGCTCCAGCCCGACATCAAAGAGGACGACGCCTTCTGCTGTCTCGATGATGCAGATATTTGAGAAAAGTTGCAGCATGTGCACCCCGTTTCCAAAGTGCTCTACGCTACCCTGGAGGAAGAAGAGCGACTCGTTGCCTAGACCTGTTTCCTGGGACATGGTTCACTACCTCCTAGCCCGAGTTTACCGAGTTATGGGGTTGCGCCTATACTCTTCCGTAAATAGCCCTGAGTGAGGCAAGCCCTTTGCCAGGGCAGCCATCTCCCTCCAAGATAGGAGTGACCAAAACACCTACCCAAGGAGGGAAAGATGGCTAAGAAAAAGGTTATGACGATGGAGGAAGCCCTGCAAGCGATTCTTGCCTCGGGAGAGGGAAACCCCTTCCGGCCCATGCTGGAGTTCATCCGCCAGAGCGCCCTGGAGCTGGAGATGGCCGAGCACCTGGGGGCGCAACCCTACGAGCGCACCGGCGGCAGGCTGGGCTACCGCAACGGGTACAAGCCCCGCGTGCTCTACACCGCGGTGGGCACGCTCAATCTGCTGGTGCCCCAGGATAGGGACGGCACCGGTTCCTTTTGACCATATCTGATACCCAAAACAACTGTCACAACTCATCATCATCATCATCATCAGATGATAACTAGTACTGGTTTGAACGACGCCCGATACATGGTACACCTACTCCACCACCCTCATGAAGTATGAATGAATATACCAACATATATCAATTAAAGATGGTATAATCATTCAGGGTGAACGATTATGAGCGAGCGGGCAATGAACAGGGTAATCGAAATATTCAAGCAACACGGCGGCGTCATGGCTACAAAGGAAGTCATCAAAGCCGGTGTTCAGTACCGTACTCTGTACGAAATGCGGGATCAGGGTCTCCTTGAGCGTGTCTCAAGGGGCCGATACAGGCTGGGGACCCTTCCACCACTCTCGAATCCAGACCTCGCAGTAGTTGGGCTTAGGGTTCCGCGAGGCGTGATCTGCCTTATATCGGCGCTCGCTTTTTATGAGCTAACGACGCAGGTTCCGCACCATGTATACGTCGCACTGCCCAGGAATTCGGAGAAACCGAGGCTCGATCATCCACCAGTCCATTTCTTCAGCTTCTCTGGGCAGGCTTTCAGCGAGGGGATTGAGACACACCAGATCGATGGCATCAATGTACACGTCTACTCTCCCGCCAAGACTGTTGCCGATTGTTTCAGATTCAGAAACCAGATTGGGCTGGATGTGGCACTAGAAGCCCTCAAACTGTACTATCGCACTTCGGATTTTGATGTGGGCGATCTGATGAAATTCGCCGGCATATGCAGGGTGGAAAAGATCATGCGCCCGTACGTGGAGGCGATCCTTTGAGTGAACGCGAGCCGAAGAATCTCGCCGTATCCATCCACAGGCGACTTCTGAACAGGGCAAGAGAAGAGGGCAGGCCGTTCAACGAACTACTTCAGTACTACGCCATAGAACGTTTCCTGTATCGGTTGGCCAAGTCACGTCACGCTAGGAAATTCGTCCTCAAGGGTGCGCTCCTAGTGCTCTCCTGGGAGGCACCTCTCTCGCGACCCACATCAGATATTGATTTCCTTGGGATGACAAAGAACGACCTGGCGAATATCGTTTCGATCGTCAAGGAAATCTGCGCTGTCCGGGTCGTCCCAGACGGAATTGAATTCGACGCAGGGAGCGTTCAAGTGGAAACAATCAGAGATATCGCGGAATACCCAGGCGTCAGGGCCAGGATCCTGGCGCATCTCGGTTCGGCTCGTGTGATTGTTCAGCTCGATATCGGTTTCGGTGACCCCATCGTTCCCGGTCCCAAGGCTTTCGATTATCCTGTATTGCTCGACCTGCCCGCACCGCACCTGAAAGGCTATAGCCGGGAGAGTGTGATAGCCGAGAAACTGGAATCGATAGCACGGCTTGGCATGCTGAACAGCCGCCTCAAGGACTTCTACGATATCTGGCTGCTCGCGAGCCAATTCGACTTCAATGGCGAGATCCTGGCAGCAGCAATTGAAGCGACCTTCACAAATCGCCAAAGAGCGGTCGATGCTGCTTTGGGCAGGCGGATCAAGGAATATGCCGCTGACGAAACAAGGGGGGCTCAATGGAAGGCCTTCTGCAGCCAAAACAGGTTGACTCCCGATCCGCCTGATCTGGTTGGTGTAGCAGCACTGATTGTCAGATTCATAGAGCCCATTGTTGCAGCATTCTCATCAGGCGAGCGATTCATAGGACAGTGGCGAGCGGCAGGGGGGTGGGATTAAGGAATCGCAAGTACACGTGAAGGACCGAATAGAGCCGGCATTGCTGGATTGGACAGCTCGTATAATGTGTTGCATACGTGCCCATATCCGAAAAACCGTGCCTAAAATTGTGGCCGTCTCACCGCTAAGTCCCGCAGCCCAGCGCGACTCACCGCAAAACAGTATAAGAAAACCGCAGGTCAGGTACTTGCACACTGACCTGCGGTTTCTTCAAATTCCTAAGGCTGTGACTCATAATACGCGTGTCGCAGGTTCGAGTTCTGCTGGGCCCACCAACCCGAAGCGCCGCCTTACTATGGCAGCGCTTCGGGTTGTTAGAGTTCTACGAGACAGGACTCGCACCTGCGACGGGGGTGTCGGGGGGATTCCCCCCAGCATATACTTCACTTATAGGGGGAAGCAGCGATTGCGCGAGCGCCGAGCGGGGACGACTAGTCCCCTCTTGGGGAGTCCGCGACGTCGCAGCGTTCAGCCCTGCTGGGCCCACCCGCCAAAGTAGCAGGCGGTATTTTTGCTTGCGCGCCGGCTACCCTCTAATATCGTGATAATGGAAGGAATAACCAGGAGGTATCAACGTGAAGGATCTACGCGATAAGAACGTCCTCATCACCGGCGGAGCGCTGGGGATGGGAAGGTCAATGGCCAAGCTGTTTCTGGAAGAGGGCGCCCGCGTTTGCATCGTGGATCTGCGCGAGCAGGAGCTGGATGCGGCCCGTCAAGAATTGGGCAAGTCGGGTGAGGTCGCGGCTTATGTCTGCGATATATCCGATCGGCAAAGCGTTTACGAACTTGCCGCGAAGGTAGCTGCTGAGTTCGGGGTCATCGACGTACTGGTCAACAACGCTGGAGTAGTGAAGTCCAATCCCTTCTTGGAGAAACCGGACGAGGTCATAGAACGGACCATTAAGGTCAACCTGTTGGCGCATTTCTGGACCATGAAAGCATTCCTTCCCGGCATGATGGAAAAGAAAGCGGGACATATCGTGAACATGGCCTCTGCCGGAGGGCTCTTGGGCGTGCCGTATATCACCGACTATTGCGCGAGCAAGTTCGGTGTGATCGGTTTGACGGAATCGCTGCGCCAGGAGATGAGGCTGGAAGGATACAGGAAGATCAAGTTCACCTATGTCTGCCCCAACACGGTGGCCACGGGGATGTTCGCTGGGGCCAAGCGGGTGAGGTTCACCAAGATGCTCGAGCCCGAGGACGTGACCACGCGCATCATGGTGGGCATCAAGAAAAACAAAGGCATGATCGGGGTTCCTCTCTCCGTCTATCTGGTACCGTTGGAAAAAGCTGTCACACCTATCCCGATTCTGGACTTGCTGAACAGGCTCTTGGGCATTGCCACCTCATCCAAGACCACGGTTGGGCGGCAGGACTGAGAGCGGCTGCAGCGGCATACCTGGCATGCCCTAACGACTGCGAAACCTTAGAGCGGGAGGTAAAGCGACATGAAACGATCTGGTCTTCTGAAAATCCTTACAGCGTGCGGCCTTCTCAACGTTGCCCTTTTCGTCATCAATGTCCGGCAAGCGGGCGAACGCGCCCCGGATGGCCGTAGCATGGAGGAGATCCTGGGCGTTGACCCGGCGAAGGCAACCTACGCCGACGTGGAGAAGCTTAGCCGCGCGGACACCATGCAACTCTTCTTCGCCGCCCCGGCCCCTGAATTCGGTTCAATGCAGGGAGAATACAGAGCCAAGGTCCTGAGCGGAGGGGTGCTGGGGCCGGCTACCGCTTTCTTCACGCATCACGTATTTCCCACGGGACTTATGGACCTGCAAGCGCAATGGGAGGGCAAGGCCTTCACTGCTCAGGGAGAGAACGCCGGATGGGGCTATAACATCTTCAGCCGGAAGGGCTGTGGTGGTGAGCAGGCTCTCCTCCGCACCAGGAAGATGCGGACATACGTGGGTCCGACCACCATAGGAAAAGACGGGAAGGACTCCTTCCACCTCGATTACGCGCCGGAGAACAGGCACGTCATCATCCATACTATGCACGATGAGATCCGCCAGGTGAATGAGAACCTCTATATCTGTGCGGGCTATATGGCTCCCTCCGGCGGGCCCCTGAACCCTGGACCTTTTGTGCTCATGGGGCCTCCAACCGCGTGGTTGGGCGTCTAAAGAGGCCACAAGTTGTCGGCGTACCAGTGGCTCTGATATGCGATACACCAGTGCGCAACGTTGCCTGTCTATTAACGACCGATAGCCGACCTCAGGCGTTCCTCGACGGGGGGAGGGGAGTATTCGTAACTCTTGAGGTCCCATCCGCCCAGGGAGCCGGCAAGCTCGTACACGCTATTCAGGAACCGAAGGATCTCCAGGCGGGGGTTCGCGGAACGGCGCACTGACTCGTAGGGGAGCACCCACTCACCCATCTCTTCGCTCCATGCGGCGGACTCTGGCTGGATGGAGGCTGCGCTGCAACCGGGGGGCTGCGGGACTATATAGGCATAGAGGATGGGATCGGGAGAAGCTTCACCTCCAGGCCAGAAACCGGCGGCCATATGCTCGGCATCGAGGTCGTAGCGCATGATGTAGTTAACGCCGGGCGGCGGCACGGCCGGCTTCCCATTGAATGCCAGGAGTGACAGGTCGAAACTGCCCCACCAGAACTGGACGCTGGTCCGGCCGAAGAACCGGGCGTGCCATTCGTCGAACACTCCTGCAACCGCGGTAAGCACCCGGAAGAAATTGCGGACCTTATCAGCCTCGTAGGTGCAGTCGTGCCTGTTCTGGTCGAGCGGCGTCGTGTCCTCGACTTCCTGGGGCTTGGTCCAGATCTCTACCTGTATGCCCAGTTCCTTGAGGCCGCGCATGAGTTCTGCATAAACGTCCGCGACGCAGCGTGCCGGAGCGAGGGCGATGCTTCTGGTTCCTCTTTCGCTAGTCAGAATGGAGATGGAGTCGTCATAGAAGTCGAAGACTATCTCCACGGACATCGTGCCGTAAGGCATTGTGCTCGTCGTCAGGCCGTGCGCTGTGAGTAGAAGCGATGAGCCCACCCATTGCGGCCTGGGTCGCTCGAGAGCGAGGCGGACTTTTCCCGCGATCTGGGTGTACAGTTGCAGCGTCTTCTGCGCAGCCGCCCAGTCGACGTAAGACAGAGCGGGCCATTCGGCAGGACGAGTCAGACCAGACATAACGGTCCCCTTTCTTGCAATTTACTTTTTCCGACCGATAAAGAGAATCACCATCATCCGGGAATACGTTTTCCCTGGTATTGTGTAGGGAAACAATGAATCCTCGAGTGCTGAGGGGGCATGCTTAAACCTGTCCCAGAGAAGAGCGGCGTCACTGTGCTCGAGTTTTTCCCGTGAGGCTAAGATTCGGATAGGCGGCGCTAGGGAAGCAACACGCCAGCAAAATGCTTGCGCAGACGAAAACGCCGATATGCGTATACACTTTGGTCGGGAAAGCCAGGCTATAGATCCCTAGGGCAAGGAGGATGTAGTAGATGGCAAAAGACCGTGACGTTCGGCCACTCGGCCACCGGAATCCTTAGCCCGGACTCTCACGAACCCCCAAGTGGTGCCAACGCGTTTCCCGTCCGAGACCTTCGCTCATCGGTTCGATGAACTTCCGGATATAGCTGGCGATAACGAGAATCCGTTTTGGAGCCTGGGAGCACAATTGGCGGACATCCATGTCGGCCTGGTACTCCCGGCGGAAGCGGGCCAGAGTGGCGTGGTCCGGGGTGGCCCCACCCGCGATGATGCGGTACCCCACGTCCCGGCGGCAGAGCCTCTCTATGCGCCGGCTGGAGCGCTCATGGGTGCAGTAGGCGTAGGTGAGGATGGCCACCATAACGTCCGGGGGGAAGGCCGCGCCGCCCCTCCCATCCTGGCGGTAACGGGCGTAAAAGGGCGTGAGGTCCATAAGCTCGAGGCATTCCGGCACGAACCAGGCCAGGTTCTCCTCCCGCAGCCAGTCCCGCATGTCTGGAGGCATGAGGAAGGTCTGGTTGCGGTCGCAGGGGATGAAGTTGTAGGGCGTAGCGATCTCCTCTGATCGTATTGCTTAACTACCATATTCTTCTAGCCAGCACGGAGCAACCCCTTCCCAAGAGCGGGCTTTTGGCTATATGGTCTGGGTGGGATTCATGCGACGGCCTCCAGGCATTACCTATGCTTGCAAGGGCGATTTCATCCAGGCGTGTCGCCGTCGGGTCCTTCGTTCGCGCTAACCCGGTAAAAGGCAAATCCAAGCACACGCGTCTTCATGCGTCCATGCGGACTCCACTGCCCCTGGGGACCTTCCGCGAGCCGTGATCGACCAAGAGCAGCCGCAGGTTCTCAGGCCCGTAGTGTCGCTTGGAATCGGGCAGGACAGGTCTCACTCGATCGCCTCGCACCTGCCGCGAGCGGGTGAGATACTTTCCAATAAACGTAAATATCTTTATATGAGGCGATCAAAGGATTCAGGCGAACGGTATAGTCGGAGGAGAGCGAAGGCACGCTGGATGAGACGTTGCGGGGTCGGTGCAATCCTGCTCATCATGGGTGTGATCCTCACAGGAAGCAATTTTGCTTCGGCCGGGCTAAACCCGGTGCGAGCGGAGTCGGTAACTCTACCGGAACAGGCCGGGCCAAATTCCCTTCAAGAGACGGGTGACCTGATCGTCAAGCTCGCCGATGACGCCGGTCCGTGGAAACTACTCCAAATTGCCGACATCCTGGGGACACGAAATGCGATATCCATGGTCGGCAAGCCGGGGGGACGGACGTACCTGTTGAAGCTGGGACCGGGCCTTCCGGTGGAGCAGGCGCTGAGCCTTCTTCAGCCTGTCACGGGAATCGTCTACGCCGAGCCCAACCATGTACGGACCGTCGCGTACACGCCCACGGATAGCGGTTTCCCGGACCAATGGGCTCTGGAAAACAATGGCCAGACCATCGGGGGTGTGGCGGGCACGACCGGTGCGGACATCGGCGCAAGCGAAACCTGGGGATTGGAGCAGGGAACGACGAATCCGGTCACCGTGGCGGTCATCGATACTGGCATCGATAAAGATCACCCGGACCTGAGAGACCGGATATGGCGAAACGAGGATGAAACACCGGGGAACGGCGTGGATGACGACGGCAATGGGTTTGTGGATGACGTAAACGGATACAACTGGGCGGGGATATCGCAGGAAGACAGTCGCTCCGTCGCTTTCACCTTCGGATTGGACACCGGCAACCAGACGGTCGCCCAATCCATCCAGGGCACGGGGGAGATGCTCACACATGTGGGGGTCCTGCTGGACAAGAAAGGCAACCCGACCGGGGGCATAACGGTTTCGCTAAAGCAGAACCGGGATGGAGCAGACCTCGCCTCCTTCGCCATATCGCCCGCCGAGGTGGGGGAAAAGGCGGAGATTTACCGGCAGCTCTCCCAACCGGTGCGTTTGGTCGAGGGCGCCACCTACTACCTGGTGCTGCATACCGACAACGTCGGCTTGTCTTTCTTAGGCTGGAGCACGAATCATTATCATCTCTACGATTATGCAGGGATGGACGTTTACCGGGAGGGGCAGGAGTGGCGGCACAACGGTTCATCCTGGTCAGCGAATACCGGTTTCGACCTGTATTTCCAGACCAACCCCAACGCCGCACCCCACGATGACTACGGACATGGTACTCATGTGGGAGGCATCATAGGTGCCGCGGAAAACGGCGAGGGCTCTGTCGGGATATCCTTCGGTGCCGAGCTGATGCCGCTGAAGATCTTCGATTCCAGCGGCAGCACCAACGCCGCATTGATATCCGAAGCCATACGCTATGCAGCGGATAACGGAGCGAAGGTGATAAACATGAGCCTCGCCGGGTCGCAGTTCTCGGAAACGGAACAAGATGCCGTAACCTATGCTCATGGGAAGGGGGTGGCTATATTCGCCGCAATCGGAAACGGCGGCGACGGCACCATCAATTACCCGGCTGGTTATCAGCTCGTCATCGGGGTCGCCGCTACCGACAACAGGGACCAGGCGGCGAGCCTTTCGGACTTCAACGCCAATGTCGATCTAAGCGCGCCCGGCATCGATGTCTTTTCAACCATGCCCACCTATCCGGTCTATTGCACCGATGCGAACCGGCCTCTCAACTACGCTTTCATGTCGGGGACTTCCATGGCCTCACCCATGGCGGCGGGGGCAGCTTCGCTGATTCTCTCGCGGTCGCCTTCCCTTGCGCCGGACGAGGTAGAAGAGTGCATGATATCCACAGCAAAGGATCTCGGCACCGCCGGGCGCGATGACCATTATGGCTGGGGGCGCTTAGACGCCCTGGGGGCCCTCGAGAAGATATTTCCATCGCCGGCTATCAGTGCCCTCGAACCCCCTTACGGCCCCGCAAACGCGCCTGTTGCCGTTACCGGGTCGGGCTTTGGAATCGAGCCGGGCAGCCTCTGCTTCGGCAGTGTCCCGGCCACGGTCAAATCCTGGTCGGATACCCGCATCGAAGCGCAGGTCCCCTCCGGCATTGGAGGGGAAATCCAGATGACTGTCACCAATGTAGCGGGCTTGGCTTGCAGCAGCCCGTTCGTTGTGCGGCCCTTCCGGATCGTGGCTTCAGTCGCTGCGGGCCAGGGACAGGTCAGCCCTTCCTCGGCGGAGACAGGCTATGGGGGATCTGTTTCTATACAGATAGTGTCTGAGGACGGCTACCACATCAAGACCATCACGGACAACGGGGGCCTGGTGCCGGGACCCTACTCCAGCCCCTACGTCATCAATAACGTGACCGGGGACCACGACGTGGTGGTGACCTTCAGCAACACCTGGACGGTGACAGCTTCGGTGACGGGTGGGCACGGCACGGCGGCTCCGCCAACTCAGGAGACAGTGCCGGGTGTTAGCGCCTCCATAACCATCACGCCCGAAAATCATTACCATATCGCATCTATCCGCGATAAAGGTGTTTCCGTGCCGGGACCCTACTCCAGCCCCTACGTCATCAATAACGTGACCGCGGACCATGACGTGGTGGTCACTTTCGTTGCGGACCGCTACAGGGTCACGGCGACCGCGGGAGCGGGGGGTTCCATCAATCCCTCCGGTGAGTTCTATGCGAACTACGGCACAGGTCAATCCTTTGCTATCACGCCGTTCCCCGGATATCATATCTCCTCTGTCATGGATAACGGTGCAAGCCAGCCCTTGGTCAGTCCGTACGTCATCCATAATATGGCAGATGATCATAACATCTCGGTCGACTTCGCAAAGGACGGGCCGCGGTCACAAGCGGCGTCCACATTCTATTTCGCCGAGGGCTACACGGGCGAGGGTTTCCAGGAGTACCTGTGCCTCAGCAATCCGCAGGATTTCGCCGCCCGGGCTACAGTAACTTACCTCTTTGCGAGCGGCGACGACGTTCAGGAGGAAGTGGAGATCCCAGCCGGCTCGCGTATAACACTGGATATCAACAACAATCCCAAGGTGGGTGCCGGAAAACAGGTTTCCCTGAGAGTAGAATCCGCCTCTTCCATCCTGGCTGAGCGCCCCATGTATTTCAATTACCGTGGGTGCACCGGTGGTTCTAACGTGGTGGGGGCCACTTCCACCTCCACCACTTGGTATTTCGCGGAAGGTTACACCGGTCCCGGCTTTGACGAATATATCTGCGTGCTCAACCCGGGAGAAATGGATGCGGCCCTCACTTTCCGCTTCCAGACGCAGGAGGCGGGCGAGAAGCAAGTGACCGGTCTGACCTGCTCCGCCCGCTCCCGTGCTTCTTTCAAGGTAAATGACCTGCTTCCCGGTGCCCATGAGACCTCACTCAAGTTGGAATCCAGCCAGCCCGTTGTGGCTGAACGCCCCATGTATTTCAATTACTCGGGAAACAGCGGCTGGAACTGGACAGGAGGGGACTGCGTTATGGGGGCTACGCAGCTGTCCAAGGTGTATTATTTCGCAGAGGGCACCACCCGGGCCGGATTTGAGGAGTGGCTGACTCTGCAAAACCCGGGGCTCTCGCCCATTATCGTTTCGGTTACCTACCAACCGGGGCAAGCGCAGGGGGAGCCTGTGAACAAAAGCTACGAAATAGGCGCGGCGAGCCGCAAGACGATCTATGTGCCTGCGGAAGCCGGCGCGGGTAAAGATATTTCGGTGCAACTTACATCTTCTTCTGCGTTTCTTGCGGAGCGGCCCATGTACTTCTGCTACACGTATCAGGGAGTCAAATGGAGCGGGGGTACTTGTGTGATTGGCGCACCGGCCGTGGCTACCGACTGGTTCTTCGCGGAGGGGGCTACTATAGAAGGATTCCACGAATGGTTGTGCATGCAAAACCCGAACGGTCAGGAGACCATGGCTCAGGTCACTTACTACGTACAGGGAAGGGGAGCTATGCCGCCCGTGACCGAGACGATACCGGCCGGCACCCGCATAACTCTCTTCGTCAATAAGCACGCGGGGCCCGGCCTGCAGCTTTCCGCTCGCATCCGGGTCATCTCCGGACCAGGCATCATCTGCGAGCGGCCGATGTATTTCGGCTACGGAGGCTGGGACGGCGGGCATGATGTCATGGGGTACAGTCCCTAGACCTCTTTTTCGGGCAAATCCCAGAGGCGCTGTTGCCGCTGGCGGGATGCGTTTCGCTTCGCTGGCTGGTAGGCGAAACCGTATTACGCATCTGTTACGGGGAGCACGTTCAGGCCAAATCTACCCAGAGGGGGTGTCTATCTAAGGAGAGGGAAATGATCAAGGACCTCTCCATAAACAAGGCTTCGTACCCGTGGCGGCTCTCGTTATGGAATTCCTGGAGCAGCCGCCGCGCATCGTTAAGACGTTTCTTCACCCCGTTGCTAACGCCCCTTGGCTATCCAAGCATTTCCAGGTTCTGGCCCGCGCATACATGGGCGCCGCGGCTTAGAACAGCGTCTGCAGGGTCTCCTGCATCTTGGCGCGGAAGTCCGTCTCCTGCTTTATGAGGGGTCCGGCTTTCAGCACCGGGTGGATGTCCTCCAGGCTCGCGCGGTCGCTGCGGTAGAGCACACCGATAGGGATGCGGTCCCCCCACTCCAAGGACTTGGCGAAGGCGGCCTGCTGGTCGGTGGGCTCGTAGTCGTCCCCGAGCTTATAGACTCGCTGCTGGTACCACTTGAAGGTATTGAGGTGGTTGAAGCTGACGCAGGGCTGCAGGACGTCCACCAGGGTCAATCCGGGATGCTGGATGGCTTGCTTCACCATATCCGACAGGTGATCCAGGTCTCCCGCGAAACTCCTGGCCACGAAGTTACATTGCAGCGCGATGGCCAGCGCCAGGGGGTTGAGGGGTTCGATGAGAACTCCAAAAGGTTGGTTCTTGGTCACCATACCGATATCGCTGGTAGGCGAGGCCTGCCCCTTGGTCAATCCGTAGATCTGGTTGTCATGGATGAAGAGCTTAATGCCGACGTTTCTCCGCAGGGCATGGATGAAATGGTTGCCTCCCTCGCCGTAGCAGTCACCGTCTCCGGTCGTCACCATCACCAGAAGCTCGGGATTGGCCAGCTTCAGGCCGGTCGCTACGGGGAGAGTACGCCCGTGCAGCCCGTTGAAGGCGTTGCACTTGAGATAGTGCGGGAACTTGCCCGCCTGGCCGATGCCGGAGACGACCACCATCTCTTCCGGCTTCAGGCCCAGGTCGCGCAGGGCATTGGTGAAGGCCCGGAGGATTCCGAAATTCCCGCAGCCGGGGCACCAGGCCGGCTCCACGCTCCGCCAATCCTCAGGTATGGGCATTGATCTCCTCCAGAAAACTCTCCTTGGTGAACGGCCGCCCGTCGTACCGGCTGATGAAGTCGTTAAAGCGAAAGCCGGTCTCCATCTGCAGCAGCATGGCGAACTGGCCTCGCGCGTTGTTCTCCACGCAAATGGTGTGCCGCGCGCTCGCCAGCCGGTCCAGGTAATCCGACGTCTCGCTCGCCGGAAAGGGATACAGCTCGGAGAAGTGCATCATGGCGATCTTCTTTTCGGACGACAGCGCATCCACAGCCTCGCGCATGATGCCCCAATTGGTGCCCCAGCCCGCTATGATCACGTCGGCGTCTTCCGGCCCGTAGTACTCGGGACCCGCGATCTCCTGGCGGATGAGCGGCAGCTTGCGGAAGTAGCGCTTCTGCACCATCTTCACGCGGGTCTCCGCGTCCTCGATAATATGCCCGTCTTCATCGTGTTCGTCGCTGTCGGTGAAGACCAGGTTTGCGGAAGCCCCTGGTATCGCCAGTGGCGAGACGCCGGTTTCCGTCAGGGCATGCCGCTTGTAGCCGCTCGTGTTCCGCAGTTCCTCGCCGCGCAACCGGTAATCCTGATAGCGCAATCGCTCCAGGTCGAAAGGCTCCGGCGTCCAGAGAGCGTCGGCGAAATACTGGTCGTATAGGATGATGCAGGGTATCTGGTATTTCTCGGCGAGATCGAAGGCCTTGTTGGTGAGGAAGAAGGCTTGCTCGTGGTTGCCCGGCGCCAGGACCACGCGGGGGAATTCGCCGTGCCCGGCGAAGGTCACGTAGAGCAGATCCCCTTGCTCCGTACGGGTGGGCAGACCCGTGGCGGGGGCGGGCCGGCCCCCCACGGCGACGACCACGGGCGTCTCCGTCATGCCTGCCAGGCTGAGCCCCTCGATCATCAGGGCGAATCCGCCGCCGGCACTGGCGGTCATGCTGCGGACTCCCGCAAAAGAAGCGCCCTGGATCATGTTGATGGCTGATATCTCGTCCTCCGCCTGCTCCACCAGGATGCCGTATTCAGCGCTCTTGGAGTTGATGTACTCCATGATCGGTGTGGACGGGGTCATGGGATAACCGGAATAGAACTTGAGGCCGGAGGCTATGGCTCCCAGGCCAATGGCCGCGGCGCCGTCCAACAGCATGCGCGGTGCGGATGCTGTTGCCAGCTCGAAGGCACAACGCTCGCAGGCCTCGCTCGCCGCCGCCAGCGCAGCTTTGGCCACCTTCAAGTTCGTTCCTACCACATCCGCCCCTTTACGGCCCAGCGACTCCTGCAGGATTCCCTCCAGGGGACCGATGTCGAGTTTCAGCAAACCCAGCACAGCACCCACGGCGGCCATGGTGGACATGATGCGGTCTCCGCCGGCTTGGACGGCGATGTCGCTAAAGGGGATATCCAGGCATCTCGGGTCATCGCACCGGCGCTTTATGCCGGCCGAGTCGTAGATAACGATGCCGTCCGCCGCCATTTCACCCATGTGCCGCTCGATACTGGCGGCGTCCGAGGCCACCAGGATGTCGAGCCGATCGAGGGAGCAGAAGACCGGATGATCCGCGAACCGGATCTGGAAATAATTGTGGCCGCCGCGGACGCGGGACTCATAATCCTGATGCGACCAGACATGATAGCCGCAGCGTGCAAAGAATCTTGCCAGGCTCGCGCCGACGGTCTGAATCCCCTGCCCCGCCTCGCCGCCGATCTTGATGGTGTAATCCATGCAAACCTCCCGTTCCCCATATTCCTTGCCAAAACGCTCGCTTTTAAACTCGGGCGGCGAGAGTTTCGCAAGGTCGCAGCGCCGACGATAAAAAAGGGTGACCCTTTTTTCATCAACGCATATAAATAAGGTTACCCCCTGCGCGCTGGGGTATGAGAGGAATCATGAAAGGGCAACCGCTTGAGGAATACAAGAAGAAGAGGCACTTCGAACGGACTCCCGAGCCGGCCGGCGAGGCACGGCCGGGTCTCCACGCATCCTCCTTCGTCGTGCAGAAACATGCCGCCCGCCGGTTGCATTACGATCTGCGCCTGGAATCGGACGGGGTCATGAAGTCCTGGGCGGTGCCCAAAGGGCCGTCCATGAACCCCCGCGACAAGCGCCTCGCGGTTCCCACGGAGGACCACCCGCTTTCCTATGCGGACTTCGAGGGCAACATCCCCAGGGGCGAGTACGGAGCCGGTACCGTTCAGGTCTGGGACCGGGGTTTATATGTGAACCTTAAACGTCAAGGAGAGGATAACTCCATAGCTCGGGATATCCGTGATGGACATGTGGAAGTCCTGCTGGAAGGGGAGAAACTCAAAGGCCGCTTCGCTCTCACCCGGGTACGGGAAGGTAAGGACGAGACCTGGCTCCTGATAAAGATGCGCGACAAGGAAGCGAGCGACGACTATAACCCCGTGGCCACGCTCGATACGTCGGTCCTTTCCGGGCGCAGCCTGGAGGATATCAGCGCGAACAAAGGATACCTGTCGGCCAAGCCCCCCGACCGCCGGCTGAACCTGGATGGGCGGGAGGTCAAGCTTACCAACCTGGATAAGGTGCTCTACCCTAAGACTCGTTTCACCAAGGCCGATGTCGTCAACTACTACATCGCCATTGCCCCCTACATGCTGCCTCACCTTCGGAAGAGGCCGCTTACCCTCAAGCGCTACCCCAACGGCGTGAAGGAAAGCTACTTCTATGAGAAGCGATGCCCTCCGCATCATCCCGACTGGCTGACCACAATCAAGGCGGGCAAGACCAAGCCGGTCAACTACTGCAGCGTCGACGACCGGGCCAGCCTGGTCTGGGTAGCCAACCTGGCGTCGCTGGAACTGCATCCCATGCTGAGCCGGGTGGAGGACGTCGAGCGCCCGACCTTAGTCGCCTTCGACCTCGACCCCGGACCCCGGATCGATGTGCTCGACTGCGCCGAAGTGGCTCTGAACCTGCGCAATATCCTGACTCGGATGGGGTTGGAGTCCTTCATCAAGACCTCGGGCGGGAAGGGGCTGCACCTCTATATCCCGCTCAACACCCCGGCCGGTTTCGACGAGAGCAAGGAGTTCTCCCACGCGGTCTCGCTGCTCATGAAGCGCTTCTATCCCGACAAGGTGGTCTCCAACATGCGGAAGGTGCTGCGTGAGGGAAAGGTGCTGCTGGACTGGAGCCAGAACGACGACCACAAGACGACCGTCTGCGCCTATTCCCTGCGCGCCCACGAGCGTCCCTATGTCTCCACGCCGCTGAGCTGGAAGGAGCTGGAGACGGCGCTGCAGAAACGCGATGCCAAACTGCTGCAGTTAGAAGCCGAGCAGGTGCTCGAGCGCGTGCGCGAGCTAGGGGACCTTTTCGCCCCGGTGGCTACGCTGGAGCAGGAACTGCCGGAGATTGCTCGGACGGCTAAGCGGCCGTCCATCTTCCCCAACGAGTCATAGTGCCCGCTTGTACGCAACGAGCTTAGGACATCGCGCAGCAAACCGGGCCAACTCTTGAACAGGCCTGGGGCTTGCGCTTCACGCTTTCCTAATATGACTGTCGTATAATCTCTGCAAGGGGTGAGACATGAGAGTTCTGGTTGTGGAAGATGAGCCGAAGATCGCTCGCTTTATTGCCAAAGGCCTGCGAGAGGAAGGGTACGCCGTGGACATCGCCTCCGACGGCGAAGAGGCCATGTCTTGCGCTACCTCAACCACCTACGATCTCATCATCCTGGACCTGATGCTGCCGAAACTGGGCGGAACAACGGTATGCCGCAGGCTGCGTAAGGCGGGTGCGGCCGTCTCCATCCTCGTCCTGACGGCGAGGAACTCCGTGCAGGACAGGGTCATGGGCCTCGATGCGGGTGCTGACGACTACCTGGTGAAGCCCTTTGACTTCGATGAGCTGCTGGCCCGCATGAGAGCTCTGCTGCGCCGGCCGCAGGCTCTAGTCCCCAACCAGCTAAGGGCGGACGATCTGGTGCTGGACCTCTTGAGCCATAGAGTTGAGCGAAAGGGCGTTGCCGTCGAACTGACCTCCAAGGAATTCTCTCTGCTCGAATACCTGATGCGCAACAAAGGACGGGAGCTCACGCGCGGGCAGATCAAGGAGGATGCGTGGGGCTGTGATGGCGGCAGCGACCACGAGACCAACATAGTGGACGTATATATCAGCTATCTCAGGGAGAAGGTAGATGAGGGGCACGTCAAGCAGCTAATCCGGACGGTGAGGGGTGTGGGCTATACGTTATGCGAAGATCCCTAGAAGCCCTTCGCAACATCCGCGTGCGCCTGGTTCTCTGGTATGTACTGCTCCTTATCATCATCTTGATCGTTTTCAGCGGGGCTCTGTTCTTCGGATTAAGGCAGAGCCTGCTGAACCATGAGGACGTACAGATCGCCCGGACTGCGAACCACGTGGTCGCCGACCTGGACTGGTATGCAGGCCAGCAGGAAGGCCTCAGGCAAGATACGCTTACGGGGACGGGCAGCGGTTTCTTCCTGCAGGGGCTACTGGGTAAAGATGTGCTCGACACGCTCTTATCCAGTGGAATCGCCATCCGGATGACCGATGCGGAAGGTGCCACCCTGGGCGGAACCGGTCCCTATGTGAATGTCCTGGGCACGACAGACTCACTGGATAACCATTTCAGCACGATCAAGATACTGCAGAAGCACTGGCGGATATACAGCACGAAGATCTCCACACCCAGCGGACAGGACGCGTTCCTTCAGATAGCGCAGCCGATGGACTTGATCGACTCCGTGTTGTCGCGGCTCCTCGTCTTGGAGCTTGCCATAGTTCCCGCATTTTTTATCATCGCCGTCGCCGGAGGCTTATTCATGGCCAGGCGGTCCTTGAAGCCCATCGAGAAGATAATCGGGGTCGCGGCGGGGATCGAGGCCATGGACTTTTCGAAGAAGGTGAACCTCGGCCTGCCTGATGATCAAATAGGAAAGTTGGCCAGTATCTTCGACAGGATGTTCAGCCGATTGCAGGACGCTTTCAACGCCCGGCAGGGGTTCGTTTCCGAGGCCGCCCATGAGCTTAGGACGCCCTTGACCGTTATGAAGGGAACGACCGAGGTCGCACTCCGGCGCGAGCGGACCGCAGCGGAATACCGGGAGACGCTGGAGGAACTGAAGCGCGAGATAGATTACCTGGTCGCGATATCCGAAGATCTCCTGGACCTGTCGCATACCGATTCCGAGAATCCCTCCTTCGAGCTGGAGCCGGTGGACTTGTCCGAAGTCGTACGCTCGGCTGCGGAGCTTATCCGGCCCCTGGCGGAGCGACGGGAAGTCTCGGTCGAGTTCAAAGCGGATGAGCTGCCGATCATCAAAGGCGATGCGAAGAAACTCAGCCGGATGTTCCTGAACCTTTTAGACAACGCAGTCGAGTATTCGCCGCCACATTCGCGGGTCTGTTTCACCCTGAGCCGCACGGACACGCATATTATTGCCGCTGTCAGAGACAACGGCGTCGGCATAGCGAGCGGTAGTCTGGATGACGTTTTCAGGCCCTTCCACCGCCTCGCCGAGGGCCGGGAGAAGAATCCGGCGGGGAGCGGACTGGGACTCGCCATTGCCCTCTGGATCGCGCGCGGCCACGGCGGAGATATCCGTGTGGAGAGCGATCCGGGGCGCGGGAGCACTTTCACCGTACTCCTGCCGGTCACCTGATCACACCTTGGCGCCTCAGGAGATGGAGCACCAATCCTTACATTGGGGACAGGACTTAAATTAAGGATATTCACTTTGCTCAGCCAGTGCTCCCGGTGAAAGGTTAGCTGTTTTAGGTCGAGCACCCCTCGCAGCCTTTGAGCCAGATTCCGAAGATGGTCTCCAGGGTAGGCGGCACCAGGTTCGCCGCGCAATCCAGGACCACGTCCAGCACGGCGGGCTTGCCCGAGGCGACCGCCTCCTCAAGGGCTGGCTTTATGCCACCGGGTTCCGTGACCCGCTTCCCGAAGCAGCCCATGGCCTCCGCCAGCTTGTCGAGGCGCACGTCGGTGAAGTCCACTCCGCAGTAGCGCTTCTCGTAAGACAGCTCCTGTGCGCCCTTGATCATGCCGAAGGAGCGGTCATTGGCGACCACGTCGATAACCGGCAGATTGAGCCGCACCGCGGTCTCCAGCTCCATCACCGAGAACATGAACGAGCCGTCGCCGTGCAGAATCCAGACGGGGCGGTCGGGCGCGGCCATCTTGGCCGCCAGGGCGAAGGGCAAGCCCGTGCCCAGATGCCCCGAACCGCTGGGCCACAAGAAAGAGCGGGGCCGGTAGATGCGCGTTCCGGCGGTGCCCCAGAGCGAGATGTTTCCCCCGTCCATGCACATGATGGCTTCCTCGCCGAAAAACCGCGAGGCCTCGGTCACCAGCCGCAGAGGGTGGATGGGGACATCGTCGTTCTCCATGGCGGAGTCGGAGCCCTCCCGCACGGTCTGCTCTATCATCTGCACCGTCTCGGTGAACTCGCGCGATTCAACCTTTTTGGTCAGGCCGGAGACGGCCTCCATGAGCTGACGCAGCACCGCCTTCGCGTCTCCGACTATTCCGACATCCACCTCGCGGTTGAGCCCTATCTGCGCCGGGTCGATATCGACCTGTATGATTTTCTGGACGTCGGGTGTGGACCAGAAGGGCGGCTTTCCCCAGGCATCCAGTTCGGAGAAGGTGCACCCCACGGTCAATATCACGTCAGCCTGGCCTCCCGCCACCATCATGCCGCCACTGGTTGGCAGTAAACCCAATGGATGACTCTCCGAGATGACGCCGCGCCCGCCCACCGTGGGGATGACCGGTATCCATAGGTACTCGGCGAGCTCTTGCAGTTCCTCCCAGGCCTCAGCGGCGAAGATGCCCGAGCCCGCGTGGATGGCGGGACTCTCCGCCTGCACGAGCATCTCGGCGGCTTTCTCGACGAGAGCCGGGTCGCCTTGTGGGCGGCCCCGGCTGCGGGTCTTCTCCGGAGGCACGAGACGGACATCGTCCTCCGGGTGCGTCTCGAAGAGTACGTCTACGGGGATGTCCAGGTGCACCGGGCCCGGCTTGCCCGCGAACGCCTGGCGCACAGCCGTGGAGACGAGGTCGGGGATGCGGTCCCACCGGTTCACCAGCGCGTTCCACTTGGTCAGGGGCCGGTAGAGATTTATCTGGTCGAGCTGCTGCTGGGAGCCCTTGAAGGGGTAGGAGCGGTCTGAATGTATCTGCGGAGTGATGGCCAGGAGCGGGATGTTGTCGTTCCGGGCAACTTCCATTCCGGCCACCATGTTCGAGGCGCCGGGACCGATGGTCCCCGCGCAAGCCGCCAGGTCGCCGGTGACTCGATACCACGCGTCAGCCATGTTCGCACCGCAGGCCTCATGCCGCACCAGCACCCACTCCAACCCCTGCGGCTGGCCGATGCGCACGATAGCGTCGATGGTGGTGGTGAGTTGTCCGCCCGGCACTCCAAACATCTTGGTGACGCCCTCGTTAATGAGGCATTTTACGAGAAGTTCCCCGCCGCTTATGCTTGCCATAGCAACCTCCTCCTCAAGGTGATAGCGCCGTCGCGCTCTTTATACTGGAAATTCTTTCCTGACATATTCCTCGATCTCAGACCAGACCTCTTCCCAGGGCACCCGGGTCTTCCAGCCGAGCTCTTCCCGGGCGCGGCTCGCGTCCACATGGTTCTCCTGGCCGAGCAGTGTGACCGCGTACCGGGTGAAGGGTGGGCGGACATTGAAGGGCATAAAGAGGTACTCAACAACCGCTGCCAGAGCGTAAGCCTGCCGGAAGGATACCGAGAACGCCGGCTTCTTCCCCAGCAACGCCCCCACGCCCATCAGGTAGTCGCGCCAGGTCACGGTGTAGTCGTCGACGAAGGCATAGGCGCGGTTCACTGCCTTGTCGGAGTCGGCCGCAAGCAGGACCCCGTCCACCAGGTTCTCCACGTAAACGAAGCTGGCGTTATAGCTGCCGCCATCCACGAGCGGGACCAGGCCCTTAAGGAAACTGTCGATGACGTTCACCAGGTGGGCGCTCCTGGTGCAGATGACGTTGGCCGGCCGGAGCATCGTGTAGCGCAGTCCCCGTTCCGCCGCGTAGGTGCGTATGAGCCCCTCGCAGAGCATCTTCATATCGGGATAGGGGAGCCCGGAGAACGTGGGTTCAAAATCTTCCGTGAGTCCCAACATAGGGTTAGTGCCGTAATAGGCTATGGAGCTGAAGTAGATGAAGCGATCGATCTTGCCTGCACATTCGCGCAGCATGTTCGTGGTTCCTTCGTAGTGCGTCTGCCGGAACTGGCTGCGCCGCCCCCATTCCTGCACGCGCGCGGCCAGGTGGAAGACCTGATCGCAGCCGTCCGCGATGCCGGCGAGGGTCTCGGGCCTGGTAACGTCGCCGCGGACGATCTCCAAGCCGCGCGCGCCGAGCCCGCGGTCCGGCTCGTCCGGCATGAGGAGCCCCCTGACCTGGTCTCCGCGTTCGAGCAGCCGGCGGCTGAGAGAAGTGCCGATCATTCCGGCCGCGCCGGTAATCAGAGCTTTCATGGCTCTCCCCCTTCGATTCCCCCATGGGCCATGCTAGATAAGTATAACCTTTCATCCTTTAGGTAGTGACCCCACCGAAAGGATGGGCGATAATGGAGGAGCATGAAGATTGTGTAGCAAAGTCGCGAGCTATCGGAAAAGACCATCCGGCGCACGGCCCTCGCCGTGCGAGGTAGCTGTGCGGCTTCTTCCTTTTATTACCAAGATTCTTTAGATAGGAGTTTAATTACGATGAGCGAAAAACAGATGCCGGAATTCTTTTACGAGATATTCCACGCCTCCCTGCCGCGCCTGGGGCCGGGGAATGATGCCTCCACGCGGCAGGCTTTGGGCATGGCCTTGGCCGGGATGAAAGACAAGGCCGCAGCAGATCTGAGGATCCTCGATATCGGCTGCGGTAGCGGTCCACAGACCCTGGTGCTAGCACAGGAGTTGCCCGGAGCAAGCATTATCGCGATCGACAATCATCGACCTTTTCTCGAGGAGCTGGAACGCCGCGCTTCGGCGGCTGGTCTAGCCGGCGGGATTGAGATCATGGAGCGCGACATGGCAGCCATGGAGTTCCCCGACAGCAGCTTCGACCTGATCTGGTCGGAAGGGGCTCTCTTCGCCATGGGATTTCGCGACGGAATCGCGGCCTGTCACCGGCTGCTGATGCCGGGCGGCTGTGTGGGCGCCACGGAGCTGTGCTGGTTCAAGCCTGACGTTCCGGAGAAATGCAGAGCCTTCTTTGCCCATGCGTATCCTCCCATGACGGATGTGGTGTCCAACCTGTCGTCCCTCACGGAGATCGGCTACGAGATCTTGGGGCATTTCGCCCTGCCCACATCGGCATGGCTTGATTCCTTTTACGATCCCCTGGAAGCAAGGCTGCAAGCCCTGCCCGGGGAGTATGGAGCGGATCCGCAGAAGCGCGAGATCATCGATGCGACCCAGTCCGAGATAGACATGTATCGCAGATATGGGAGCTATTACGGCTACGAGTTCTTCGTGGCGCAACGCTCGACCTGATGAAATAGAGGGCTGTAGCGTCAGGCAAATGCGCCTGACGCTACAGCCCTCGTTCCCGGGTCGGTGAAGTTGAAGAAGCACCGCGGTACAGATATACTATGGAGTCAGTTTCAGGAAAGCCGAAGCACTAATCGCCCTACTGCGTCGCAGCACCTTTCTTCTTCCTCCTGATCTATTGGAAATCGGGGATACTACGCAGAACTTGAGGAGGGGACATGGCAGAGGGACCAAGCGGAATTAGGATGGGCCTGATACCGCCACACGTAGGGAGTTTCTTGCAGGCCGGATATGACGATTTCGAGAAGTTCTGGGAGGACGCGGCTCTCGATTCTAAGGACGAGATCTACTGGTTCCGGCCCTGGGACAAAGCTTTTGAGTGGGACTATCCCACCTTCAACTGGTTCATCGGGGGCCAGACCAACGTCTGCTTCAGCGCCGTCGATTACAACGTGATGAAGGGCCGCGCCGGCAAGGCGGCCATCGTCTCCGAGATAGCCGAGACCGGCGAGACGGTCGTGGTCACCTACGGCCAGCTTCTCCATCTTGTGAAGAAATACGCTGCAGCCCTGCGCGGCATGGGAGTGAAGAAGGGCGACCGGGTCGCCATCTACATGCCCATGGGAGTGGAATCCGTGACCGCTATGCTCGCCTGCGCGCGCATCGGCGCCATCCACGTCGTCATCTTCGCCGGCTTCAGCTTCCAGGCCA
>JAHEXQ010000152.1:0-892 GCA_023252035.1 Actinomycetes bacterium
ACTGGCCGGGGATCCCCTGACCATCTACGGCGACGGCACCCAAACCAGGAGTTTATGCTATGTGGACGACCTGGTGGAGGGGCTCACGCGGATGCTCTGCCGCGAGGACCTGGCGGGTGAGGTCATCAACCTGGGCGCAGACCAGGAGATGACCATCCTGGCCCTGGCGGAGCGCATAAAGGAGCTTACCAGTTCGGCCTCGGTATTCGAGTTCAAACCTCTACCTGAAGACGATCCCCTGAAGCGCAAGCCCGACCTGGCGAAGGCCAGGAGCCTCCTGGGATGGGAACCACTCGTACCTCTGACCGAAGGGCTGCAGAGGTTGGTGGACTGGTTCGTGAAGGTTCCGGCCAGAGGCTATAAGTGAACACGAAGCAAGAGCCCAGCACGGAGGAACTGGCTCGCTACGAGGCCATTATGCGGCAGCGGCTGAACGAGTCGCCCTTCTACCAGCTCATCGGCATGGAGATCCTCGAGCTGCGGAGGGGGTACAGCCGCTTCAGGCTTAACGTAACCAGGAATCTACGGAACGTCTCAGGCATCGTGCACGGTGGGGCCATAGCATCCATGGCCGATGCGGCTATGGGCGTAGCCCTGGCCACCTTGCTCGACCCCCTGGCACAGCGGCCCATCACCGTGGAGATGAAGATCAACTACATGGCACCCTCCCGCGATGGTGAGCTTATCGCCGAAGGCCGTGTTGTTCAGAGGGGCTCCACGCTCACGGTTACCGGCGCGGAGGTCAGAAGCGGCAACGGAGAACTGGTCGCGGTGGCCATAGGGACCTTCCTGGTGAAGCAGGCCAAGGAGACAGCCACACCGGACCAGCAGACCGGGGACTAGACTTCAGCTCGAGCCTGCGGGCCATGCAGGCGTCTTACCCTCCACTCAT
>JAHEXQ010000152.1:902-5639 GCA_023252035.1 Actinomycetes bacterium
CACTCATCCGTATTAGGAGAACCCGTGAGCTGATAGGTCCGGCCGTCTCCCGCCCGCACCCGGAAGACCAGGCGTGGCGAGCCCGCCTGCGTAGCTTCCAACTGCCTCGAGATCACTTCGGCCACCTTCAAGCGGCGCCAGCCGACGCGAAAGGAGAGTGGCCTCTCCTCTGCCCGGTAGCCCGCATAAAAGCTCACCTGCGCCCGCCTGTCCGGCGGGTGCAGGTGAATCATGCGAACTCAGGCGAAAAAGAGCAGCTAGTGAGAGCCGCTCTGGCTCTTACTGTTCATGAGCATATCGGTGGACTCGAGGTCCTTGCCGTTTCCGAAATCGGCCGTGGTCAGCAGCCCCGCCGGCTCTCCGGCGATGAAGTCCTCCAACATCTGCCGCGCCTGATCGTCGGAGTACTGCACGGGCGGCGACTTCATGAAATAGGCGCTGGGCCCCAGCAGTGCGCCGGAGATACCCCGGTCCGCCGCAAGTTTGCAGCAGCGGATGGCATCGACGACGATGCCCCCGGAGTTGGGTGAGTCCCATACCTCCAGCTTAAACTCGATATTGATGGGGATGTCGCCGAACTCGCGGCCCTCGAGCCTTATATAAGCCCACTTGCGGTCGTTCAACCAGGGCACGTAGTCGCTCGGCCCGATATGGATGTCGTTTTTGTCGATGGAGTGGTTGAGCTGCGAGATAACCGCATCCGTCTTGGATATTTTCTTGGACTCCAACCGCTCCCTCTCGAGCATGTTCATGAAATCCATGTTGCCGCCCACGTTCAACTGGGAAGTGCGGTCGAGAACAACTCCGCGGTCGTTGAATAGCTTGGCCAGCATGCGGTGCAGGATGGTGGCGCCCACCTGGGACTTGATATCGTCCCCGATGATAGGCACGCCCGCTCTGCGGAATTTGCCCTGCCACATCTCCTGCTTGGCTACGAATACCGGGATGCAGTTGACGACGCCGCAGCGCGCCTGCAGGGCTTGGTCTATGTAGAAAGCCGCGGCTTTCTCGCTTCCCACGGGAAGATAATTGATGAGCACGTCCACCTCGTAACGGCGCAGCAACTCCGCCACGTTGACCGGCTCCGAGGGGTCCTCCTCGATAACCTGTTTGTAATAGATGCCCAGGCCGTCAAGGGTGCGGCCGCGGTAGACAGGGGCGTTCAAGGGTGGCACATCGCTTATCTTGATGGTATTGTTGGGGCCTGCAAAGATCGCCTCGCTCAGGTCCTTGCCGACTTTGTTCACATCCACATCGAAGGCGCAGACGAACTCGATATCCGAGAAGGAATAGGGACCCAGCGTAGGATGCATCAGGCCTGGGATATGGTCGAGCGTCCCCGTCTTCTCCTTGCCTCTATAATACTCGATTCCCTGTATCAGAGAGGATGCGCAATTCCCCGCACCGACTATGGCTACTTTTATCTTTCCCATAGGAAGCCTCCTTGTAATGCTCAATAAGGCCATTCTTGGTATAAATCCAAAAGCCGGCGAATACCCGGCTCAGAAGTTCCAAGTTAGACTTTCGAAGGCGAGACCTCGTTTGATGGCTCGCTCAGCGTCACCTTTCTCTTGGTTCCCTCCTTTCTGACCGAGTTCTCCGGCGGGCTCTTCTTGGCTGCCCCGATATTCTTGCGCTCTTGATCGATGAGCCCGTTAAGCCACGCGATGTCGTACTCCGTCAGCTCTATGCGATGGCGAAACATGCCGATGCGGTAGGTATCCGTCTCGTCTTTGTCCCGCGCTGTTTTTCCATAACCCTTCATCTCGGCCACGCGCTCCTGCAGGAAGTGCTTGCGCCTCTCCAGCAGCCAGAGCCGCGTCTCCGGCTCCATGTATTGGAAGAAAACCATCCGCACGCTGAACTTCTCGGAATCCTCCGCCTCCGAGACGGTCCCCGTGGCCGAGAGCAGGCCTTGGAAGAGCCGCTCGCCGTCGTCGGTAAGGCGATAGACGTTGCGGCGCTTGGTCTTCTCCTTGGACGAGTAGAACCGCTCGATGGCTCCGCGCTTCTCCAAGCGTTTCAGCGCCGGGTAAAGGGAGCCGTAGCTCACTTGCCAGAAATGGCCGAGCAGGAAGCTGAGCTTCTTCTTCAGCTCGTAGCCGTGCATAGGGCGTTCCTTGAGAACTCCCAGTATCCCGATCTCCAGCATCTATCCGGGTCAACCTCCATAAAAAACGATATATCAAATAAATATATCGTTTCGATATAGTGTTTCTGAATAAATAGTATAGCCGTGGAGGTTGCTTGTCAAACCAAGGTGGGTCGGCTTACGACATTTAACATTTTTTGTGAGCTGGGTCAAGTTCGACCGGCCATCGGCTTCTGGCGCCAAAATCAGGGTTAATCGTCGTCCATCTTGCCGAAGTTCTTCAGGTAATCCTCGATGTAACGTCGGGCCTCCGAAGCCGGTTTGTAGATGCCGAAGTGCCCCTCGCAGAGTATGTCCGCCTTCAGATCGATGAGCTTGCGCATGGAGTCCGCCCAGGCATCGAGGTCCGAGCCGAAGACGTCATAAAAAGGGCCGTGCACGTCCTGGGCGAAGAGGACCCGGTAGATGCCCGCCTCCACCCAGAGGGCGATGGAGCCCGGGGTGTGCCCGGGAGTATGCACCCAATGGAGTTGGCCTACGCCGGCGTCGAAAGCTCCTTCCTCGCCCTTCAGCACTTCCTTGATGCGGGTGGGCTCGAGATCCAGGTTGTACCAGGTCGCGGCGGTCTTCATGCGATCGGCGGTCTCGATGGCCTGCACATCCAACTCATGCATAGCCAGCTTTATGCTGTACTTCTCTTTGAGCAGATGCGCGCCGCCGATATGGTCGATGTGGGCATGGGTCAGGATGACCAGGGAGATGTCCCGCGGCGTGTAGTCGAGGCTCAAGAGGTTGCGAAGCAGTCCCTTGGTGTTCACACCCGAGCCGGTGTCGATGAGCATGGGGACGCCCAGGTCCACGAGATAGATCCCGGCGTCCTCGCTGGCGGTCATATCGGGGCCGCCCACCTGGAAGACGCCCGGAGTTATCTCGAAAGGGTCCATCGCTTTCCTTCCCAACCTTACACGGCGATAGCCGAATCCCATCCCCATTCTACCGTCATTGCGGGCGCCCGTGCTCATTCGCTGTCCTCCACCGAAAGGACGCCGGCTCGGCGGCGTGCTATATTCAAACCATGAAGTTCGGATGCCATGTTAGCATATCGGGCGGCTTACACAAAGCCGTCGACAATGCGGTTGAGCGTGGCTGCGACACCATGCAGATGTTCGTCTCCAACCCCCGGGGCTGGAAGCACTCGGAGGTTACAAGGGGGGCTATAGAGGCCTTCAACATCAAGCGCAAGGCCGCGGGCATAGACCCGGTTTTCGTGCACACCATCTACCTCATCAACCTGGCCGCTGCGGAGGACGGGATATGGAACCGCTCCGTGGTCTCGCTGCGCATGAACGCCGAGACGGCCTCGCGCATCGGCTCGGCGGCCGTTATAACCCACCTGGGCCATCACGGCGGGCAGGGAGAGGAGTCCGGCCTGCGGCGCGTGATGGAGGCGCTGGAGCGTACCTTGCCCGTCTGCGATGAGTGCACCCCCATACTCCTGGAGACCACGGCGGGCGAGCAGAACAGCGTGGGGGGGCGCTTCGATGACCTGGGCAGGATAATGCGCCACTTCGAGGGCGAACCGCGTCTGGGCATCTGCATGGATACCTGCCATGTCTTTGGGGCGGGCTATGACCTGCGTGGCCCGGAGAAGCTCGAGAAGACCCTGGATACCCTGGATCGCGCGGTGGGACTGGAAAAGATGCAGGCCATCCACGCCAACGACAGCAAGGGCGCGCTGGGCTCGCATCTGGACAGGCACGAAAGCATCGGAGGGGGCTACCTGGGCCTGGAGACCTTCCGCCTGTTGGTCAACCACCCGGTTCTTAAAAGAGTGCCCTTCATTATCGAGACGCCTGGTCATACCGTCGAACAGGACCGCGCCAACCTTGCGGCGCTGCGTGCTCTCGTGCAGCAGAAGGGAAAAGCCTCGCGCCGACCGTCCTGATTTGCCTGCCCCCACCCTTGAATATAGAATGAGATATCAAAGCAAGAAGGGGTAGCATGCGCATCCTGAACTCAAGAATTGAATTCAAGACACAAGGCAACGCCGATATAATCGAGATAAGCGAGCGCGTAGGCGAACTGGTGGAGGCGAGCGGAATGGACTCGGGCCTGGCGACGGTGTTCGTGCCGGGCGCCACCGGAGCGGTGACGACGCTTGAGCACGAGCCGGGAGCATGCCACGACTTCAAAGAGCTCTTCGACTTCGTGGCCCCGGTGGACCGGCCTTACCGCCATAACCAGCGCATGGTCGATTCCAACGGACATTCGCACGTGCGGGCCGCGTTGCTCGGACCTTCGCTGGCCGTGCCCTTCGAGAACGGCAAGCTGCTCTTGGGGCGCTGGCAGCAGATAGTCTTCGTGGACTTCGACGAGGTGCCCCGCAGCCGTACCCTCATCGTCAACGTCATGGGAGAGTAAACGCGCGCGGCAAACCCCCGGTCTGGAGAAAGGCATCATGAACGACTTTCAATACATAAACGGAACTCTATATTGTGAGCAGGTCTCGGTCGCCGAGATCGCCGCGCAGACGGGAACACCGCTCTACGTCTATTCCTCGCACACCATTACGGATCACTTCCGCAAGCTGGACGAGGCCTTTGCGGACTTTCCGCATCTTATCTGCTACTCGGTGAAGGCGGCGT
>JAHEXQ010000153.1 GCA_023252035.1 Actinomycetes bacterium
AACGCTTCTATGCTGCCTAGGCCGCTCACAATGGCTTCGGTGATAACGGACTGATCCTGGTCTACAACGCCCACAGTGATGCTGGCCTGGCCGGATCGCCCGAAGATCGACCCCAGGAGCAACATCATCAGGACCGGAAACAGGAACATCCAGAATATGGCGGCTTTCTCACGGTAGGTCATCTTGAGGTTGGCGCCGGTCATCTTCAGGAACTGCCTCATTCCCTGATGCTCCTCCCGGTTATCTTCAGGAAGACGTCCTCAAGAGTGGCCCTGCGCATCGTTATCTCGTCCGCAATGGCCCGGTTGTCGAAGGCGGCCTGGAATATGCCGGCTAATGTATCCTGCGGCGTTTCGGTGGTCACCACATATTCCTCGCCATTTTGGCGCGCTACCGTCTTGACCCCGGTGATGGCCTGCACAGCCTCGCCCGGCAAGTCCGGGCGCATGCGAAAGGAGATGTTGCTCTCGGAAGCATAGGTATTGATGAGCCCGCTCGGCGTATCCAGGGCTATCTTCCTGCCCAGGTCCATCACGGCTACGCGGTCGCAGAGGTACTCGGCCTCCTCGATGTAGTGTGTGGTGAGCACCACCGTCTTCTCTCGGTCACGCAGTTGCTCCACGATATCCCAGATATTTCGACGCGCCTGGGGGTCGAGGCCCGTAGTGGGTTCATCCAGAAAGACTATCTGGGGATCGTTAACCAGGGCCAGAGCTATGGCAACCCGTTTCTGCTGGCCGCCCGAGAGTTCGTTGAGCTTGGCTTTGGCCTTGTCGGTGAGACTGACGAGTTCCAGGAGCGCGTCGGGATGCACCGATTTGGCGTAGAAGGAACCGAAGAGGTCTATGGTTTCCCAGACCGACAAGTTGTCGAAGAACACCGTGTTCTGGAGCTGAACTCCCAGCACCTCTTTGATGGCGCGGGCATCCCTGCGTACGTCCATGCCGAAGACGGTGATCTCGCCGGAATCCGGCTCGCGGAGGGTCTCGATCATCTCCAGGATGGTGGTCTTGCCGGCCCCGTTCGGACCGAGGATACCGAATATCTCCCTCTCTTCGACCTCGAGGTTAAGGCCGTCCACTGCTTTGATATCGCCGTAGGTCTTGCGCAAGTCTTTGATAAGTATGGCCGGCATGCTCACCCTCTCTGTTCCCAGCGAACATGTTCGGTACCAGGTACCTTTTTGTCCGCCTGGGAGTCACATTCGGTTCGCTTTCGACATCGTACCGAAAATGCTGAGGGGTGTCCACGATATCCCCTGCCTCCATCGCCCCCTAACCCCATGCTAACGAAAAAGAGGCCTCTCCGGGGCCAGCGCAAGCCCGACACTCAGGGGGGAGGTAACCCCTGAAATCTATGTCTCGGAGAGACCTCGTGAATTCGCGGATCGTCTAATCGCCTCTGTCAGTCGCCCTTCAGGGTCTTCTGAATCTCCTCCAACTGCTCCTTGGTGATCTCGCCCGCGGCGTAGCGCCGCCTGGCGATGTCCAGGGGATCCCCCAACGTTGGCGGCGGCGGGTAAGCCCCCGGCGTCCCTTCCGCATGCTGATGCGAGAAAGACCGCACCAACAAGTAGATGACCAGAACCACCAGGGTCACCATTACGATGAATCCGATGATCCCGAGGACCCAAGCGCCTGCGCCCCACCCATCTCCTCCCATGTGGCGCAGGAGGGCAAGCGACCCGGTATTCAGACCGGCTGGAGCCATGTTCATTCCTCCTTTTTCGCTCTCATCCTCGTGACTGCTGTTCGCTCGATACTTGCCTTCATGACCTCAATTCTACGCGCTTAGCGTTAATTAGGTTTGAAGGAAAAGTGAATTTTGGGTAAAGAAACGCGCAGCCATGCAAGCGCCGGGAAATGCCGGCGCGCCGGGCGGGCCTCCTTATATCCACTCGAGCCCGACCAGGAAAACCAGGATGAGCACCAGGTCCACGAGATGGATCCCCGACACGATCGATATCTTCTTCTTCTTCAAGGAGGGCATATCGTGCACCCCAGAAAGCAAGCACGAAGCAGGGTAGGTATCCGATGAGGATGATGAGCCAGAAGTTGGGCCAGTTCCACCAGGGGTAGTTCCAGATAAGCACGTGCCACTGGTTGAGGATTATCTCCACGAGGACGCAGAAGATGGAGAAGGCCACGGCCAGTGCCCAGCGGTTGTTGATGCCCAGTATCTTCATCTTCCTGTCCTCGGGCAGGACCTTGGCGAAGAGGATACCCGCTATGGCGAAACATCATGCTGATCTCGATGGTAAGCCCGATCAGGATCACCTAAGCGCTGTTGGCGGGAGTCACCCAAAGGGCGGAGAAGCCTGATACGTGGAACCAGATCGCGTTGATTATCTCGAAGAGCCACTCCAGGGCATTGAAGGACAGGCCCGCCATGATGATGTTCCATTTCTTGCGCTCTACCTCGACCACATAGACATAGATGATCAGTGCCAGAAAGGGTATGAGGTACCAGGGAAAAGATGGGAATCCCTCAATACGGACAAGGCCTGTCGCGCGCTATCGTCCATACCGCCACTCCCCTCTATCCAGAATACCGGTTCAAGCCGCAGGAGGTGTTTCTGCAGGCCCAGGGGATATTCCTCCCGACGGGAGAACACTCCTCCGGGGTCTTTGCCGGCAACCTGTGGGAGCACTTGCATCAACGACATCTATGGGACATGGTATAGACACTTACGCCAAGAAAGACCATCGGGGCGACTCGCGGGAGCCGGGCATGAAGGCAGTCTTAGCCATCGTAATAGCGTTTGGCGCCTCCTTCTGTACGAACTACTCGACCTACATGCAGAAGAAGGCAGTTGACGCTCTGCCGCGGTTAAACTGGCGGTTCTCATGGACAGTCGCCAAGTCGTTCTTCACCAACAGGCCGTGGCTCGGGGCGATGGCGGTGGATGCGCTGGGGACCGCCCTGTTCATGGTCGCGTTGATCTTCGCTCCGGTATCCATAGTAGAGCCCATTCTCACGGCGGGCATCGCACTGCTCGCTTACCTGGCCATTAAGAAGCTCGGCGAGAGGCCCAGCCGCAGAGACCTCATAGCTATTGGGATTACCGTGCTCGGGGTGATATTACTGGCTGTCAGCCTGGCGGAAGGCCTCCCGCAGACCAAGCAATACGATGCTCTTCCACTTGCTCTCATCACCCTTGCAGTTGCGGCGGCAGCGGCAGGCATCCCCCTGACCCTGCAGCTCTCGAAAAGGGGCAGCATCGCGGCTGGCCTGGGAATTTCGGGGGGCCTCGTTATAGGCATTGCCGGGGTCTTCTCCCGGCTCCTCATGGGAAACTTCGGAGGCCGCTGGTACCTGTGGCTGCCCGCCTGCCTAGCGGCCTACCCGTTGGGCTTCGGACTCTTTCAAGCGGCCCTTCAGAGGGGCAAAGCTGTGGTGGTGGCGCCGCTCTACAACGGCCTCGTGGTATGCGTGCCTATAGTCATGGGTTCCGTGGCCCTGAACGAAAGCCTCCCCAGGAGCCCGGCCCTGAGCGCATTGCGCATAGCCGCTTTCGCTCTCATCGTCCTTGGCGCGGTATTCCTTTCCGGCAAAACCGCCGGAGCGGGGCTCACGTTCCGAGAAAAGCCTTAGACGGGAGGGCAGGCGCGCAGGCATACTCCCGGGGGCCTGCCCTCCCTGAGGAAATGAATCTGGATACGGGCACCAGGCCAGTGGCTGAACGTAGGCGAGACCGGCTCATGCGGCTGCCGGATCCGCTGCTAAGCTACTTCCCCCAAGCCGGGCTTGGGGTTTTCACCACGAGGAACTGGCTGGACTACGTAACGGAGCTGGGACCGCTAGGGCCGGCGCAGAGCGACCCGGAGAGCATGTATCACACTCTGCTGGACACACTGCCCATCCTCGGACAAGGGAACCCGGTCTCCATCCTCCGCAGCGCGGACACGCTGGAAGTGACCGTGGAGAATCTGTACGACGAACGGCTGCTGGCGGGTACCCTCGCAGCCTGCTATCAGGCAGTGGAGGGCTCAGAACCGGAGGTCACCTTCAGGAAAGTGGATAAGGGAATCTCGGATTGTCAAATACTGCCGAAAAGGGGCTAGCCGGTCGCGAAACCGAGTGCGATAGAAAGAAACTTAGGGGTCGAGACAATCTCGACCCCTAAGTCTTTCACACCCTTATAAATGCGCCCCGCCTTGGACCTTCATCTTGTCGATAGCCTCGCGGATCTCGTCCACGGAGGCGCCGTCTTCGATGGTGGAGAGGTCGCCCAGATCCTCGCCCAGCCACAGCTTCTTCATTATGCGCCGCATGATCTTGCCGCTGCGGGTCTTGGGGAGCATTCCCACGAACTGGATATCCCTGATGACCACGATGGGGCCCATCACGTCGCGCACGTGCTTGATGAGTTCCTTCTTCATCTCGTCGGAGGGGTCGGTGCCGGCTTTGAGCACCACGAAGGCGCAGGCCACCTCGCCGCGGAAGTCATCGGGGACGCCTGACACTCCACATTCCATGACGGCGGGGTGCGAGATGAGGGCGTTCTCTATCTCGATGGTCCCGATGCGGTGAGCGGCGATCTTGATGACCTCATCGGCGCGGCCCACGAACCAGATGTAGCCGTCCTCATCCCGGTAGGCCCCGTCGCCCGAGCAGTAGAGGCCTTTCAGGGTCTCGATGTTCTCCCAGTAGTCCGTCTTGTACCTCTCGGGATCTCCCCAGAGCGTGGGGGTAAGTCCCGGGAAGGGCTTCTTGATGACGAACATGCCTTTCTCGCCGGGCGGGCAGGTCTCCCCGGTCTTCTCGCCCACGATGTCCACCAGCACTCCGGGCACGGCCAGGGCACTTGACCCGGGCTTGATCGGATACATGCCCAGCCCGTAGGGGTTGCCGATAACCGGGCCCGAGGTCTCCGTCTGCCACATGTGGTCTATGACGGGAATGCGATCCTCGAAGACCTCCAACTGCAGCCATTCCCAGGCTGCCGGGTTCAGCACCTCGCCGGCGCAGAAGACCCGCTCCACCGAGCTGAGGTCGTGCTTGCGCGCCTCCTCGATCCCCAGCTTCATAAGGCCGCGCACGCCGGTGGGCGATATCCAGAGGGCGGTCACCTTGTTGCGCTCGATGACGTCCCAGATCATGTCCTTGTTGGGGTAGTCGGGCGTGCCCTCGTAGAGGACGGTGGTGCAGCCGGAGATGAGCGGGCCATAGACATTGTAGCTGTGGCCCACGATCCAGCCGATGTCGGAGGTGGCGAACCAGACGTCGTCGGGGCGCATCTTGTAGATCCACTTGCCCATGGAATAGACATACTGCTGGAAACCGCCCTGCTTGTGCACGGTCACCTTGGGTTTGGCGGTCGTGCCGGAGGTGGGCAGCAGGAACAGCGGCTCGTTCGCCTCCATGATCTCCACCTCGCCGCTCTGGCCCTCACCCAGCGCCAGGAACTCGTCCCAGGATATATCCCGGCCCGCGGTCATGGGACGCTCGGCGTCCTTGGCCCGCTTCAGAATAGCGACCTTCTTCACCTGGCCGAGAGGCAGGACATCCAGCGCATCGTCCACGGATTTCTTGAGCTCCACCGTGGAACCTCGCCTGTGGTTCACGTCCTG
>JAHEXQ010000016.1 GCA_023252035.1 Actinomycetes bacterium
CCGGGCTTGGCGTGCTCATCCTGGCGGCTTTCATCGCCTGGCAGGCACGGCGCGAGCATCGCGGCAAGGAACCTTTGGTACACGTAGGCATCTTTAGCCATCGTGCCCTCACCTCGGGCTTGCTGGTCACGGTGGTCCAGATGTTCAGCCAGGGCGGTTTCATGTTCGTCATCCCTGTATTCCTGCAGATATCGCTCCAGTACAGCGCTTTCAAGACCGGTCTGACACTGCTCCCCCTTACCATCGCCATATTCATCGTATCCCGCGCGGCGGTGCGCCTCTCACAGCGCTTCTCCCAGCGCGGCCTGGTCCAGATCGGCCTCCTGGTGCTCATTGCCGGCATCATAGTCACGGCTTTCACTATGCACAGTGGGGTTTCGGGTTGGGCCTTCATTCCGGGCTTCACCTTGATGGGGATGGGCCTGGGGGTGGGAAATCCACCCGTCCCGAACCTGATGCTCTCCGCAGTGGAGGCTGCGCAGCAAAGCGAGGTCTCGGGCCTGTACCGAAGTATAGCCAATCTCGGCACTTCACCCGGTACCGCGGTGACGGGCGCGGTGCTCATCGCCACCCTCATCACCGGCATGACCGCCCGCACCGAGCAGAGCGCTGCGCTGCCGGACAATATCAAACAGGATGTAATCGCCGCGCTGGAGGGAAGCGTCCGGACCGTGAGCAATACACAGCTCCAGCAATACCTGGCGTCCATCTATGCCGACCCGGCGATGGCCGCCGAGATCGAACGTATCTACGCTAATTCCCGCGATCGCGGTATTCGCGCTGCCGTCCTCGCGGTGGGAATCCTGGCGCTGCTGCGCTTCTCCGTGACCTTCCTGCTGCCGCTTGCCGGCCCGCCGCCGCGCCGAAAAAAGAGCAAGAAGGTCCCTCAGCCTGTTCCGGTTGGGTGATCATCGATACGACAGGTGCCGGAGGCCCGACGTGTTTTGTCCTCCACAGGATTTAAGGGGCGATTCTACTGAGCAGGTAATCTATGGCAAAAAGGTGCCTCTAGTCGACCTTTTCGGTGTGCTTTTCGAAAAACACGGTCGCTTCGCTCTTTGAGATCTCCCCTGCTGCGACCCCCAGACAAAGCTGCTTCAGTTCTTCATTCGGAACGTTGAGCCGCATTCCATTGACGCGCAGGAACACCTCTGCAGCAACTACGGCCACCCGTTTGTTCCCGTCGAAAAACGGATGGTTCTTGCAGATGTGAAAGAGGTACGCCGCAGCCATGGCGGCCAGGTTCTCGTGAAGATACTCGCCTCCAACACCCGCAGCCGGCATTGCAACAGCGCTCTCCAGCAAACCCTGGTTCGCGACGCCCGACATCCCACCGAACTCCTCTATCATTCGAGTATGTATCCGGATAATGCTCTCCAGGGAGAGGAAAATCGGATCCTGGCTCACGAGTCAGCCAATTCCTTGAGCATCTCCCTGCGCTCCCCTACAACACGGTCCAACTGGCGTTCCAGCTCTTCCCGGTCCACCCTTCGAGGATGGACGGGGGTGATTATTATTGACCCGTTGCTGACCGTTATCTGGACTTCCTTGCCCTCTTCCAGCCCGACCATCTCCATGATCGGGAGGTCCAGAATCAGCGCGTTGCTGTTACCGACTTTCTGGAGCTTCTTGACCATTACTATCATCCCCTATCAATGTTATAACATCATTATAACTTCCAATGGACTGATGTCAATAGAGCTTAGGGGCGAATGGTTCTTATCTCGAGGAACCGTTTGACTTTTCTTGCGCTGCGTCGTGGTGTCGGAGGGTTGGTCATGTCCGGGCCCATAGGGAAGGGAGGGTTCTTAGCCCCAGCTTGTCGATTATCCTTGTGGTTATGAGAATCCTGGCGCTGCTGGGCTTCTCCGTGACCTGCCTGCTGCCGCGTGCCGGCCCGCCGCCGCGCCGAAAAAAGAGCAACAAGGTGCCTCAGCCTGTTCAGGTTGGGTAATTGGGGATGGGATGGTGTCGGAGGGGGGACTTGAACCCCCATGAGCTTGCGCTCACTAGGCCCTCAAGCTAATTCAAGCGCCTTCCCGACATGCGCCTGAACTGCGTATATGCAAGCTGGAAGCCAGATTAAGCCGATTTCACGTTTGCGGTGAGTTGCGCCTTTTAGCGGGTTTTGGCCCCTAAATGGGCACAGTTTTGGGCACAGTCATGGGACAACGGACCTCAATTTGGCTTAAAGCGGGCTGTGTACGAGAGAGGCAATAATTGACAAAGGATTAGCTCCAGCCCCTACTTGACCAAGTACTTCACCGAGCTTTGCAGCTAACAGACTAATCTCATTATCGGAGAGTGTATTCAGAAGATGCTGCAAGAAGGCAAGAACACTGAGCGGCGGATAATAGTCTTCGCCGCCCATACTAAAATGGGTCGTGACTGTCCCTATTTCTGAGAACTTCGCTTTACACTTCTTCTTAGCTTTCTTGGCCTCACCAACAAGCTCCATACTATAAAAACCAGTTTGAAGCACGTTGTTGCCACTAGCAATTCTATGATTATCAATTAGCCCCTCAAGCGAAGCCAACATGAGAGGCGCTCCGACAGAGTCCACTATGACGAATTTTGACATAGGAAGACCCGTGAAGCGATCGCCGCCAAGGTTAAAGAGAACCTTCAAGAAGTAGACTAGAAAGTGCTTAACCTTCATGGTTCCGGAAATACCGTCGTCTCTGTATGTAACAGAAACGAGCTCGGGATCGACTGAAGGTGAGCTTGCGGTTGTTCTTGGGTCGCGATAGAACTTAACAACTAGCTCTGCCGCGGGTTTGCCCATACCCATACCCCCTTTCCGCTACGTTTGACCTTCAGCCATATCATACTACTAAAGGAATCTCCATATGGTACGCATAGCCTCCCCTTGGGGGGCAGAGGATCGACACTCTGCCCCCGTAGGAAAGGAACCGACCCTTAGTAGGGCCGTTGCAGCGGCGATGGATGACACCGCTACAATTTAACCGCCTCAGCCAATGGCCGTTGGCGGGTTTTCACTCGCGTACCTAAGCCCTTGAAGTATCGCTACGCAAGAGCAGTTCGCAGCCGTGCTTTCGTTGGACAGCGCCAGCGTCAGGTAAGGTTGCCCAGCCGTTAAGCTGGCAACATCAACCTCGATGATGAGGCACTTATTCTCCACGGTGGCTTTCAGCAGCTCGTAAGTAGTTGCAGCCGTCTCAGCACCGTAGATATCAGCATCAGTCGCAGCCTGGGCCGCAGAGGCGATCCTGTAATAGAATGTCTCAGCCGTGGTCTGCGTGGCGTCCGTGGCACCCGACTTGACCGTCAGGGCTGCGCCATTGCCGGCATTGTCCGTGAAGGTCGCGCACTCAAGGATGTAGCTAATATGGCTGCAACCTTCGCAGTTGATACTCTCGCCCGTTACGCCAGCCGCGTGATCGCCGGGCTTGAAGACGTATATAACCTTGCTTGTTTCAGATAGTCTCATTTTATCTAGCCTCCAATGTCACGCACCAGCTCAGAGAGTCACCGTGCTCAGGTGTGATAGCCGAGGACCAGATCCCTTGCCCATCAACGCGGGCGATAACCCGGAAGTCCTCGCAATCTTCGGTCCAGCCTGGCGCGTTCGATTTGTCAATCGACAGCTCCCTCCGAAGTCCAACCGCGTATTGACTCAGGTCGCAGAGGATCAGGTCGCCGAGGTCGCCCAGCTTCTGGAGCTTCTCGGTGAAGACCAATGGAAGCCCTAAGAGGCTGTGCCGCCCGTTGGCCTGGATCACTGCGGGAACGAACGCTCCGCTTGCGCCTATGGCGATGGACATGCTCAGCATCTGAGGGACGCACGTGCTATTCGCGATCCAGATCGCGTTTGGCTGGCAAGCGGGATGCAGCCTTGAGAACATCTTTATGGCGTTCTCATAAATGATGGTGTCCGCGGCCTGGGTCGTCTCCTTGGTTATGACGACCAGCGCCGGGTCATTCAGGATTCCAAGGGGCTTCCCTGAGCCATCGCCATTTAGAAAGGCGTCGTCCATGTAAAATCCGAGGGACTTTATCATGGCACTACCCAGTTGCTCCTCGAAGGTCATCCCATCCTCAAGCAGCTCGCGGCTGGCTTGAGTGTAGATCCCGATTTTTTTCGCAGTCAATTCGATCTGGCGCAGCTTCGGATATTGACGGGTCGAAGTGCCGGCTTCTTCCAGCCAGACACCGGAGAGTCCTCCGAAGAGCGAAGAGCTGTGGTCCGATCCATCGAACCCGGGAATCTTGCGGGTCTTAGCCGTCATAGGCCAGACCTGGGCACGCGGCCGGACGATCTCAGCCTCCAAGCTCGCGTCCATAAGCCATGCGCCGTACTCGCTCGGCACACTAAAGCCGCCCGCAGAAGGTACGCCTTCCATCAATACCCGCTCCTCAGCTCCGCGCAAACGCGGGTCGTAGCGGCCAGAGCTTACCACCGCAAAGAATTCTTCGCGGGTCTCAAATCCTCCGTTCGACAGCGAACCGGGGAACATGTCACGGTAAGTCCGGCCCTTGCCGGTTGTCGTGCGTGTCTCTTCGGGTTCGCATCCCGGCGCGGGAAGAATCGGGCCGGTACGGTCAAAGAATCCAGTTTCCCGTACCTCCTCGTTCAAACGCTTGGCCTCATCTGTAAGGGCTTTCGCGTTATCCAGGTCAGCCTGGGAGCGGTTTTCCTTGTTCAGCAGCGAATCAGCCTCATCAAGCAGCCGTTCTTTTTTTTGCAATTTTTCAATTACGTCCATAATATTGCCTTACTTTCCGCCGGTTTCGCGCAAACAAAAAAGCGCAAAAACACGGCTGAATCTTAGTCAGTCTCCGTGCCTTCCGCTTAAATCTCTGGCGCCAGCAGCTCCAGCTGCCAGCCCCTTGACCCCGGCTTCAGAACCTTCATCAGCCAGGCGGTCAGCTTCTATGTAATGGGCACTCATGGCCCTTTTCAACGCTTATTATACCACAAACGAGCGACAAATTCTAGCAGCCCTTAGGGAAGAACGAGAATTCGATGCTGCCATCTTCTTGATGGATGGTGGTTAGGCCCAGCTTTTGGCCAGCCCCGACAACCTCCGGCTCGACGTCGAAAGCCGCCATCCGATAGAAGCAGGTTCCCAATTGCTCTTCCGAAATGCCGAGACGCGTCAAATCCCGCTTGCCAATCCACAACATTGCTTTGCCAAAAGCCTCCGCATCGTCCCTTTCGAAAAATCCCCGTGAGATCGCGGCCTTAAGTGTTTCAATCTTCTTCTCCACAGCCTTCTCCTTTCAGGTCAGTCCTGCCAAAACTCCCGAGGCTTTTCGCCAAACAGGTACAATCCGAGGGACAACATGACCTTTATAAATTGCTGGCGTGCATCCTTTTCTACCTTCAGAAGCGGGTGAGCGCGACTCATGCCCGTGCTCTCGGTCACGATGGTTAGGCCCTCGCGGTCAATGATGGCCTTCGCCTGGTCCGCCCTATCTAAGGCCTCCAAGCCGGTTAGCAGAAGCGCCAACCTGCCCGGGGATTCATGGTCCGTTCTGAGTTCGTTCCAGAGGCCTCTCGCATTCTCGCTTAGGTGCTCAATGTCCATTACGGTTCTTCCTTTCAACTTTCAATGTTTTCAGGTACCTCCCCTTGATAACCTGCGGACACGCGCGTGGAGCTCACCCCCGGTCCCGGAAGTTCGGTTTCTGATATTTCGAACTCCGGTACACCCTTAGTCGCTTCGTCGGCATCGTATAAGCCCCGTAGAGCCGTTGGAATGTCCAAGTCTGTACTTTGGCATAGGTTGGCCACCTGCACCTTAAGATAAGCCATCGGACTCATTCGTAAGACACCTTCGACCTTTCGATCAGCGCATCGAGATCGTTTATATCGAGGAAGATGCGCCGGCCAATGCGTACGTAAGGGAGCATGCCCTCAGATAGACGGTGCCTCATTGCCCATGCCGTCATGCCCATGTAGCCGGCCGCATCCTCAACGGGTAGAAGGCGCCGTGCAGTCTTTGCGCTAGACATTTTGTAGGCCCCGCTGCGCCGAGAGATCGTCCGGGCCTATAGGCGAGTATGCGTCCGCGGCCTCCGGGTTCAGGTTGCGGGCCAGCACAGCCATGGCGCGGCTTGTCCAATAGGACCACGCACCTTGAAGGATGCTATCTGCCCACGAGTGCCATGCTTCCAGTTCGGCCAAGTAGGCCAGCATTTCCGGCTTGCCATCCGCATCCCTGAAGCGCCGGTCAAGGTCTTCCTTCTCGGAGAACACATAGGTTAGGTAGCTCTCCATACAAGGCTCCTTCCGAATGTCGAACCGCTCTAGCTCGAGGCTCCTGCGCCTCACGTGATCCCTCAGCCGCCTGAGTGCCTGCGCTTCCGTTGCCTGCTGGCTTGATATAGGTTGACCCTCCAGGCCTAGCCTTTGCTTCCAGTAACCTATGGCGCCGGCGGTATCGCAGTTTAGGAACAGGCGGCTTACGTCGATCACATCGCCGCCTTTCTGGCAGCCAAAGCACCAGGCCCTGTTCTCGCGCTTATAAACCATGAAGGAGCCGGTTCTCTCCTGGTGGAAGGGACATAGGCAGGCCACCACGTTACGGCCCTTCTCCGGCACTCTGACGCCGAAATGCTGAAGGCACGACACTACGTCCAGGTGGTCCTTGATCTCACTTATCGCGTTGGTGGTGTAGGTCATCAGAAAGGCAGCTCCCTCTCGCCCTCTACTGAAGGAACTGAAGGATACTGAACGGACTTCTCATGTTTTTCTATAGATTCTCCCCTCATGGGAAAAAAGGTAGAATAAGGTTCAGTATCATTCAGATGGTTCAGTAAACCTATGCCAAACCACGAAACCCGGCCGCTGCTTCCACCTCTTCGCCTCTCGAACCCCTTCTCGGCCAGCCTCATGCCAAAGCTCCGCTGGGATAGTTGATGTTCCCCTGTCTCCCGGCACCACTCCGTGAAAGCGTGGTAAAGGTCGGCGGCACTCACATGAAGGTGCAAACCCAGGGCGCAGCAGTCCTCGATGAAGCCGGCAAGGAAGTCCATCTCTTCTCGGTATCCCTGGGTGGCGACCTTCACCTTTTCGGGTGCTTCGAGGCCGGTCTTCTGCCAAGCTAGGCAACCCGTGATGGCCCAGTCCAGGATGCCGGGTGCCTCCTGCATAAACTCCGCGATGAGTTCATCCCGAGCTCTTACCTCATTCTCAGGAATGGTCACTTCGAAGGGGATAAGGCGAATGCGACGCCAGATCGCAAGGTCCGTTCCGCGTATCACCGGCTTGTGGTTCGTGGAGAGCCAGAGCTTGCAGACGGGGTTGAAGTCGAACCATTCGCCGTGAAGGAACCTGGCGCTCAACGTATCGCCGCCCGTGAGGTCCTTTATCATCGGCTCATTCAGGCGTTGCCCTTCCGCCGTCTCGGAGGCGTGGACGAAACGGGCGCCGTTTAGCCTTGCAATATCATTTGGGATGGTCTCGTGCTTCCGCCGCATGAGCGTTTCGACCGGCGTCCTCAGCCCGTAGTCGCCGAGCAGCCGGCTGATGGTCTGCATGAACGTGGTCTTACCGTTCCTGCCGCCGCCGAAGGCGATGAAAAGGCAATCCTCACGGGTATCAGCCGTAAGACTGTAGCCAACTGCCATCTGTAAAAACTCGATCTCTGATTCATCGCCAGCCATGATCCTGTCCAGAAAAGCCATCCAACGCGGGCAATCGGCGCCGACGTCATAGGAGACAGGCGCCAACTTGGTTATCAGGTCCTCGCGGCGGTGCTCTCTCAGCGCCCCGGTCCTTAAGTCCACCGTGCCGTTAAGCACGTTCAGCAGCCAGGGGTCCCGGTCCAGCTCTTCGGGCAACACCGGGATTCCCTCCTCTGATCGGGCCAGCTCGATCATGGCGCGGACCCGGGCCTGCGATTCGCTGCGCATGGCGTGGCCGGCGAGTTCCTTCCGGCGGGCGCTGTCCTGCTCCCAACCGGCCTGTTCGTATAAATGTGCGATAGTTAATTTCGCCATCCGCTCCAGGGTTACGTTCGCATTCCCGCTCCACCGCAAGTCATCCCAAACCAGCCACCTATTCCAGGGCCAGCAAAACTTGATGTCCCGGACATGAAGCTCCGCCAGTCGACGCGCATTGCCAACGTCCGTTAGATGCTGTCCGTGCTCCTGGACATTGCCGCTCACGGGCCCGGCATCGGCTGCTGCATGCATCCCTATATCCTGTTGAAAACGGCTGTAGGCAGCCTCGCGTTCATCTTCCATCGAGGGTCATCCTCTCCAGGGCGGCGTCCACCATGCGGGAAATACTGTCTGCGCCAAGGTCCTCGCTGCGATAGCCGTTTGTGCGCAGCCAGTCCGAAACCATGAGCGTCGCCTCCACCTCCCGCATGAAGCCCGGATCGTTAGCCAAGGATTGCGCCCATCCCGGGCCGCGATATTCTTCATGCATCATCTTGGCCTTCGTAGCACGGAAGAAACTTGTAGGGGAATATTTCGGATTCCGACTTGCCAAGCGCCTTCGCCATCTTGCGGCGGGCACGTGGGTATGGGATAAGAATCCCGCGTTCAGCATCGGAAATGAGGCTCTGCGCCAGACCCGTCAGGGTTGCTAGCCTTGTTTGGCTAATACCTGCCTCTTCTCGCGCTTTCCTGAGCGGCGTAACCATTTGCTCACCTTCTCTATTGACACCTATACGTTATCCCGTTACCATTCTAGTATAGGGTTAATGGACCCGGGGTCGCAAGCCTTTATCTAGGGGATAGCCGGGGGATTATATAGGGGAAAGGAAAGGACGGAATGGACGAAATAGCAAATATCTGGTATTTCAGATGGCAGGTGCCAGACAAGGGATACACATGGGACCAAGACGCTGTACCGCTTGCTTATACTACGTGGCCTGACGATAGGGGCCCTGCGCCTCTAGCGTTTCGAGCTGAATTTGACCCGAAGGGGAAGGCGCCGTTTCTCGTCATTAAACCCGATACAGAACGCCTAAGAATTTATGACCCGTTCGACAAGCGCACGTTTTCTCCACCCGAAAAGCCCGATGAACAGGATCTCTTCTTGAAGTTTGTTCACACCGACTTATCAGAGACGGGCATCCTGCAATTTGCAAACAAATACGGTTGGCTTGGAATAGGCGATACGCTTGCAAACAGACCCTTGGAGCACGGCGAAGGGTTCAATGTATGGAAGAACGCAATTATGCAAATGCAGCCGCTTGTTGATGTATGGAGATGGATTGGTCAAAGGGACGAGAGGGAGCTGGAGAAGATCGTCCAATGGAGCGATGATCGCAAGGGCGTAAAGATTGAACACGGAGGCATAGTCGCAATTAGGGAGGAAGCATACCCGGGGACTTTTGCCACGTGGCCCCCTGGCGATGTGTACGGACCCGCGAAACTGTTTTTGCTTCTGAGCGTGAACAAGCAACTCAAGGGTGTATCCCCCGCTCTCCTATTTGAAAGGGGTAAACTTAGCGAATTCTGGCGCCCCGATAACTTGCTGTCAGCACTCTGGCTTCAATTTTTCAACGCAATAACAGGTAAGAAACAATATAGGGCCTGTGCCATTTGCCATAAACTGATGGACGTCACAGGCGCCAGACCCGATAAGATCGTTCATGTTAGATGCCGGGAGAGAGAAAAGAAGCGGAAGCGGAAGGAAGGCAAATCATGAAACAGGGAAGCGTCTATCAGCGCGGCAAAACCTACTGGATTCAATACTACGATCGAGGGCGCAAGGTCCGCGAGTCTTCTCATTCCACTAATGAGGTGGACGCCGGCCGGCTCCTCAATGTGCGCCTGGGGCAGATCGCGGAGGGCAAGACTCCGGGAACGAACTTTCAGAAGGTCCGCTTCGTGGAGCTAATGGAAGACATGAAAAACGACTACAAGATCAACGGCAAAAACCTCAGCCTGCTCGAATACCACTTCAAGCACCTGTCACCATCCTTTGAACGCATGAGGGTGCCGGAGATCACAGTCCCTCGCATCAGGGCTTATATAGCGGAACGGCTCAAGGAGGGCGCGGCCAACGCCACGATCAACAACGAACTGGGAGCTCTGCGCCGGGCCTTGAACCTTGGACGGGAAGCCGGGAAGGTGGACCGGGTTCCGGTGATCAAGCTACTCAAAGAGGACAACGTGCGCCAGGGCTTCTTCGAGGACAACGAATTCCGAGCGGTCCTGGAGCACCTGCCCAACTATCTGAAACCGCCCGTGATCGTCATGTATTACACGGGCATGCGGCGCGGGGAAGTCTTAGGGCTCACCTGGGACCGCGTCGATCTGCGAGAAGGCTGTATAAGGCTCGAGGACACGAAGACCGATGAACCCCGCACCATCTACCTACCCCCTGAGGCCCTAGAGGCCGTAAGAGCCGCGCACAGCCGCCGGCGGCTCGATTGTAACGCTGTGTTCCTGGGTAAGGACGAAAGCCCTATACGGGACTTCCGGAGCGCCTGGAGCACCGCCTGCGATAAGGCGGGAGTTTCCGGTCGGCTCCCCCACGACTTCCGCAGAACCGGTGTGCGGAACATGGTCCGGGCAGGTGTGCCCGAAGCCGTGGCCATGAAGGTATCAGGCCACAGGACCCGCTCAGTCTTTGACCGCTACAACATAGTCTCAGACCGGGACCTCAAAGAAGCGGCCTTAAAGGTCTCAAAATATGTGCAATCGCAAAACGGGCACAATTACGGGCACAGTAGCGGGGGCACGGGTTCCCGGGAGAAGTAGCTTGGTGGGGTTTTCCCTGCTAGATAGTGGTGTCGGAGGGGGGACTTGAACCCCCATGAGCTTGCGCTCACTAGGCCCTCAACCTAGCGCGTCTACCTATTCCGCCACTCCGACATCGGCTCCAGGAATCAAGAACTGAACGAACTACCCACCTGTGGCGGCACCTGGTCCTTGATCCTCCTATTTCTGAGGCCAGTATAAATCCTGCCCCTTTTCGTGTCTATAATTCGGCTCGCGAACAAGGTTCCGCGCGAGAGCAGCCCTAAAGCCTGCCCGAGTTTACCATAAACTTCCACATAATCGCCTTCCTCCAGGGGCGGCGGAAACCTGAAGCCGCGGTAAAACCATACGAGCTGCGAAAGCCCGTCCTCTGTAAAGAGATCGAAATGGATATCGAAAGTGAGCGTCTTGGAACGCGTGTTCGCCTTCTTGGGCCGCAGCGTCGGAAGGGGGTAGGTGGACACGTTTCGCACGATCCCGCGCATTACCGTCTTACCCAAGACGCCCTCCCTGCCATCTCAATAGTTCGCTTCGTCCGCTTATTTCTTCGGCGGCCGCAACTATGCAGCGCCCGCATCTCGCTATGCGGGTTTCAACAACTCCCTCAGCCTGTCCAGGATATGCCCGGCCATCTCCTGCTTGCTCTGCAGGGGCAGCTCCGTTATACCCGCGGCATCGATCAGGTATCCTCGGTTGCGATCCGATTCGAATCCGCCCTGCATGCCCGATACGTCATTAGCCACGATCAGGTCCAGGTTCTTGGCTTCCAGCTTGCGCCGGGAGTTCTCGATGAGGTTCTCCGTCTCCGCCGAGAAGCCTACTAGCACCTGACCCCGCTTCTTCAGCTCGCCTAAGCGCTCCAGGATATCCTCGGTTCGCTCTAGCTCCACCCGCAGCGATGCTGCCTCTTTCTTTATCTTGCCGTCACGCGGATTCACTGGCCTGAAGTCGGCCACGGCCGCCGCCATCACGACGGCATCGAACTCCGGAGCCCGGCGGATCACCTGTTCCGCCATGTCCCTGGAGGTCTGCACCTGCACTATCTCCACACCGGCCGGCGGCTCCAGGCTTACCGGAGCGCTTATCAGCAAGACCTCCGCACCCCTGCGGGTTGCCTCCCCCGCCACGGCGTAGCCCATCTTCCCAGAGGAACGGTTACCGATGAAGCGCACGGCATCCAGAGGTTCCCTGGTGCCTCCCGCCGTTACCATGATCTTGCGGCCGGCGAGATCCACCGGTGCCTGCAAGACAGCCACCGCAACAGCTACGAGCTCCTCGGGCTCTACCATTCTTCCTTCACCCACTTCCAGACAGGCCAGCCCACCCGTTCCGGGTCCCACGACGGTAACCCCCCTGGCGCGCAGGATCTCCAGGTTCTCCTGCGTGGCCGGATGCCGGTACATAACCTCGTTCATAGCTGGGGCCACGACTATAGGGGCCAGCGTGGCGAGAAGCGTCGTGGAGAGCAGATCGTCGGCAATGCCTCGCGCCATCTTAGCCAGGATGTTGGCCGTCGCCGGAGCGACCAGGGCCAGGTCGGCCTCCTGGGCCAGGGAGATATGATAGATGGAAGTGTCGTTGCCCTCGAAAAGAGACGTGCCCACCGGTTCCCCGGTGATGGTGCTAAAGGTAAGGGGCGTTACCAGTTTAGCTGCCGACTCGGTCATCACCACTTTCACGCAGTAGCCTTGCTGCCTTAGCCGGCGGGCAATATCCACGGACTTGTAGGCGGCGATGCCTCCGGTCACGCCCAGAAGGACACATTTCTTTTCCACTGTTCTCTTTCCCGCTCTGAACCTGGGGCCTCCGCATGCGCGCTTCGACTATTTAAGACCGTCTGCGTCACGCTCGAAAGCCACTTTGCCCTCCGCTATCTCCGACAGCGCAATGCTTAAGGGCTTGTTAGAGGTTATCTGTACCTGGGGAGGTGCCTCCTGGCCGAATCCCTCTCCCAGGTGCCGGTAGTAGTTGTTAATCTGGCGCGCGCGCTTAGCAGCCTCGATCACCAGAGTGAACTTGCTATCACTCGTCTTTAGAAGATCGTCGATCTTCGGCTTCATCAACATCTGTAATATCCTCTCCTCTTGTCTCCTTCTCGTAGAACTCGAACAACTCTCGAAGCGCCTTATCCAACTCATCATTCACGATGCTGTAATCGAATAAACGCTTCCCTTCCTCCATCTCCTGCGTCGCGACCCCCAGCCGGCGCTCCAGGTCCTCTTCCTCTTCCGTCGCGCGGTCGCGCAACCGCTGCTCCAATTCTGCCAGGTTGGGCGGGAAGATGAATATCAGCAAGGCTTCCGGTATCTGTCGCTTTGCCGCGCTGGCCCCCTGGACATCGATTCGAAGGAAAACGTCCTTGCCCTGCGCGAGCGCATCTTCAATCTGACGTCTGGGCGTCCCGTAGCGATTGCCGTGCACCCACGCCCATTCCAGGAACTCACCGCGCTCTACGCGCCGCTGGAATTCTTCCTCGCTAAGGAAGAGGTATTCCCGGCCCTCCACCTCGCCGCGGCGTAGCGGCCGGGTCGTAGCCGTCACCGCCGTCACCGCCCGTGGGTACTTCTTGACCAACTCCCTGACCAGGGTGTCTTTACCGGCTCCCGACGGTCCGGAAACCACGAAGACCTTTCCTCTGGGCACCTAGGAGCGTCTCCTCAGGGAACCTTATACGGAGGTTCCCGCTCGATTGATGGACATATTTCTACAATGCATCGAATCAACTTGAAATTTCGGGGGAGCGTCGTTTATTTGAACCGCTCCGAGAGCGCTTCCACCTGCTTCGGTCCCAGGCCCCTGATGCGCCTGTTCTCGCTTATCCCTATCTCCTCCATTATCTTGGAGGCACGCAGTTTTCCAATACCCGGCATAGACTCCATGACCGACTTTACGGTCATCTTTCCCACCAATTGGTCGTTACCCTTATTGAGAACGTCCTTCAGCTTCAACTGGCCCGCCTTGAGCTTCTTCTTGATCTCGGCCCGTTCCTTCCTTACTTTGGCCGCCTTTGCGAGCGCCGCTTTCCTCTGGTCTTCCGTAAGTATCGGTAGAGCCATTTCCTGCCTCCTTACCCGTAGGGTATCCTCCGGCATTGACAATCAAGATTATACAGGCACTAAAAGTCCAGCTCAAGTCGATGCAGGGTTTTCATCCGCGCGCTCCGGCGCCCTCTGCCGAGATCTCCGCCTCCGGAAGACCATCCGCCCCCTCCGGTTCCTGACGCCTCTTACAAGTGTTTAAGGGCCTAATCCGGGTTCAGATGCCGGCTTCCTGGACTGTCCAGCTCGATTCCTTCTTTGCACAGGGGACAATCCTCAGGCTTCCAGGATTGGATATCCAGCTCGATCAGGGCCTTTTTCGGAATGGTCAGCTCAGTGCTCGGACCTCTTTCCACCAGGGCCGTGACGGCCAGCGGTTCAGCTCCGCAAGCTCGCACCAGGGATACTATCTCTTCCGCGGAACCCCCGGTGGTGATCACGTCCTCCACCACGAGCGCACGCTCTCCTCTTCTCAGCTCCTGGCCTCGCCGCAGCGCGAAGGTGCCCGCCCTGCGCTCCGCGAAAACCATGCGCCGGCTCAAGGCCATGCCTACCATATACCCGATGACCACCCCGCCCAGAGCGGGGGCGATCACGACATCTATGCTCTCTCCGGGGAATAGGGCCGCCAGTTCGCCGCCCAGTCTCTGCCCCAGGTGGGGATGTTGCAGAACGCGCACCGACTGCACATAGGTGTCACTGTGCATTCCCGAGGAGAGGAGGAAATGTCCCTCCATGATCGCTCCGTGGTCCTTGAACAGCGCTATCGCTTCCCAGCGATTCATCGCTTACCTCCATCGCTGGCGAGACGCGGGCCGGCGCGACCCTCAGGCCGTCATCGCCCCGCTCCACCGAGCCTCAAGCCACATCCTTTCCGATTACCGCCTCCAATAACCTGAGACCTCAAACCCGGAGGCTGCCTACCAGCTCACCTATGCGGTCCAGGCCCCGCGCCTGCACGAAGGATTCCATGCCGCCGATTATCTTGATCGTAGCCTGCGGGTCCGTGAAGTTCGCTGTGCCCACAGCCACGGCGTTCGCTCCCGCCACTATCAGTTCCAGAGCCGAGCGCCAGTCCGTGATGCCGCCCATCCCGATGATGGGAATTCCTACTTGCTGCCGGGCCGTCCAGACGGAGCGGACGGCTATGGGGTGAATGGCCGGCCCGGAGAGGCCTCCCGTCACCGCACCCAGGCGTGGCTTCTTCCCCTCGATATCCACGGCCATGCCCGGAACCGTATTGATCAAGGACAGGCCGTCGGCGCCCGCCTCCTGCAGGAGCCTTGCCATCGCTCCCATATCCGGCACCAGGGGGGAGAGCTTCACGAAGATGGGCACGCCGCAGCGCTCCTTCACTCTAGTCACCAGTTCGCAGGCGGCCTGGCTCTCCAAGCCGAACTCGACGCCTCCCCGCTTCACATTGGGACAGGATACATTCAGCTCCAGGGCGCTGGCTCTGCCGCTATCGGAGAGGCGGCCCGCCACCTCGACATACTCCTCCACGCTGGAGCCCGCGACGCTGGCTATCACCGGCAGTTCAAGTGCCGACAGATGCGCTAGATCCTCCTGGATAAACCGCTCTACGCCTTTGTTCTCCAGGCCTATGGAGTTCAGCATGCCACTCGGAGTCTCCCAGATGCGCGGAGGCGGATTGCCGGCGCGTGGATTCAGCGTCACCGACTTCGTGACCAGGGCGCCCAAGCTCTCCAGATCCAGGAAGTCACCGTATTCGCTTCCGCTGCCGAAGGTTCCCGAACACACCATCACGGGGTTCCTCAACCGTATCCCGGCCAGCTCAACCGCAAGTCGCGAATCCACCCCGGCCTCCTCCTAGGCGCCACCCGGACCGTCGCCGCCCCAGGCGAGGTCCGAATAATCAAACACGGGCCCTTCCAGGCAAACCCTGAGGTAGGACTGCTCTTCGCCGCTTTTTTTAACCGCGCAACCGAAGCAAACCCCAATACCGCAGGCCATGCGCTGTTCCACCGATACCTGGCAGGGCAAAGCGTGCTTTCGTATAAGCGGACCCAGAGCGTCCAGCATTGCTTCAGGTCCGCAGGCAAAGACCCCGTCATAATCTGCCCGGGCCAGTTCGCTGCCCAGGAGATCGATAACGGTGCCCTCCATGCCCGCGCTTCCGTCGCAAGTGGCTATGGAAAGGTCGATGTCCCTCTCCAGCCACGCCGGCATCGCTCCGAAATCCTCACCACAACTCAACCCCCATAGCAACCGGGGACTATGTCCCTTTGCCGCTTCTAGCCGTTTGGCCAGAAAGTGCAGCGGCGCCAAGCCCGTCCCGCCGGCTACGAGCAGGGGTCGCTCGTACAATTCCAGGTTGAAACCCCTGCCCAGCGGGGCGAGCATATCCAGCCGGTCGCCCACGCGGCGCCCGGCGAGCCAAGCGGTTCCCTCGCCCACTACCTTTACCAGAAGCCCGAGAGAACCGTCAGAGCAATCCATGATACTGAAGGGCCGCCTCAGCGTTCGGGGTGAATCCTCTCCGCAGAGCAGGTGGGCGAACTGGCCAGGCTGCGCGGCTAGCGAGTCCACGGCCACCCGGAACAGCCTGCCCTGGCCATATTCGCGAACCTCCAGGACCTCTCCCTCAAACCGCGGCACTGCGCGCACCTCTCTTGCTGCCGGTCTTTTGCCTTACTGCCGCCCGCGGCTTGTCGCTCTGGTACTTAATGGCGCCGGACTGCACGGTGGCGGCTACGCGCGACCTCATGCGCTGCCCATCAAAGGGGCAGTTGCGGCTGAGCGAAGCGAATCCGGCGGCCGCCAGTTCATAATCATCGTCGCAATCCAGCAGCAGGATATCGGCGCGGGCGCCCTCCCGCAAGCCCAGAGCATCCGGTTCCAGTCCCAGAACTCGGGCTGGTCCGCATGTGAGCGCCGCGAGCACATCCTGCAGGGCGAGTATCCCGGTGTCCACCAGGTGAGTATAGAGAGCAGGCCAGGCGCTCTCCATTCCGATGGCCCCGAAAGAGGCGCCATCGAATTCCACTTCTTTCTCCTCCCGGCTATGCGGAGCATGGTCCGTGGCGATGGCGTCAATAGTGCGGTCCGCCAGACCCTCCCTCAGAGCTTCCCTGTCCGCCGCGCTGCGCAGCGGCGGGTTCACCTTCAGGTCCGTCCCGTATTCCGCCAGATCCTCGTCGCTAAAGATCAGGTGGTGCGGAGTGACTTCCGCGGTAACGCGCACGCCTCGCTGCTTGGCTATCCGCACCATCTCCACCGAATGCGCGGTGGAGATGTGCGCGATATGAAGACGCACGCCGGTGAGTTCCGCGAGGATCAGGTCCCTGGCCACCATGACCTCTTCCGCGGCGGCCGGTATGCCCCGCAGTCCCAAGCGGGTGGAATGGTACCCTTCATGCATCTGGCCTCCCCTGGCCAGGCTGGGTTCCTCGCAATGTGAGATTATCAAACCGTCGAAGATGCGCACGTATTCCATGGCGCGCCGCATGAGCAGTGCGTCGGCGACGCCGCAGCCGTCATCCGAAAAGGCCGATATTCCCAACTTCCGCCACATGAGGCCCATCTCCGCCAGCTCCTGCCCACGCCGCCCCTTGGTGAGTGCCCCGACCACGCGGACCTCGGCCTTGCCGGCCACAGCCGCCTGGCGCAGGACCGCTTCCGCTACCGGTACGCAATCGATGGCCGGATCCGTATTGGGCATGCAGCAGACCGTGGTGAAGCCTCCGCGCAGCGCGGCCTCAGCCCCACTGGCGATGGTCTCCTCGTCTTCACGGCCGGGTTCGCGCAGATGCACATGCAGGTCTGTGAAGCCCGGGCTCACCAGGAGGCCCTCCGCCCCCAACACCCGGGCACCCTCATCGGGCAGGTTCTCGCCTATGGCTTGGACGCGTTCTCCCACCACGAGGATCTCACCCGGACCGTCCAGGCCCGTGAACGGGCATAGCAGTCGCCCGCCCCGTATCAGCAGTCTCTGCGCAGACAACTCAATCTCCTCCCAGCATCATGTATAGCACGGCCATACGCACGGCGACCCCATTGACCACCTGGTCGGTCACGATATTCCTCGGATCATCGGCTACCTCGGCACTGATCTCCACGCCCCGGTTCATCGGCCCCGGATGCATGACCACTACATCCCTGGGCGCACGCCTCATACGGTCCGAGTTGAGGCCGTACAACTCGCTGTATTCGCGCAGGTCCGGAAAGAGTCCCTCCGCCTGGCGCTCCAACTGCACCCTGAGCATATAGAGGACGTCACAGTCGGGGATGACCTCATCGAGGTCGTGCGAGACCTTCGCCCCAAACCTTTCCACCCCGGCAGGCATCAAGGTGGGCGGGCCGACCAGGGTCACCTCCGCCCCCATCTTGCTGAAGGCCTGCAGGTCGGAGCGGGCTACCCTGGAGTGAGCGATATCCCCCACCAATGCCACCCGGCATCCCGCTACGTCGCCGCGCGCTTTACGCAAGGAATAGAGGTCGAGCAGAGCCTGCGTGGGATGCGCATGCATCCCATCGCCCGCGTTTATTATCCGGGGCTCAACCCATAGCGACAGCAGGTGGGGCGCCCCTGCGGAGGAGTGGCGCACGATGATGGCATCTACCCCCATGGCTTCCAGGGTCAGCGCGGTGTCCTTCAGGCTCTCGCCCTTAGAGACGCTGGATTGCTGGGCCGCGAAATTGAGCACGTCGGCACTCAATCGCTTGGCCGCGACTTCGAAGGATAGGCGTGTGCGCGTGGATGCCTCGTAGAAGAGATTAACCACGGTCTTGCCTCGCAGGGTCGGGACTTTCTTGATGGCGCGGGTGGAGACCTCCTCGAAGGACTCCGCCGTTTCCAGGATCCACTGGATGTCTTCACTTGATAATTGGTCTATATCGATGAGGCTGAGAGGGCCGCGCATCAGGAACCCTCCCTGACGCTGCTATCAAGCCCTTCAGGCTCCTGCGAGTCCCGGTCAACTGCATCGGTTCCATCCAATTCGCGCAGCGCCACCCGGACCTTCTCCGTGCGCGAAGTAGGGATGTTCTTTCCCACGTAATCGGCGCGGATGGGCAGCTCCCGATGACCCCTATCGATAAGCACGGCAAGCTGGATGCTGTGCGGTCGCCCGAAGTCTATCACCGCATCCATAGCGGCGCGGGCGCTTCTTCCTGTGAAGAGCACATCATCTACCAGGATGACGCTCATCCCTGTTACGTCACAGGGTATGTCCGTGGATCTCACCTCCGGCGACGGCTTCGTTCCGATATCGTCTCGGTACATGGCTATGTCCAGCGTACCCACGGGCACGGCGACTCCTTCCACTTCCCGGATGATGCCGGCTATGCGCTCGGCCATATAGACGCCCCGGGTCCGGATACCGATGATGCAGAGGTCCTGGGCTCCCCTGTTCTTCTCCATTATCTCGTGTGCGATGCGGTTCAGGGCCCGCTTGATATCCGGCTCTTCCATAACTCTCACGCTCTCCTTAGACACACCCGTCATCTCCTCCAGGGCGCACAAAAAATGCCTTCTCGCTACTACGAGAAGGCTCGTTTCAAATCCTTCCGGTATATCCTGTTTTCCATCTCACTCTCCCTTGCCAGCCTCGCTGGACTGATTTAAAGGTCGAAACTATTCTAGCATATTATCCGGTCTCTTTCTCCCGCTCGGTCAAGAAACGGCCCAGGATTCCGTTCACGAATTTCCCCGATTCATCCGGGTCGCCGAATTCCTTGGCCAGCTCCACACTCTCGTTTATGCTGACGCTGGGCGGTATGTCCTGGCGGAAGATCAGCTCGGCCAGACCGATGCGCAGGACGTTGCGGTCTATTATGGGCATACGCTGCACGGCCCATCGCTCCGCATACCGTTCGATGATGGCGTCAAGTTCCGCGCGCTTTTGCAGCACCAGTCCGACCAGTTCTAAAGCGAAATCCGGTATGCCGTCGTCTTCCTGCAGGGTTTCCTGGTTGGCCGCGATGACCTCGCTGGGAGCGTCTCCTCTCAACTCGATCTGATAGAGAATAGTTAAAGCGATCTCCCTCGCTCTTCTTCTCTTGCTGCGTTCCTTCAATGATAGCGCCGAGGTGGAACCGGCGGGGCCCCTAGATGGCGGTCACCCCCACGATATTTACGTTCACCTCATCCACGCGTAAGCCCGTCATGTTCTCCAGCGCGGCTGCCACCTCCCGCTGGACAGCCATGGCCACTTCATGCATGTCTTTTCCATATCCGACCATTATATCCAGATCCGCCCGGACCGCTTCCTCGGTAGCCTGGCAGCGGATCCCCTTGGCCAGGTCCTTCTTCTTGGCCGCCCGCTCTTCATGGTCGCGCCGGGCAGCGATTCCCGAGGCTCCTTCCACCTTTAGCAAAGCGATGCCGGCAATCATCTCCAGCAGGCCGGGCTTCATGCGGTATTCCATGGGTCGTACTAAATCCCTTCGCTCCGGGTCATCTCAACGCACCCGCTCCACGTACTTGCCGGTTCGCGAGTCCACACGGATCACCGTACCCGTCTCGACGAAGAGCGGGACCTGGACAACAGCTCCCGTCTCCAGAGTGGCGGGCTTCGTGCCCCCGCTCGCCGTATCGCCCTTCACCCCCGGAGGCGTATCCACGACCTCCAGTTCCACCGAGAGGGGCGGCTCCACGCTGACCGGGCTCCCCTCGTACAGTGCGATCTCCGCTATCTCTCCCTCTTTCAGGTAGCTCGCCGCGTTGCCCACATCATCCACCGGCAGAGCTATCTGCTCGTAGCTCTCCATGTCCATGAAGGTAAAGTGTTCCCCCTCCCTGTACAGGAATTGCATACGCCTCTTATCGAGAATAGCGAGTTCCACCTTTTCACCCGCCCGGAAGGTCTTTTCAAGCACCGTTCCCGTCCTGAGGTTCTTCAATTTGGTCCGGACGAAGGCACCGCCCTTCCCGGGCTTGACATGCTGAAAGTAAACGATATTGAAAAGGGTCCCATCCATCTCGATGGTCATCCCGTTTCTGAACTCGGCAGTGGAAATCATTCCGCGTCTTTCCTCTGTTAACAGTATTACTTAAGCGCCTGGCCTATTCTACCATAACCTCTGAGCCCCTCCCGGCGCCGGAAGGCAGAACTCCGGAGCGGGGCAGGCGGCCCAGCACACGGGGTCCGTCCCCTTCGAGGTGGATAACGTCCTCGATGCGCACCCCGCCCTTGCCCGGGAGGTAGATGCCCGGCTCCACGGTGAAGACCATGCCCGGCTTCAGGATATCGCGGCTCGCGCCGCCCAATACCGGCGCTTCGTGGACCTCCAGGCCTACGCCATGTCCCAAGGCGTGCCCGAAATGCTCCCCGTAGCCGGCATCCTCGATCACCCGGCGTGCCGCTGCGTCCACATCCGCTGCCGCCGCGCCCGGTCGGATCGCTTGCAGGGCCGCCTCTCGTGCTTCCAGGACCACGCCGTGTATCTTACGCAACTCCGCCGCGGGCTCTCCCTCAAAGAAAACCCTCGTCATATCCGAATGGTAACCACCACACCGGGCTCCCCAATCCAGGAGCATCAGGTCCCTGCGCCCCAGTCGACGTCCCGAGGGTGTTGCATGGGGCAGTGCACTGCGAGGCCCGCAGGCCACGATGATGTTGAAAGCCGCATCGTCACAGGCCCCTCTTATCAGCTCGCACGCCAGGGCTTCGGCCACACGCATCTCGGTCACTCCCGGACGGACCAGACCCGCGACCGCCCTCATAGCTCGCTCCGCGTTGCTCACCGCTCTCCGTAGCGCCGTCACTTCCTCCGCATCCTTTACGGCCCTCAGCCCGGACAGCGAGCCCTGCAGCGGCTGAAAGGCGGCGGTGCCTCGCAGAGCACGCCGGATGCTCTGCACTTCGTCGAAGGACAGGAGTGCGCCCGAGAAAGCCAGGCGGCTCACGTTCATCCCGCTGAGAAGCTGCTTGAGCAGGGCGGGGAGACGTCCCCGTAGGATCGCGATCTCCAGGTCCCTGACCTCCTGCGCGGCCTGCAGCTCGTAGCGGGAATCCGTTATGAAGTAGCCCTTCCCCGGGCCCAGGAGGATATAGCCCGAACTGCCCGTGAACCCGCTCAGATATCTGACATTCGGGGCGTCATTGACCCACAGCGCTTCGAAACCTTCATCCCGCGCCAGTTTTCGTGCCCGGTTTATCCTCTCCTTATAGGCAGCAGCCATGGGAAGATATTAACACGCCGGGGGCGCCGGGTCAGTTCGGGATGCCGAAAGGGAGCCCCGGCACGGGGCTCCCTTTGCAGGAGAAAGCGAGCACTTTACTCGCTTGGCAGTTCCTTCCAGTCGGATACGACCACGTCGATGGGAAATCCGCCAACATCTACGTCGGGCGGGCTGTAGTTGACCTGGCACGTACTCAGGATCTTGTCGCTATCCACCAGTATGTCATTCAGGGCCGTCACTTGCAGCTTCAGCCCGGAGAACATGCCCATGTTGAGCAGGACGTCATGCCCGGACCACATGAAGAACTCGTCGGACGTGCCAAATTCCATGAAGTCCCAGTTGCTGTTGAGGGTTATGTTGTTCTTGGCGATCACCTGGAACTTGGAGCTCTGCAGGAACTTCAGGGTATTGTTAGCCGTGAAGTTCCCCTCGCAGACGAACACGCCCTTCATGTTGGGCTCGTTCCAGAAAAAGCCGTTCATGGTCATGTTGCCCGTGGCGTAGATCACGGTAACCGAGGACTTGCTGTAGTCGCTCAGGTTGCCGCTGTTGAAGGTCTTATCTCCCACGAAGTAGTTGCCCTGCTGCTGCGCTAGCGCCTTGTAGTACTCCATGTTGGGTTGCGGTACATAGACCTGCGCCAGGCTGTGCCAGCCTTGGGTCTCCACGCCGCTTGACTGGAATCCCGACCCCGTCCTGGTGATCGCGTTCGCGCTGATATCCTTGGTGTTGA
>JAHEXQ010000017.1 GCA_023252035.1 Actinomycetes bacterium
CCTCAGCATCACCAATAAGAGCGTGGAGGACGTTACCATCACCACGCTCACCGACACCAACCTCACGCCGGCCCAGATCGCCGCGCTGGGGCTCGTCGGCACCACGCTCACCCCGGACCAGAAGGTGAGCGCCTCCTACGACGTCACCCACATCCAGGCGGGGACCTATGACAACACCGCCTCCGTGGTGGTCACCGACAACGAGGGCACCACGGCCACCGACTCCGATTCAGAGACGGTGACCGTCACCGACACGGCCCCCGTGGTGGACCTGGTGAAGTCGGCCGTGCCCTCCACGCTCGCCGAGCCGGGCGGGGCCTTCACCTTCACCCTCAGCATCACCAATAAGAGCGTGGAGGACGTTACCATCACCACGCTCACCGACACCAACCTCACGCCGGCCCAGATCGCCGCGCTGGGGCTCGTCGGCACCACGCTCACCCCGGACCAAGTCGTATCCGGTACTTACACGGTCACGCAGACCCAGGCTGGCACTTACGACAACACAGCTGAAGTGACTGTTATGGACAACGAGCAGAACATCGCATCAGCAACGGATACGGCCCAGGTGACCGTCACCGACGTGCTCCCCGAGATCTCTATTACTAAGACGACGAACGTGACCAGCGTGCCGGAGACCGGCGGAGACGTCATCTACACCTTCACCGTCACCAACAACTCGGTGGAGGATGTCATACTCACGACGCTCGTGGACAGCGTCTTCGGCGACCTGAACGGCCAGGGCGACTGCGTGCTGCCCCAGACCATTGTTCCGGGCAGCACCTACACCTGCCACATCACCAAACACATCTCGGGAGATCCGGCGAGTCCGCATCTTAACGTAGTCACCGCCACGGCTATAGACAACGAGGAGAACCCGGTAACGGCTACGGACGACGCAGTTGTAGGCTTCGATCAGATCGTCAGGCCGCTCAGCACGGGTGTCATTATGGGACACAAATGGAACGACACCAACCGCGACGGTAAGCACCAGGCGGGAGAGCCGGGCATGGCGGGTATCACCATCACGCTCAACAACAACGGAATCACCTCTTCCACTGTTACGAGCGCGGACGGCAGCTACGCTTTCACCAGGCTGGGTAACGGTACCTACATGGTAGCCGAGGTTGTGCCGAATACGATGTACGCCACCTCCAGCGCCACCATCCAGGTGACCATCAAGAACGGCGAGACCATTACGGACGCCGACTTCAACAACGCCGTGAGGGAGACCGTGGTAATCGAGCAGGTGACGGAGCAACCGCTCCCCAAGACCGGCATCAACACGCTGCCACTGCTGCTGGCATCGGGCTGGCTGTTGATCATGGGATTCCTGCTCATCGCCATCGGGCTAAGGAGGAACAAATCTAAAGCTCGAGTATAGGGATAATCCAACTGGTTAAAATGGAGAGGCCCCCGCGAGGGGGCCTCTCCTCTGTTAAACGCTTGCTCCGATTATGCGAACTTCTTCCGGATAAAGGAGACGATCTCCGCAAGGGGCGCACCGGGTGTGAATATCTCCGCCACGCCCTGCGCCTTCAGAGCCGCGATATCCTCCTCGGGGATGATGCCGCCGCCGAAGAGCATCACATCACCGGCGCCGCTCTCAACGAGCAGCCGCTGCACCTCCGGGAAGAGGGTCATGTGAGCACCCGAGAGGATGGAGAGCCCGACGGCGTCCACGTCCTCCTGGACTGCGGTCTCCGCTACCTGCTCGGGCGTCTGGTGGAGTCCTGAATAGATGACCTCGAAGCCGGCTTCCGAGAGGGCCCGGGCCACCACTTTGGCGCCCCGGTCATGGCCATCCAGGCCAGGCTTGGCGATGAGGATGCGGATTACTCTGGGCATGCTCTCTCTCCTAAAATATCGGGACTTCGCGGTACTCGCCGAAGACATCTTTTAGCGTTTGGATGATCTCGCCCTCGGTCAGGTAAGCGCGGGCACAGTCGATGATGAGGGGCATGAGATTGGCGTCGCCCTGCGCACCGGCCTTGAGAGCGGTCAGCGCACATGAGGCCTTCGCCTGGCTGCGCGATGCGCGCAATTCCGCCACCCTCTCCTGCTGCCGCTTCTCCACCGCCGGGTCTACCTTCAGCAGCTCAATGGCCAGCTCCTCGCCATCCACCTGGAAGCGGTTCACGCCGACCACGATGCGGTCTCCGCGCTCCACTTCTTTCTGGTAACGGTAGGCGGCGTAGGCTATTTCCCGCTGGAAGAATCCCGCATCGATGGCCTCGAGCACCCCGCCGAATTCCTCGATACGGCGGAAGTAATCCTCGGCCTGCGCCTCCATCTCGTCCGTGAGCGCCTCCACGAAGTAGGAACCGGCCAGGGGGTCGATGGTGTTTGCCACCCCTGTCTCGTAAGCAATAACCTGCTGCGTGCGCAGCGCTATCTCCACCGCCTTCTCCGTGGGCAGGGCCAGTACCTCGTCCATGGAGTTGGTGTGCAGGGACTGCGTTCCACCCAGAACGGCGGAGAGCGCCTCGCAGGCTGTGCGCACGATGTTGTTCTCGGGCTGCTGTGCTGTGAGGGAACAGCCCGCCGTCTGCGTATGGAAGCGCAAGAGCCAGGAGCGCTCATCCCTCGCCCCCGCCTTCTCCTTCATGAAGCGAGCCCAGATGCGTCGCGCAGCGCGGTACTTCGCGATCTCCTCGAAGAGATCGATATGCGCGTTGAAGAAGAAGGATAGGCGCTGCGCGAAGCTGTCCACGTCCAAGCCGGCCGCGATGCCTGCCTCTACGTAGGCCATACCGTCCGCCAGCGTAAAGGCCAGTTCCTGCGCGGCGGTGGAGCCCGCCTCCCGGATGTGGTACCCGCTGATGGAGATGGTGTTCCAGAGTGGAACCTCGCGGGAGCAGAAATCCATGATGTCCGTGATGATGCGCAGAGAGGGACGAGGCGGGAATATCCAGGAGTTCTGCGCTATGTACTCTTTTAAGATGTCATTCTGGATGGTACCTCCCAGTTCGCGCCAGTTAGCCCCCTGCTCGGAGCCCACGCAGAGATAGAAGGCCAGCAGCACCGAGGCCGGGCCGTTGATGGTCATGGAGGTGGTGATGTCCTTCAGAGGGATATCCGCAAAGAGCCGCTCCATATCTTGGAGCGAGTCGATGGCCACGCCGCAGACGCCGACCTCGCCCAGGGCGCGCGGGGAATCGGAATCGAAGCCCATGATGGTGGGCATGTCGAAGGCGACCGACAGGCCCGTGGTGCCTCGTCCCAGCAGAAACTTATAGCGCTGGTTGGTATCGTCGGCGTCACCGAAACCCGAGAACTGGCGCATGGTCCAGACGCGGCCCCGGTACATGTCTGAGTGAATACCCCGCGTGTAGGGATACTGGCCCGGATTGCCCAGGTCGCGGTCGTAGTCGATATCCACGTCCTCCGGTGTGTAGAGCGGTTTGATGGGCACGCCGGAGATGGAGTTGAATTCCTTGCGTTCCTGCGCCATCTCAGTATTCGATTCCCTTTCGCATTTCCACGCCAGCGTGGTAGTAGTGTTTCACTTCACGCATCTCGCTCACCAGGTCGGCCGCTTCGATGAGCTCGGCGGGCGCATAGCGGCCCGTGCAGACTATCTCCACGTGCGGCGGCCTTTCTTTTAACACCGCCAGGACCTCGGCGAGGTCCATCAGCCCGTAGTCCAGCGCCACGTTTATCTCGTCCAGTATGACCAGGCGGTGCTCGCCCGCCATTATCACTCGCTTCGCCAGGTCCAGCCCCTCGCGCGCCATGCGCAGGTCGATCTCCTCGGGGTTACCCTTCTTCACAAAGGCATCGCGCCCGCTCATGACGATGGTCATGTTGGGGATATCCTCGCAGCAGACCAGCTCGCCGTAGGTGCGCCCTTTTAGGAACTGTATCATGAAGACCTTCTCTCCGTAACCTAACACGCGGAGAGCCAGTCCCAGAGCGGCGGTGGTCTTGCCCTTACCATCGCCGGTGTATATCTGTATCATGCCCTGCCCTTGCAACAGTTCCCCTTTCCATGAATAGCCGCAGCAGAGTTAGCAGGGGCGCGAAGCCACAGGAAGCTGCGTGTCCTCACAACCCTAGAAGATCTTTGAGCCGCAGTTCGGGCAGAAGGCTATGCTCAGGTCCTCGTAGATGGATCCGCAATCCTGGCAGGTGACCTGAGCCGGCGACTCGGGAGCTTCGGGAGCCGCGGGCGCCGTTGCCGGCGCTCCTGGCGTTGCCGCCGGGGCTTGCGGTGCTGGTGCCGGCGCTGCTGCTGGTGCTGCTGCCGCTGGCGGCTGAACTGCCGTACCACACTTGGGGCAGAAGGCCGCATCGGCGGTGAGAACGCAGCCACAGGTCGGGCAGGTTCCCACAGCCATTCCGACGGCAGGCGTGCCGGCCTGCTCCTGGGCAGGAAGGAGAGAATTGCCGCATACGGGACAGAAGGCCGCGCCCTTAACGACGTTGGCCCCGCAATATGGGCAGGTCGGCCGCTTGGCCTGCGCCTTCTCCGCTTCGGCCAGTGCGAGATTCTGTTCCCACTCCGCAATCTGGGTCTGGATGCCGTCCAGAGTGGCGCAGGTATCGGCCAGGGCCTCCTTCGACAGGGTTCCGTCCTTCACCGCCTGGTAGGCTTGGGTTCCCAGATAATAGATATACTGGTCCCGCGAGACTTGCAGTTGCTTCAGGTATTTCTTGATCTGTCCGATGCTGAGAGGCATGGTTGACCTCCTGTTTTCAGGCCTTTTTTCCTGCGCTTATGATAACAATCTCCAAGCCTTGCTGCCACCATGCAAAAGCAAGCAAAGGGGCGGGGCGGGGGAATCTCACTCCCACAGTACATTCGTTTGTAAACAAGAAGTCTGACTCGTTGCTTGCGCGATTGCCGCTGCAATGCATCAAAAGGGTCTGGCCCCAACAGTTGCATTGTGCTGCGAAGCCAGGGAACAAGGCCTTAACGCGAACGCGGGGTCACTAGAAATGACCTCTTTGTTGCGTTGATTTACGCTAGCTGCGAGCAAGGGGCACTGGCCCTTGAATTGCTTCCGTTGTTCCAAGGGGGGTCAGTCGCCTTTGGAACATCAGGCGTTGGCAACTGCCCTTTTAGGTCCAACTAACCCGAGAGGTAATCCTACACCAGTTCCGCGACCCGTACGCTGGAGCCGATGGCCAGGTCCGCGCCAATACCGTACTTTTCAATGTCAGCGTCCACGCAGTAGAGGCCATGATGACCTGCTTGCCGGGGGGCGCAACATGCCCGGGTCGAAGTTGGAGTGGCAGAGGATCGGGTGCCAACTTTAAAGGGTTTCCCAAACCTGCCGCCTTCTGCGGCCTGTTTGGCCTCCGCCTCGCCGGACTTCTCGGCGCTGGCTGGAGTTTATCCGTCTGTAAATCTTGCAGAATATTAAGCGCTGGTAATTGAAATGAGGTCAAGGCCGTATTAGAATGAGTTTGCTTTTTCAGGCGCGCAATAACCTACAAGCCTCGCGTCGTAAGTTCTTGGGGGATTGTTTCTAAACAGGGAGGTGCTTCATGTCTCTGGAAGACAAGTGTATCGTTACCGCGGCCCTGGCCGGCGCAGCCACCATGAAAACCCAGAATCCCGGGGTGCCCTACACCGTGGAGGAGTTCGTCGAGGAAGCTTACCGGTGCTATAACGAGGGCGCCTCCATCGTCCACATCCACGCCCGGGACCCGGAGTTCGGGATTCCCACCGCCAGCATCGAGATCCTCACCAACATCGTGAAGGGCATCAGGGAGAAGTGCCCCATAGTCATCAACCTCTCCACGGCCATCGGGATCATGGCCACGCCCGAGGAGCGCATCAACGTGGTCAAGGAGATCAAGCCTGAGATGGCCTCCCTCAACACCAACTCCATGAACTTCGCCCTGGGTGACTGGAAGAACCACACCGTGCTCGGAGAGACCATATTCACCAATACCTTCGCCATGCTGGTCGAATACGCCACGGCCATGAAGGAAGCGGGCACCAAGCCCGAGCTCGAGGTCTATGACCTGGGCGGCCTGTACAACACGCTTTTCGTACATCCACAGGGCTGCTTCGTGGAGCCCCTGCACTACCAGTTCGTCTGGGGCGTGCTGGGAGGCTGCTGGCTCGACCTCGCCAACCTCAAGCGCTTCATGGACCTCATCCCGGAGAACGCCACCTGGTCCACCTGCGGCGTAGGCCCGGCCCAGTTCCGCGGCGCGTTTCATGCGGCGGTGGAGGGCGGCCACATCCGTGTGGGCCTGGAGGACAACATCAACATCACCAAGGGGGAGCTGGCCAAGGGTTCCTGGGAACAGGTCGCCAAGGCGGCCCAGATAGCCAGGCTAGCAGACCGCGAGGTAGCCACGCCTGAGGAGACCCGCCAGATACTGGGCCTCAAGGGCGGCCCCGGCGTCTAACAGGCTGGGTCAGGAGGACTGCGCCAGTCCCCGCGGCCCCGGTTTGTGCTTTCGAAACAAAGAGTCGCTGAAAGGAAAAATAGCATGTACAAGATCATCGCCGAGGGGACGGGTCCGCTCTTCATGGATCCCGATCCGGATGCGGCCCGGGCATTCTTCCGCACCAAGCCCAGGGCGCTGGCCCCCAAGGTAATGAAGGTGAGCCAGGCTGTCGAGAGATTCGTGCACGACGGTGAGTACCTGGCCATCGGAGGCTTCGGAGCGAACCGCATTCCCACCGCCATATGCCACGAGATACTGCGCCAGAATAAGAAGAACCTCGCCTTCGCCGGGCACACCTCCACCCATGATTTTCAGATACTGGCGGCGGGAGAGGCCTTCGACCGCTGCGATATCGCCTACATCATCGGGCTGGAGGCGCGTGGGCTCTCCGCTCATGCGCGACGCTATATGGAGAGCGGCAAGGTGGAATCCTGCGAGTGGACCAACTACGCGATGGCTTGCCGGCTGAAAGCGGCGGCCATGGGTGTATCATTCGTGCCGGCGCGCAACGTGCTGGGGACCGACACCTTCATCCGCAGCGCGGCGAAGATAGTGGAGTGCCCCTTCACCGGCAAGCAGTTCGTCCTCTTTCCCGCCCTCTGGCCCGACGTGTCCGCCATCCACGTGCACGAGTCGGATATCTACGGCAACTGCCGGCTGAAGGGCATCAGCATCGCGGACCTGGAACTGGCTCGCGCCTCCAAGCACCTCATCATCACCTGCGAGCGCCTGGTGCACAACGACGAGATCCGCTCCGACCCGTCGGCCACGGTCATCCCCTACTTCCTGGTGGACGCGGTCTGCGAGGTGCCCTTCGGAAGCTATCCCGGCAACATGCCCTACGAGTACTACTCCGACGAGGTGCACCTGAGGGAGTGGCTCAACGTTGAGAAAGACGAGGAACAGTTCCGGGAGTTCCTGGACAAATACATCTACTCGGTCAAGGACTTCACCCAGTACCTGGAGCTCTGCGGCGGCATCCAGCGCATCAACGAGCTCCGGGCCCAAGAACACTTGATCGAAGTGGAATAGGAGGTTACCGATGGCAGACTACAACGTCATGGAGATGATGATAACCGCCGCTGCCAGGAACCTTGAGGATGGTGCCAGCGTGGGTGTGGGCACCGGCGCTCCCTGCGCCGCCGCCATGCTGGCCCAGAAGACGCACGCGCCCAACCTGGTGGTGCTCTTCGAGGCGGGTGGCGTCTCGCCCCAGCTCCCCACCATGCCCATCTCGGTGGGGGACTCCCGGACCACCTACAAGGCGCTCATGGCCAGCGGGATGTGCGAGATCATGGAGACCTGCCAGCGCGGCATGGTCGATTACTGCTTCCTGGGCGGGGCCCAGATAGACAAGTTCGGCAACCTCAATTCCACGGTCATCGGCGACTGGGCGCATCCCAAGGTGCGCTTTCCCGGCTCTGGCGGGGCTAACGACTTCGCCTCCTTCTGCTGGAAGATCATGGTCATCACCCCCCAGGACGCGCGCCGCTTTGTGGAGAAGGTCGATTTCATCACCTCCCCCGGCTACCTCGGTGGCCCCGGCTCGCGCGAGGCCGCCGGCCTCGCCGCAGGCACCGGGCCTTTCAAGGTCATAACCGACCTGGCGGTGATGGGCTTCGACGAGGAGACCAAGCAGATGCGAGTAGAGTCCCTGCATCACGGGGTCACCTTCGACCAGGTGCAGGAGAACACCAGCTTCCAGCTGCTGAAGGCGCCGGAGATAGCGGAAACCCTGCCTCCCACAGCGGAGGAGTTGCGCATCCTGCGCGAAGAGGTGGATCCGCACAAGTACATCATCGGCCGCTAACTATAATCCGAGGGGTCAGCCGCCGGCGCCCGACCCCTCTCTAGATCTATCGGCTTGGATAGTACGGCTAACGGTATTTTTCCTGTATCCTGCCTATCCAGTTCTTCACGTCGTAGGCCTTCCATACGATCAAGCCTGTGACGCCGCCGGCCACCACGGCTATGACCAAGGGCACTACCAGATCCGAAGCATGCATGCGATAGCCCCTACTGCTTCTCCTCCGTGAGGACCACCAGCGCATCCACCGCCACCGGCACCGATCCCGAGATGATCACCGGGTTGATGTCGATCTCGCTCACGTTCGGGAAGTCCATACCGATATTCCCCACGGCTATCAAAGCCTCCGCCAGCACGTCGCGGTCCACCGGCTCCGAGCCCCGGAAGGGTCCCAGGATATCCTTGGCCCTGATCTCGTCCATCATCTGCAGAGCGTCGTACTTCTCTATGGGCGCCACCCGGAAGGAGGTGTCCTTGAGGATCTCCGTGAAGATGCCCCCCATGCCGAACATGACGCAGGGTCCGAACTGCGGATCACGGATGAGCCCGATCACCAGTTCGCGCTCGCCCTTGATCATCTCCTGCACGAGCATGCCGTCGTAAGGGTCGCCACCCAGGTTTGCCTCGATCTCCTGGTAGGCCTGGCGCAGCGCCTCCGGCGATTCCAGTTTCACCTTCACCAGGCTGCGCTCGGTCTTATGGGCGATATCCGGCCCGCAAGCCTTCAGGACCACGGGAAAGCCCAGGCGCTCCCCGGCCACCACCGCGTCGTCCACGCTCTGCACCAGCTCCTCCGCCGTCACCTTCACGCCACGGGATGCCAGAAACTTCTTCGCCTCATACTCAGAAAGCATACGCTGTCCTTTTTCCACGGCCTCCTCGATGATGCTCATCCTTCACCTCTTTCTCATACGCCGGCTCCGAACAACTAGCTACAATCCGGGGCCTGCTCCGAAAATATCGTCATTTTCATACTCCGATGTTGCCACTTCCGCAGCATGGGCGGCTGACCCCGGATTGCAGTAAATGTAACCCAAATGCACCCAAACCGGCAACAAGGCCGCCCCCGCCAGTCCCTAACCCAGCAGCGCCCGGGCGATGACCACCCGCTGCACCTGGTTCGTGCCCTCGTAGATCTGGGTGATCTTGGCGTCGCGCATCATGCGCTCCAGCGGGTACTCTGCCATATAGCCGTAACCGCCCAGCACCTGCACCGCGTCCACCGTCACGCGCATCGCCGTATCGGAGGCGAAGCACTTGGCCATGGCGGAAACGCCCGAAGCCTCGCGCACGCCGGTCTCGGCCATGGCCGCCGACCTGTACACCAGGTGACGCGCCGCCTCGACCTGCATGGCCATGTCGGCCAGCATGAACTGGATACCCTGCAGCCTGGCGATGGGCCCGCCGAACTGCACCCTCTCCTTCGCGTAAGCTATCGCGTGGTCGAGCGCGCCCTGCGCGCAGCCCACGGCCTGGGCGCCGATGGAGGGGCGCGTCTTGTCCAGGGTCATCATGGCGATCCTGAACCCGTCGCCCTCCTTGCCCAGCAGATTCTCCGCCGGTACTTCCATGTCCGTGAAGATGAGCTCGGTGGTCTGCGAGCCTCGGATACCCATCTTGTGCTCTATCTTTCCGGTCTCGAAGCCGGGGAAGGCCTTCTCCACTATGAAGGCGGAGATGCCCTTGACGCCGCTACTCTCGTCCGTCTTGGCGAAGACCGAGTAGGTATCGGCGATGCCGCCGTTGGTGATGAAACACTTCTGGCCGTTGATGACGTACTTGTCGCCCTTCAAAACGGCCCGGCTGCTCATGGCCGCGGCGTCGCTGCCGGCTCCCGGTTCTGTGAGGCCGAAGGCGCACTGCTTTTCGCCCATGGCAAGCGGCGGGATGTACTTCTTCAACTGGTCGTCGTTGGCCGCCAGCATGATGGGCGTGGAGCCCAGTTTGCATACACCCAGGATGAGCGAGGTATTTACGCAGACCCTGGCCAGTTCCTCGATGGCCAGGCATATGGTCAGCAGGTCCGCGCCGGACCCGTCCAGCTCCTCCGGAAAACAGAGGCCCAGGAGGTCGTTGTCCCTGAGCAGCTCGAACATGTCCCAGGGGTACTCACCCTTCTCATCGATCTCCGCCGCCCGCGGTTCCACCTTCTCCTTGGCAAGTTCCCTTACGGTCTTCTGCAACATCTTTTGTTCATCTGTTAGTTCATACATCGGAACCTCCCTCGCTCGAATCCTCAAGCATCCCTCTATATGGATGATTGCTCTCTCTAACCGACTTTGATGATGATGGAATCGCCTTGGCCACCGCCGCCGCAGATTCCGGCGACGCCGTAGCCGCCGCCCCGCCTGCGCAGTTCGTACATCATGGTCATGACCACGCGCACCCCGCTCACAGCGATGGGGTGGCCGAAGGCGATGGCGCCTCCGTTCACGTTGATGTTCTCCGCTTTCTCCCAGTCCAGGCCCAGCATCTTGGCTGAATACACGCAGACGCTGGCGAAAGCCTCGTTTATCTCGAAGAGGCTCATATCGGATACTTGCAACCCGGCGCGTCTTAAGGCGTCCAGGGTGGAGTCTGCCGGCACGGTGTGCAGGTTGGTATAGTCCCCCGCGTTCCAGCCGTAGTCCACGATAGTGGCCAGAGGCTCCAGCCCGAGTTCGCCGGCCTTGGAGTCGCTCATGAGCACTGCCGCTCCAGCGCCGTCGTTGATGGAGGAGGCGTTTCCGGCGGTCACGGCACCGTCCTTGACGAACGCCGGTCTGAGTGCCGCCAGCTGCTCCACTGTGGTGTCGGCCCGCACTCCCTCGTCCACGTCGAATCTCTTCGGGTCGCCCTTCTTCTGCGGTATCTCTACCGCGACGATCTCGTCCGCCAGGAGGCCGGCCGCCTGTGCCGCCGCCGCACGCTGATGACTGCGCGCAGACCAGATATCCATCTGCTCCCGCGTGACCCCGAGCTTGGCGGCCCACTCGTCCGTGCCCTGGCCCATATGCTTGTTCTCGAAGGCGTCCCAGAGGCCGTCGTTCACCATGCAATCCACCAGTTTACCGTCGCCCATGCGATAGCCGAATCGCCCCTTCATCACCAGGTAGGGCGCATTGCTCATGGACTCCTGGCCTACCGCCACGATGATGTCGGCCTTGCCCAGCTTGATGAGCATGTCGGCGTGCTCCAGGGCGTACATGCTGGAGATACAGACCTTGTTCAACTGGACGGACCAGGTCTCCTTGGGTATGCCTGCCTTGATGGCCGCCTGGCGCGGGGTCATCTGCCCCTGGCCGGCCGTGAGAACCTGGCCGCCCACCACGCAATCCACCAGCTCCGGATTGAGCTTTACCTGGTCGAGAGCACCCTTGATGGCAAAGGCGCCCAGTTCCTGCGCGGAGAAATCCACGAGCGACCCGCCCATGCGGCCGAAGGCCGTGCGCGCCGCGCTGACTATGACTGTCTGTGCCATCTCAAAACCCCCGTTCAAGAATGTGTATGCCCTTACTCAGATGCCCAGTTCGCGCGCGATGACTATGCGCTGGATCTCGGAAGTGCCCTCCCCGATCTCCAGGATCTTGGCGTCCCGGAAGAAGCGGGAAACCGGGTATTCGTCCATGAACCCATACCCGCCGAAGATCTGCACCGCCTGGGTGGCCGCGGCCATACACATCTCCGAGGCGAAGAGCTTGGCCATGGCCGCTTCCTTGGTATGGGGCTTGCCGGCGTCGCGCAGGGCAGCCGCTTTGTAGGCGAGGTTGCGCGCTAGTTCTATCTGGGTGGCCATGTCGGCCAGCTTAAAGCGGATGGCCTGGAAGCTGGCGATGGGCTTGCCAAACTGCACCCGCTCCTTGACGTATTTCATGCATTCCTCCAGGCAACCCTGGGCGTTGCCTATGGCCAGGCCGGCGATAGCGATACGCCCGCCGTCCAGGCAGTAGAGGAACTGGCAGAAGCCCTCGCCCTGCTTGCCGATGATGTTCGAGGCCGGGACGCGGCAGTCGCTGAAGGAGAGCTCCCGCGTGTCCGAGGCGTGCCAGCCCATCTTCTTGTACTTGGGCGCGATATTGTACCCGGGCGTGTCCTTGGGCACGAAGATGTTGGATATCGCGGACTTGCCGTCGTCCTGGCCCGTCACTGCGGTCACCGTTACGCCAGCGCTGATGTCCGTGCCCGCGTTGGTGATGAAGCACTTGGTCCCGTTGATGACCCATTCGTCGCCGTCGAGCACGGCAGTGGTCTTGGTGTTCCCGGCGTCCGAGCCCGCCTCGGGCTCGGTCAAACCGAAGGCCGCGAGTTTCTCGCCGCGTGCCAGCGGCACCAGTATCTCCTGCTTCTGCTCCTCGGTCCCGAAGTAGTATAAGGGGCTGGAGCCGAGGGAGATATGCGCCTCCAGGGTGATGGCGCAGGTAGATTCGACCCTCGCCAGTTCCTCGACCGCTATCACGTAGGATAGGTAATCCCCACCCGAGCCACCGTACCTCTCCGGCCAGGGGATCCCCATAATGCCCAACTCGCCCATCTTCTCGATGATGCCGTAGGGAAATTCCCCTTTCTCCCAGAGTTCATCGACCTTGGGCCTGATCTCCCCTTCCGCGAAGTCCCGCACCATCGATCTGAAGAGCCGTTCTTCTTCCGCTAGTTCGAATAACAACTGCGTCACCTGCCTTGGCTAAAAAAACGGGGGCTGCCTTTATCCCGCTCCCGCAGAGATTATATATTAAGGCACTTGCCGTTACTAGAAACGGACAGAAAGCGAACAAGATCCTACCTGAACATGTTCGCTTTTCTTGTGGAGACCGCGGCCGGGTTGGCCGGCTATTCGGTCCAGACCCTGGCGCAGGCCACGCCCAGGAGGCGCAGGTCGGCCGGGCCGCCCACCTCCGTCGGGCGGTAATAGCCCTGCTTCACCTCGAGAAGCACATGGAAGACGCCCCGCCCGGCAAGCTCCCGGGGTATCTGCATGTAGAAATCGTTCCAGGCCGGCCAGCCTATCTCCGCCTCGCCCGCCACGCAGCCATCCAGGCTCACGGAGACAAGGGTAGAGGATATCTCCAGGCCCGGCCGGAAACTCGCCAGGTGGAGGCCGATCCGGGTGGCCCCCTGAACTTCCCCCACCACCAGGTGGGCTCGCCGGCCGGTCCAGCGCGCCGGCAGGGGCATGCTCTCCGGCTTGTACCAGCCGCTGCCCAACCAGGCCGCCCCTTTCTCCTTGCCCGGAGAGATATCGCTGGGTACCGCGCCGCCGGCACGCCCCAGGCGCGCTGTCAGGTAGCCCTTGGCGGGCCATCCCGGGCTCAACCGCGTCACCCCGGCCAGGCGGTAAAGGAGCCGCTTGCGCAAGTGGTTGGCGAGCAGCCCGAGGTTGACAGCCCCGGCCTGCAGCTCCCGCCATGCGAGCATGCCCCACTCGCGCACCAGGACGGTCTTCCTGGCCGTTCGCCGCCCAACCACGGCCATGAGGTTGAGGTTGTCGCTCCTCTGCAGCTCCAGCGCGCGCAGCCAGTATCCCTGGCGGCGGAATAGCCGCGTCCAGGCGGCCAGGGTATAGACGTTCTCGTTCACGCCCTGCGCCTCCTCCATGCTGATGACCTTGACGCTGGTTTCCACCGGCTCGTTGACCGCCAGCACCACGCCGCCTGGCCGCAGGACCCGCTTGAACTCCCGGAGCATCTTGTCGGGGTCGTAGGCGTGATGCAGGGTTGCCGTGGCGAAGACCACGTCAAAAGCGCCGTCCGCGAAGGGGAGGTTATGCATGTCCGCCAGCACCCGCTCGAAGTAGCTCTTCTCCAGGTAGAGGTCAGCCGTAGCCAGTCCCATGTACATCTTGCGCATCACGTCGAGCGCCACGACCTGCGCTCCTCGCCGCGCCAGGGCGGCCGAGGCCCAGCAGCGTCCCGCCCCGATCTCCAGGACCCGGGCGCCATCTAGCTGCAGCTTGTCTATGAAACGGAAGAAGTTGTCGCCGTGTCGTTTCCAGGTCTCCTGTTCCGCCGGGCTGCCCTCCATGCCCTCCAGGTAAGGCAGGGCGCGGTTCCAGGCCTGGGCGTGCGCGTGATGTTCCGGCAGGAAATTCTCCACTGCCAGCATACCCTCCCACGCCTGCACCTCGCGCTCCACCACGGAGGAGCGGCCGAATTGAAGGTCGGGAATGCCCCCCTCTATGGTGTAATGCTCGCGGCAGGAGCCGCAGCACAACCGGCCTTCGCGCACCTCGCGCTCGTCCCGGGAAGAGATCTCGAGTTGCATTCCGGTGGAGCTGCAGTGAGGGCAGCGGAGAAGCTGGGCGAGTTCTTCTTTCATTAAATGTCCCGTCCCATAAATACGCTGGCATTCGAACTACTATCCATCCGCGCCGGCTGTGTTCCACTCCCTCGATGTACTAAGAGTACGACTTCGATCGCGCGCCTAGACGCTCTCGGTGCGTCACCATATTTATGGGAGGAAACATTAGGTCTGCATGCGCCCCTGCATGTGGGGCTCTGCGAAGGCGTAGTAACCCTCGGCGATCTGATGGTAGGTCTGCTCGCTCTCAGGGGGCAGTGGTTTGATGACCTTCGCCGGCAAGCCGGCGACCAGGGAATGCGGCGGTATGATGGCGTTCTCCAGAATCACGGCGCCCGCCGCGATAACGCTCCCCCGGCCGATGATGGCGCCGTCCATTATCACTGACTTCATCCCTATGACACAGTTGGCCTCGACGACACAACCGTGCAGCACAGCCCCGTGACCCACGGTCACATGGCTGCCCACCTCGACCGGGCCGTGAAAGACACAGCAGTCCTGCACGCTGGAGTAGTCCCCCACCGTTATCCTTCCGCGGTCCGCGCGCAACACCGCGTTGAACCAGACGCTGGCCCGCGATGCTATGGAGATGGGCCCGATGAGCATGGCCCCCTCGGCGATATAGGCGTCTTGCGCCAGGACCGGATTTTGACCTTTGAAGGGTATGAGCATACGTGAACACCACCTTCTATAAGCCCGGGAAACCGCACCGCGTAATTATATCATCCTTGATTTGGGTACAGGGTGCTGTCAAGGAAATAGAAGGCCACTAGCTTAGCATCTGGGGACTGGTCGTATAGGTAAGGATAATGCGCGCCAACCGGGAAGGCCTTCACTATCCTTAACTTGGGACCTGTCCCCATGTTAAGTTGGCATTCCGACACTCCTTGACGTCACCCCCTGCCCCATGTCACAGCTTCTTCAGAGGCGCGTACTCCAGCAGCAGGTGCTTCTCGCCCTCGTCCGGGAAGTACACGTTCACCTCGGGTCCGCTCGCGCTGAGCGAGATGCCCAGCACCGTTCCCTCACCCCACTTGGCGTGATAGACGCGGTCGCCCGAACGGAACTGCACACCCAACTGCTGCAGGCGCGCCTGCCGCACCTCGCTCTCCGCAGCGGAAGCGCTGCCGAAGCTGATTCCACCGCCGGCGGGCATGCCGGTGCTCTCCATCAGTTCCTCCGGAATGTCGTGCAGGAAGCGTGATTCCGGATTATAGTTCGTCCCGCCGTGCAGAGTGCGGTGCACGGCATTGGTGAGATAGAGCTTCTCCTTGGCCCGGGTGATGCCCACATAGCAAAGCCGGCGCTCCTCCTCTATGCCGTTGCGATCGCGCACCGAGCGCATGTGCGGGAAGACGCCGTCCTCCATACCTACCATAAAGACGATGGGGTACTCCAGCCCTTTGGCGTTGTGAATGGTCATGAGGGTTACGGCGCCCTCCTCTTCGTCATAGAGGTCGATGTCGGTGATGAGGGCGACCTGCTCCAGGAACTCGGCCAGCCCCTCCCCCAGCCGGGTGCGCTCGAAATCGGAGACCACGTTCTGCAGTTCCTTGAGGTTCTCGATACGGCTCTCCGCCTCCACCGTCTTCTCCGCCTCCAGCTCCGCCATGTATCCCGTGCGCGTCCAGATCTTCTCCACCAATTCAGGCAGGCCCAGGTTGCGGGAATCGGCGCGCAGCTCCTCCAGGAGCTGCATGAATTCGCCCATCTTTCTGGCCGCGGCAGCCCCCAGTTCCGGTATCTCTTCGAGCCGCCGCAGCGACTCGTTCAGATGCAGCCCCTCCAGCCGGGCGAAGGCCTCCACGTGGCCGACGCTGGTATCGCCGATGCCCCGCTTGGGCACGTTGATGATGCGCCGCAGGCTGATACCGTCCTGGGGACTTATGAGCACGCGCAGGTAGGCCAGCATGTCCTTCACCTCGCGCCGTTCGTAGAACTTGGCCCCTCCCACCACCTTGTAGGGGATACCCTGGTGCAGGAAAACCTCCTCGAAGAGACGGGACTGCGCGTTCACCCGGTAGAAAACGGCGATATCGCGCAGCGAATAGCCTTCGTCCTCCACCAGCCGCTCCACCTCTCGCGCCGCGTAGTAGGCCTCGTCCTTTCCGGATTCGGCACGGTGATGCACCACCGGCTCCCCGCCCGCGTTCCGGGTCCAGAGGGACTTATCTTTGCGTTCCTGGTTCTCCGCGATGACGTGATTGGCCACCTCCAGGATGAGTTGCGTGGATCGGTAGTTCTGCTCCAGCTTGTAGACCGCCGCCTCGGGGTAATCGTGTTCGAAGCTCAGGATGTTGTTGATGTCGGCGCCCCGCCAGGAGTATATGCTCTGGTCGTCGTCGCCCACCACGCAGAGGTTGCGGTGCTTGCGGGCGAACATGTTCACCAGCCGGTACTGTGCGTGGTTGGTATCCTGGTACTCGTCGATGTTGATGTAGCGGAAGCGCTCCTGGTAATGCTCCAACACCGCCGGGTTCTGCTCGAAGAGGACGATGCTCTGCATGAGCAGATCGTCGAAGTCCATGGCATCGTTACGACGCAGGGTTTCCTGGTAGTGCTTGTAGACCTCCGCTGCGGCATCCTCCACCGCACCCTCCGCCAGCTTGGCCAGGTCTCCCGGGGTTTGCAGCGCGTTCTTGGCGTTGGAGATGATGTTGGCCATGAGGCGCGGCGCATAGCGCTTGGGGTCCAGCTCCAACTGCTTCGCCGTCCGGGTTATCAAGCGCAGTTGGTCGTCGGCGTCGTAGATGATGAAATTGCGCCGGTAGCCAAGCCGCTCGCCCTCCACGCGTAGGATGCGCGCGCAGGTGGAATGGAAGGTCGCCATCCAGATGCCCTGGCTGGACGTACCTACCAGATCCTGAATGCGGTTGCGCATCTCCCCAGCGGCCTTATTGGTGAAGGTGACGGCCAGGATGTTTCCCGGGCTCACGTTCTTCTCCCTCACCAGGTAGGCCACCCGGTGCGTGAGAACGCGGGTCTTGCCGCTCCCGGCCCCGGCCAGGATGAGCACGGGCCCTTCGGTATGCATAACAGCTTCACGCTGGACAGGGTTCAAGCCCTGCAAGATATCATCGCCTTTCATAGGGATAGGATACACTGAATCACTGAGCGGAGTCCGTGATGGCGACCGGCCACCGGTCTATTCCGATCAGGGTCTCCCCTCTGGGTTTCGCGGTACCGAGCCTCACTCCCACTCGATAGTCGCCGGCGGCTTGGAGCTGATATCCAGGGCCACGCGATTCACCCCGCGGATCTCGTTGATGACCCGGTTGGAGATGCGCTCCAGCACATCGTAGGGGATACGCGCCCAGTCCGCAGTCATGGCGTCTTCGGAGACCACCGCCCGCAGGATGATGGGATAGGCATAGGTCCTCTCGTCCCCCATAACACCGACGCTGCGGATGGCAGGCAGGACCGCGAAGGATTGCCAGAGGTCGCGGTACAGCCCCGCCTTCTTGATCTCCTGCATGACCACGTCGTCGGCCTCGCGGAGAATCTCGAGCCGTTCCTCCGTCACCTCACCGATGATGCGCACCGCCAGCCCCGGTCCGGGGAATGGCTGCCGCCAGACTATCTCCTCGGGCAGTCCCAGCTCTTCACCCACGGCGCGCACCTCATCCTTGAAGAGGGCACGCAGGGGCTCCACCAGTTGGAACCGCAGGTCGTCGGGGAGCCCGCCCACGTTGTGGTGGGACTTGATGCGGGCGGCATCCTTCGTGCCGCTCTCGATGATGTCCGGATAGAGGGTGCCCTGGACCAGGAACTGGGCGTCCTCAAGATCCTTGGCTACCTCCTCGAAGACGCGGATGAACTCCGTCCCGATTATCTTGCGCTTGCGCTCCGGGTCGGTGACGCCCGCCAGCCGCTCCAGGAAACGCTCCTGGGCCTTCACGTGCACCAGGTTGATCTTGAAATGGCGCTGAAAGGTGTCCTCCACCTGTTCGGCCTCGCCTTTGCGCAGCAGGCCATGGTCCACGAAGACGCAGGTCAGCTGGTCGCCTACGGCCTTGTGCACCAGTACCGCGGCGACGGCCGAGTCCACGCCGCCGGATAGGCCGCATATTATCTTGCCATTCCCCGCTTGGGCTTGTATCTCCTCCACCATCTGCTCGATGATAGATACCATGGTCCAGGCCGGCAGGCAGTCGCAAGCGTGATAGAGGAAGTTCTTGAGGATATCCATCCCGAGGGGCGTATGCGCAACCTCGGGGTGGAACTGGACGCCGTAGATGCTCCGCTCCCGGTTCTCCATAACCGCCACCGGCGAGCCTGCGGTGTGTGCGGTTTCGGTGAAGCCGCCGGGAGCATGCACCACGCTGTCGCCATGGCTCATCCAGACGTTCTGCGTAAGGGGTAACTCCTTCAGGAGCAGACTTCCTTCCTCGGCCTGCATTTCCACCCTGCCGTATTCACGGAAGTCGGTGGAACGCACCTCGCCCCCCAGTTCCCGGGCTATCAACTGGTGGCCGTAGCATATGCCGAGGATGGGAATACCCAGGTCGAAGATGCCCGGATCCGGTCGCGGCGCTCCCTCCTCGTACACACTGCGCGGGCCGCCGGAGAAGATGAGGCCCTTGGGCTCCTTCTCGGCTATATCGGCTGCCGGAGTCGCATAGGGCACTATCTCCGAATAGACCTTGCATTCGCGCACCCGGCGGGCTATGAGCTGCGCGTACTGCGCACCGAAGTCCAGCACCAGTACCCGGTCGAAATTCTGCACGTCCACTTATTTCACCATTCCGACGCCCTGGGACTGCTGGAGGTTCTTGCCCTCGGTGCGCAGGGCAGGGGCCACCATTACCTCGGCCCGCTGGAACTCCTTGATGCTCTCATAACCGCAGGTGGCCATGGACATGCGCAGCGCGCCGAAGAGATTGACCGTGCCGTCGTTCTCGTGTGCCGGTCCTACCAGTATGTCCTTCAGGGTCCAGCGCTGCTCCGTCTTCACCCGCGTGCCGCGCGGCAGGTCGGGATGAAAAGTGGCCATGCCCCAATGGTAGCCTTTTCCAGGCGCTTCCTTGGCCGAAGCCACCGGACTGCCGATCATAACGGCGTCCGCGCCGCAGGCTATGGCCTTGGCAATATCGCCGCCCGTGCGCATGCCACCGTCCGCGATGACGTGCACGTAGTTCCCCGTCTCCGTCAGGTGCCTCACGCGCGCGGCGCCGGCATCCGCCAGCGCCGTAGCCTGGGGCACGCCTATGCCCAGGACTCCGCGCGTGGTGCAGGCAGCTCCCGGCCCCACTCCCACCAGCACGCCAAGCGCACCCGTGCGCATCAGGTGCAGCGCCGTGGAGTAGGAGGCACAGCCGCCCACGATGACGGGAAGAGGCAGGCTGGCGATGAACTCCCTAAGGTTGAGCGGCTCGGTCTTGGTGGAGACATGTTCGGCGCTGATGACCGTGCCCTGGATGACGAGGATATCCAGGCCCGCATCCAGCGCGTCCCCGTAGTATTTCCCCACTCTTTGAGGTGTGAGAGATGCTGCCGCGACCACGCCGGTCTTCTTTATCTCCTGGATGCGGCGCCCGATGAGTTCCGGTTTGATGGGTTCCTGATAGACGCGCTGGATGCCTCGCGTAGCCTCGGAGACGGGCAACAACGCTATCTCTTCAAAAACCTCGTCCGGGTTCTCGTAGCGCGTCTGCAGGCCCTCCAGGTTGAGGACCGCCAGCCCGCCCAGTCTGCCTATGCGCTCGGCGTTCTTCACATCGACTACCGCATCCATGGCTGAGGCCAGCATAGGAAGCTCAAAGCGGAATGGGCCGAACTCCCACCCGATATCCACGTCCTCGGCGTCCCTGGTCCGACGAGAAGGCACTATCGCGATGTCGTCCAGCCCGTAGGCCCGCCTGCCTGACTTCCCCCTGCCGATCTCAATCTCCATCAAGCCCTCCTAGCTTCAGGTAAAATTAAACCCCGTAAAGGTCCCCCGGCGGGTTCCCGTATTACGAGGTATATTCACGATGACGTCCGTCCCTTCCTTTTTGGATGATTATACTATTAATCGCCAAGGGCCTGAAGGGCCTCAAGGAAGAGACCACGCCGGGCTACCTCAGCCGCGTGTTGCCGAAAGTCCGCACGAAAATCGGGCGAAGCTCTGCCGTTTGAGCGCCGCGCCGCAGGGAAAATGATAGGTGTACGTGACATCGCGCGGGGGGTGACGGCTTTGAGCGTTGCGGTTCCGACCAGGGAACTGGGTAAGACGGGCGAAAGAGTATCGTGCATAGGCATGGGCGGGTTTCACCTGGGAGTCCCGGAGGACCCGCAGGAGACCACGCGGCTGGTGCGCGAGGCGCTGGAGCGCGGGATCAACTTCTTCGACAATAGCTGGGATTATCTGGAAGGAGAAAGCGAACGGCGCCTAGGCCACGCCCTGCAGGGTGGCTACCGCGAACATGCTTTCGTCATGACCAAGGTGGATGGCCGGACCAGGCACTCAGCCAAGCGCCAGTTGGAGGAAAGCCTGCGCCGCCTGAAGACCGACTATATCGATCTGCTCCAACTGCACGAGGTCATCCGCGAGGATGATCCCGAGAGGTTCTTCGCGCCGGGCGGGGGCATCGAAGCCTTCCTGGAGGCCCGGGATGCCGGCAAGATCCGCTACATCGGCTTCACCGGCCATAAGAACCCGGATATCCATCTGAAGATGCTCGAGGAGGACTTCCCCTGGGATACCGTTCAGATGCCCCTGAACGTCCTGGACGCGCACTATGAGAGCTTCACGCGCAAGGTGCTGCCCGTGCTCATGGAGAGGAATATCGGAATCCTGGGAATGAAGCCTTTCGCCGCCGGACAGCTCTTTGAGGCGGGTATCGTCAGCGCCCGCGAGGCCTTGCGGTACGCGCTGAACCTTCCGGCGAGCGTGATAATCACCGGCATCCAGTCGCAGAGGGACCTGGACCAGGCCGTCGAAACCGCCACGAGCTTCCGGCCCCTGAACCGCGCCGAGGTCGGGGAGATTCTCGCGAAGACAGCGCAAGTAGCCCTCGACGGCAAGCTCGAGGGCTACAAGACCGGCAACCTCTACGACAGTACCGCGTTGAACCCGCAGTGGCTAGTCGCCTAGCGGCCTTTACGTGCGGATGGATGGGGACAGAGGGTGATAAAAAGGCGCCCGCCGGAGCGGGCGCCTTTTTATCTAGTCCTGAGGCTGGCTCTAACCCGTCATCTCCCGAGTCGCGTGATTACATCATCCCCGGGGGCATGCCGCCCATGCCGGCCATTCCGCCGCCCTTCTCCTCGGGTATCTCGGCCACGATGGCCTCGGTGGTCAGCAACAGCGCGGCGATGGACGCGGCGTTCTGCAGCGCCGAACGCGTAACCTTGGCGGGATCGATGATCCCCTCCTTGACCATGTCCACGTAGTCGCCGGAGAGAGCGTTAAAGCCCTGGCCCTTAGGCAGGGTCTTCACTTTCTCCACCACCACTGAGCCCTCGGCGCCCGCATTCGCGGCTATCTGGCGCAACGGCTCTTCCAGGGCACGGCGCACCAGTTCGGCGCCCGTCTTCATGTCGCCATCCATCTTGCTCGTATCGATAGCGCCCACCGCGTTGACCAGTACCACACCTCCGCCCGGGACTATGCCTTCCTCCACCGCGGCCTTGGTGGCGGACAGGGCGTCCTCGACGCGGTGCTTCTTCTCTTTCAGCTCGGTCTCGGTTGCCGCGCCGACCTTGATGACGGCCACGCCGCCGGCCAGCTTGGCCAGCCGCTCCTGCAG
>JAHEXQ010000154.1 GCA_023252035.1 Actinomycetes bacterium
GGTGGCGGCGAAGGCGTCCAGCAAAGCCTCCACGGCATAGGCCTGGTCGTTCAGCAGGCCCCAGAGCTGAGGCCCCGCATCCGTCTGGTAATGGCAGAGGCCTTGGCCCTTCTTCCAGCAGTTGAGCGAGCCCTCCAGCGCGGCGAGCGCCAGCTCCACGTAGTCGTCGCGCTGCAAGACCGTGCCCGCCGCCAGGAACGCGCTTGCGGCCATGGCGTTCAGGTCTGTATAGACGGTGCGGTCCACGAAAGGTGCCGCCAGGCCCTCTCGCCCTTCCGCATCGAGCGGGTAGTACTCCTCATCCGCGTCCTGGCTGCCGTAGAAAACTGTGTGTCCGTCGCTCAGGGTCCGCGCGACGTACGCGGCGGCGTGGGCGGCTTTGTCGCGGTAATACGCGTCGCCTGTCACTCCGTAGGTCCGCAGGTAGACGCGGATCAACTTCGCGTTGTCTTCCAGCATCTTCTCGTAGTGCGGGGTGCTGAAGTCGCGATTGACCGAGTAGCGGAAGAACCCCCCCTCGACCTGGTCGTACATGCCCCGGTCGCCGAAGGCGTGCAGGCTGCTTTCCACGTAGTCCAGGAGCAACCTGTCACCCCCGTCGAGGTATCCGTCCAGCGCCAGCGTCAGCGTGTCCACTTGGGGGAATTTCGGCGCCGAACCCAGGCCTCCGTGCTGGCGGTCCACGCTGGCTGCGATCTTCCCGAGGACCCAGGATCTTATCTCGGGACCCATTTGCACCACAGCCAGGCTTCTTCCTTTCGCCTCTGCTGTAAGGGCGCTCCCCACCTCTTCCGCGATCCTCTCGCCGTTCTCGCGGCAGTAACCGGAAACCTTGCGGAGAAGTGACCGCATATCCTCGGGGGGTAGGTAAGTCGTCCCCACGAGGACGAAACCCTCGGGGGTGAGAATGGCCACGGAGGGCCAACCTCCCTGGTTATAGCGCTTGTTCACGTCCGGCCGCATGTCCGTATCGACGCGCACCGGCACGTAATCCGCATTGAGCATCTCGATGACGCCGGAATCAGAATAAGTGGTTTCGTCCATCACGTGGCACCAGTGACACCAGACGGCCGAGATGGCCAGGAATAAGGGCTTGCGCTCCGCGGCCGCCCGCCGGAACGGCTCCTTCCCCCATTCGACCCAGTTGATCTCCGCAGCCCGGTTGCTACGCGGCGAAAACCTCAGCGTCTTCAGTTCTTCAGGCCCTCCATTATCAGCTTCTCCGTCCACGCTCGTTCACTTCCCCGTGAGGCGGTCCGGAGGCTGAAAGGCAAGCTCAATGGTCCGCGCTGCGTTTGTCCTCCGCCTTCTCGCCCGCGGCAGGAGGCTCAGCTTCCTTCGCCCGTTCTTTCATGCCCAACTCCGTCTTCACGCAGGGATACTTGGAGTCGGCGCAGTAAGAACAGCAATATCCTCCATCCTGCGAAACCTTCCTAGCCTTTCTCGCCTTCACTTTCAAACCTCCTGTTGGCTGGGGCGCGATCCCGGTCAGGCGCCGGCGGGGCTCAGTACTCGTCGAAGTACCGGCGCAGCCCTTCCCGATCCTTCACGACCAGGTTCTTACCGTTCGTCAGTATGACGCCCTCTTTCTTCAGCTTGCTCATGACCCGGGAGACCGTCTCCTCGGTGGAACCCACCAGTCCCGCGATATCCCGGTTGGTCAGGGGCGTATCGATGATGACACCGCAGTCGTCACCGATACCGCGCTCCTGAATGGCTTTCAGCAGGATGCAGGCGATACGCTTCTCCACTTTCTCCCCCGCGATGCAGAGGCTCTTGTAGTATGCCTGGTCCAGCTTGACGCCGAGTACCGAGTTCATCTCCGCCCGCAACTCCGGATTGGCATCGATCATCTCGTCCATCTTGTTCTTGGGTATCTTCCAGACCGCAGCCCTCTCCCTGGCCATCGCCCCGTAAGGATAGAGGGGCTGGTCGTAGAGGACTCCCTCGCCGAAGAAGTCCCCCGGATAGAGGAACTGCTGGATATAGACTTTGCCGTCGCCATGTATATGGTTGGTTTCAACGACGCCCTCTTCCACCAGGTAGATGGCGTCCGCCGCATTGCCTTCCAGAAAGATGTACTGGCCTCGATCCAGCTCGATCCTGGTTATCGCTGATTCCATGCCTTCGCGATATCTGCCGTCGAGCAGCTTCAGAAAGCTATCCAACTCTTCTTTTCTCATGATCTCTCCTGCGACTACCATTTTTATTGCCTCCAAGCATCAATCTCATAATCAATCTCATATCCTCTATTCATTATTTAACAATAAGCGAAAGAGGCGGATTATGCTGTATATCATAGAACCGAATCCAGATGGTGCCCGGCGCTCAAAGGGGAGCCCGCGCCGGACGTGGAAGAATCTCCTGAAAAAAACGGATGAATGGAGGTGGCCATGAGAAGAGTATTCCCGTTGATGTTCGTGCTTACTCTATCCGTGGCGTTGGCGCTCGCCGGCTGCGGGTCGGCGAAGACGACGGAGCCCGGCCAGCAGCAACAGCCGGAGCCCGGCCAGCAGGGGAGCGCCGAGCAAGCCGGAAACAGCTCGAACCAGGTTGTGCTCACCCTCTATTTCGCGCTCTACAGCGGCACCGGTGCCTGGCTCGAACCGGTAGAGCGCGCCGTGCCCCACAGCGAGGAGGTGGCGCGCGCCGCTATGCTGGAGCTCATCAAGGGGCCCGACGACGGGAGCGGCCTTAAGGCGGTAATCCCAGCGACGGTGAAAATCAGGAGCATCTCCATAACCGGCGGGGTCTGTAGCTTGGACCTGAGCAAGGAGATCCTCACGGATTCCGCCAGCATCGGCGTCAGCGCCACTACGGAAGGGCTCCTGCTGGCGGCTATAGCCGACACCCTCACCGAGTTTCCCACCATCACCAAGGTAAAGCTGACCATCGAGGGGAAGAGCTCGGGCCTGGTGGACGGCCGCCCGGTGGAGGATTTCTGGGGGCACGTAGGCCTGCCCGACGAGCTTGTGCGGGATGAAACGGTGATAAAACCCGGCTAGCCTGAGTTTTCCACCCAAGGTCCAGCCTTACTCGGGGGTTGCCGGAGCGGCGATAAGCTCCGGCGGCAGCTCCAGGAGCCAGATGTCCATCTGATTGTCGCGGTCGGACTCGAAGGCGAGCCAGCGCCCGTCGGGGCTCCAGGAGGGCGCGCCGTCGTATCCCAGGTTGGCGGTGAGCTGTGTCAGCTCACCGCCTGCCACTTCCAGGGCCCACAGCGTCCCGTCGGTGTCGGCGCGGTTGGAGTCGAAGACCACGTAGCGGCCATCCGGCGACCAGGAGGGATTGTGGTCCTCGTAGGGGTCATTCGTAAGGTTGGTGAGCGTCCCGTCCTCGTGCCTGAGCCAGATGTCCCAGTTGCCGGAGCGGTTGGACTTGAAGACGATGGTCCGGCCGTCCGGCGATACACAGGCATCCCCATCCTCGAAATCACCCTCGGTGAGCTGTTCCAGGTGGGTGCCGTCCGCGTTGACCGACCAGAGGTTGAAGGCGCCGCTCCGGTCCGATTGAAACAGGATTCGCTTGCCACCCGGATACCAGCTGGCTCCCCATTCCCGCGCCGGTCCGGGGGTGACCCGGGTCCAATCCGTGCTCTCAGTGGATACGGTCCAGATGTCGTCGCTACCTTCGCGGTCGGAGGAGAAAGCGATGGTGTCGCCGACCCAGGCCCTCCCGTTCACCACCACGTCGTCGAACCCGTCCGCGCAGAGAGTGCGCACATCGCCGCTGGCCACGTCCAGTATGGCGGGGTCGCTGTACTGCTCGCCGGAGGTGAAGGCGATCTGTGTCCCGTCGGGAGACCAGGAGGGGCTGAAGGCGGAGACGTAGTAATCGCGCGTCAGGTTGCGCAGAATCCGTCCCTCCTGGGCTGCGGGCGCCGCGCAACCCCAGGCTATCAACACGCCCAGCATTATGGCCATGCAGCCCCGCAGGATGCGTCTTACGAGCGGGTGTTCCTTCATCGCTTTTCCTTCGCTGACCCGGCCTTGACATTATCCCCTGTCCCCGCGTCAAGGCATTGTCCCCATCCGGCCAATCAGAATGATATCCGCGTGCGCGGGGATTCGGCAAGCGGCAAAGACCGCATTTTTCCCCTGCAGGCACCGGGCATATTCCGCAGCTTCCCTTGACGGTAATCAGTCAAAAAAATCCCCTCAGTGTGGTATATTTTTGCGGCAACGTAGGCGCGCGAACAGCCATGCTCGGAGTGGCTTTGCGCAGTGGTTCGTGCTTGAAACTTGGCCGGCGTCACGTATAATAGATAGGAATTAGGGCCGGCCCTCCGGGACCGGTTCGTCGTTATTAAGGAGAGGAACGACTCTTGAAAGTTGCTCTGGACTTTAAGGAACTCCTTCCCACTGTCGAGGAGACCGACAGCGTCAGGGGGTGTTTCCAGTGCAGCGCCTGCGTGGCGGATTGCCCCGCGGCCCGGCGTTCAGCCCGGTTCAACCCCCGCGAGATCATGCTGAAGGTGCTCCTGGGCCTTCCGGAGTCGCTCGTGTGCGAGGACTCTGCGGTCTGGGACTGCACCACCTGCTATACGTGTAAGGAGCGCTGCCCCCAGGGCGTGCATCCCATCGAGGTCATCACTGCCCTCAAGAACCGCATAGCGGCGGAGGGCATGCTTCCCGAGAAAGTGGCCACGGCGGTGGAGGGCATCAAGAAGACCGACCGCGTCATCCAGAAGTCGGATGCTATCAGCCGGCGCCGCTCGGAGTTGGGTCTGGACTTCGACATGGATACGGACGGCGGCCGTATCGAGGGGGTCCTCGCCACATGAGTGATTACGCACTGTTCCTGGGCTGCCTGATACCCCTGAAAAACCCGCAGATCGAGGCGGCGTCCCGTATGGCCCTGGCCAAGCTGGGAGTGGGCGTGAAAGACGTCCCCGAGTTCTCCTGCTGTCCGGAACCCTGGAACTTCAAAGGCGCGGACATCTCCGGGTGGCTGGCCGCGGCGGCTCGCAACCTGGCCGTGGCCGAGAAGCAGGGCCTGGATGTGATGACCCTCTGCAACGGCTGTTCCTCCACGCTAATCGAAGCGGCCCATATCATGAACGGGGGCGACGAGGCGGCGGAGAGAGCGGCCGAGGCTCTTAAGAAAGCAGGCCTCACCTACGCGGGGAAGACCAAGGCGCTGCACTGCGTGCAGGTGCTGGCCGAACAGGTGGGGACGGAGAAAGTGGCCAAATCCTGCAGCAAGCCGCTGGCTGGCTTGAAGGTGGCCGTACACTACGGATGCCACTTGCTGCGGCCCAGCGACATAGTGGGCTTCGACGATCCGTTCAGCCCGCACGTTCTGGATGACCTGGTTGAGGCGACGGGCGCGGAGTCCGTGGCCTACGAAGACAA
>JAHEXQ010000155.1:0-4883 GCA_023252035.1 Actinomycetes bacterium
GAATTATAGACGCGCCCCTGGCGGTTTGCCACAGGCTTGCCGTTGGTCAGTTGAGATGGAGCCAGGGTGTAATATCAAGGCACGGCATCCTTACTTTAAGTCCTGTCCCCGATGTAAGGATTGGAGAGGCGAAGGGTATACTTTAGCTATGGAGTGCGCAGACGGGTTTCCGCAGATAAAGCGGCACGCCTATCGCATCATTGCCTTCGATTGGGACGGCACGGCGGTGAGGGACCGCCGGGCCGATGCCAAACCCGTGGCGCGAGTCCTCGAGCGCCTCCTGAAACACAACGTTTCGATCGTGGTAGTCACGGGCACGAATTTCGACAATATCGACAATCAGTTCTGCTCGCTCATCACTGGGTTGCACAAACAGAATCTCTACGTCTGCTGCAACCGCGGTTCGGAGGTCTTCGGCTTCAACAGCTTCTCGGAACCTACGCTGATCTACAGGAGAAAGGCGAGCGAGGCTGAGAGCACCTTGCTCAGCCGGGTCGCGGAGGCGGTAAAGCAGGGGGTCGAGAGCCAGTCCAACCTGCAGATCAACATAATTTACCAGAGGCTGAACCGGCGCAAGATCGATCTCATCCCGGAATGGGAAGATCCTCCCAAGTCTCAAATAGACAAGCTCTTAATAGACACGCAGCGCCGCTTGGTCGAGGGAGGTTTCGCGGCCGGCATCAAGGGCGCTTACGAGCTGGCCGAGAAGTACTCCGCCGAGCTCGGACTGAGGGAGGTACGCATCACCAGCGATGTGAAGCACATCGAGGTTGGGCTTACCGACAAATCGGATTCGGTTCGCTGGATAACCCAGGAACTCGCCTGCCGGCGCAATGTGGGATTTTCGGACATCTTGATACTGGGGGACGAGTTCGGGCCTATCGCCGGTTTCGAAGGCAGCGACTTCCGCATGGTCTTGCCCGACGTCGAAGGCACAGCGTACGTCTCGGTTGGCAAGGAGCCGAACGGCGTGCCCGAGGAGGTCGCGCGAGTGGGTGGCGGCCCGGCTTGTTTCCTGCGCCTAATGCAGGAGCAGTTGCACCTGCACGAGATCATCGATCCGACTGAGGATCCGACCTTCCTTCTTATAGAAACCGGTTACAACCATCTGCGAGAGCGCGAGATCGAATCCCTCTTCGCATTGGGTAATGGCTACCTGGGAACCAGGGGCTCCCTGGAGGAGCAGGAAAAGCCTTCGGCGCCGGCCACCCTGGCGGCCGGCGTGTATGACAAGGCTCGCCCATTCTACATCGAGGAGTTGGTGGTTCTTCCGGACTGGCGCTTTACCCAGATTTACGTCAAAGGCGAGAGGTTGACCCTGGCACGCGCCGGTTTCGTCGAGCACATCAGGGTCCTGGACATGAAGAAGGGGCTGCTCTTCCGCGAGTGGCGGTACAGAAGCGCCAAGAATCTTTTCACTTCCATAAAATTCCTCAATTTCGCATCGCTGGCCGATATGCATACCCTGGTAGAGAGCGTAACGGTCCTCCCGGAAAATCATGAGAGCCCCGTCAAGATAGAAACCGGCCTCAAGTTATGCGACGAGTGTGAGCCCGCTCTCCAGGTGATGAAGCTCGTGCCGGGAGAAGACGGGAAGGGCTCTATCATACGAGGCAAGACGCGCTTCACGAAGATCGGAGTGATCGCGGGGCAGCGAACCGTCTCCCTTCCCGGCTTCGTCCCTTTGAAATGCCGCAGCCGGGCCGACGAGACCGGCGTCTATGACGATTGGTCCTGGAGCGGACGCACTGGCCAGGAGGTGACCATCCAGAAGTTCGCGACCCTCTACACCTCCCGGGATGGAAAGCTGACCGAGCCTGGCGTTTACCGTCACCTGAAAGCTCTGGAGGATGAGGGCTTCGTAGCCCTGGTGATGGAACATGTATCCATCTGGGAAGCGCGCTGGCGGAATGCTGCTATCCGCGTACGGGGAGATCCCGAAGCTCAGCGCTGGATAAATTTCGCCTGCTATCATCTGATCGGCGCAGGCAATCCGCGGGACGACCGTTCGTCCATAGGGGCTAGGGCCCTCACCGGCACTGTCTATAAGGGGCACATCTTCTGGGACTCCGAGATGTTCATCCTGCCCTTCTTCGTTTACACGCACCCGCCTACGGCGCGAGCCATGCTGATGTACCGGTACCATACTCTGCCGGCGGCGCGCGAGAAGGCCCGCAGCATGGGTTACGAAGGAGCCCTCTACGCCTGGGAGTCCGGCATCAACGGCGAGGAGATGACGCCGGAGTACGCCATGGCCCCGGACGGCGAGGTTATCCCGATTCTCTCGGGAAAACTGGAGCAACACATTGATGCCGCGGTCTCCCACGGTATCTGGACCTACTGGCAGGCTACGCGCGACATGGACTTCATGTTGCGCGCCGGAGCCGAGATACTCATCGAGACCGCGCGCTTCTGGGCGAGCCGCGTCACCAAAAAGGGCGGCCGGTATCACATCTACAACGTGGAGGGCCCCGATGAATTCCACGAGGGCGTCGACGATAACACCTATACCAACCTCATGGCGGCCTGGAATCTGCGGCGGGCTGTGGATATCGTTCGTCACATGCAGGATGCCCACCCGGCGGAGCTGGCCTTGCTCAGCGAGCGAATAGGCTTCGAGCCTTCCGAGACCAAGAAGTGGTTGAAGATCGCCGGCAATATGTACAACGGCTTCATCCCTGCCTGCAACTTCATCGAGCAATTCGCGGGCTACTTCGATCTCGAGGATATCGATGTGCGCAAATACGAACCGCGCACGGCCGCCCTTGACATAATTCTCGGCCGCGAACGCACGGCCGCGTCTCGCATGGTGAAACAGGCCGATGTGGTGATGCTGCTCTACCTCCTGGAGGAACAGTTCGGCGAATACCAGATTCGCGACAACTTCGAATACTACGATAGGCGCACAGCCCACAGCAGTTCGCTCTCGCCCTGCATCTACGGATTGGTGGCGGCTCGTTTGGGAATGTCAAAGACAGCCATGGAGTATTTCCACAAAGCAGGCCAGATAGATATAGCGGACAACATGGGGAATGCCACAGGAGGAGTACACGCCGCGGCGCTCGGTGGCCTCTGGCAGCAAGTGATCATGGGGTTTTCGGGTTTCCGTGCAACGGACGACGGGGTCTTCGTTTACCCGCAGCTTCCCGTTAAGTGGCGCCGTCTTAGCTTCTCTCTCCTCTGGCGCGATCTTCACCTCGATTTCGATATCCGCAGAGGCAAGCAGATAAGACTGAGCATCGTGGGGGAAGGGGAAATCAAGGCGGGCATATACGGACACGCACTGCAGGAGTTGGATGCGGGGGGGACTTACCTCTCCGACTGGAAGAGCCGCGCGTGGAGCGAATTCTACAGACAGGAGTGAGGGATATGCGGAAAAAAGAGGGGCCTGCGGTGATCCTGCCCTTGGACGGTTCGGATATCTCCACCACCGCCTACGGCGCAGCCGCGGCCCTGGCAGACCTTCTCGGGACTTCGCTTCACGTGGTGCACGTCACCGAAGCGAAGATCGGCGAGGAACATCTGTTGGAGCGCCTCAAGCTAAGCCCCGCCGAGGGCAAAGGCGTTACCTTACGCCAACTGCAGGGAAGCGTGGTCGAATCCCTATTGCAATATGCCCTCAGCGTGGATGCCCATCTCATCGTTATGTCCGGTCACGGCGAGACCTACAATCAGCGCCACCTGGCCGGCAGCACGGCACTCGCCATTATGCAACACGCGACCATTCCCATCCTGGTTATCCGGTCCGGCATGGAGCGACATCCGGAACCCGGATGGAGACCCGCCAAGATGCTGGTTCCCCTGGACGGCTCACCGGAAACCACGAATGCCATGCACCAGGTCTTCCACCTGGCCAAAGAGCTGCACGCCGATGTGGACGTTCTGCATATAGCGGTCCTAGGCAAAGAGCCGCCGAAGGGCAGAGGCGCTTATAGCAGCCCGCGGTATCTAGACTACCCGCATTATGACTGGCCAGCCTGGTCCGAGGAGTTCATCCGTCGATTCTATATGCCTCATCGAGAAGAAGTGAAGCTGCGATTGTTTCATCGCGAGGGAGATCCGGTCACGGTCACTCTGGATTTCGCGCAGGAGGAAGGGGCGGACCTGATTGCTCTGAGCTGGCACGGGCATATGCAGAGAAAGCTCGCGAGTACGGTGAAAGGCATTCTGCGGCGCACAGAGCTGCCCGTGCTTCTTATCCGGACGGAATAGGAGCTGCCCATGCGGGGGAGAAGGCGTTGGAATCGGCGAGGTGGATGGCATCGCAGCCGCTGGTGGCTCGGGCTACTCCTGGGTGCGCTTCCGCTGGCCGCTGCTTCCTCGCTTCACTCCTTGCCGGCCCGGCAGATAGTCCTGAGGGCCTCTCTCTCCCCGCAGGAGTACGAACGGAGTAAGCTCTACAGATTCCCCATCTTCCATGACGGCGGTGTTGACTTCCTGCAGCCGGGCGATATCCTGCTCGGCCGGTGCGAGGGCAGCCCGGTGCCTTCCCTGCATCCGGGAGATAATTGGACACATGCCGCCATGTATGTCGGTAACGGGCAGGTGATAGAGGCCGCCAACCCCGAAGAGAACGTCCTCAAGCGGAGACTGGACGACTGGCAATATCCCCGCATGACATGGGTGAGCTATGTACGTATTAGCAGTGCGGATGACGACGTTAGACGCCGGGCCGTGAGCTTCGCGCTTGACCAGGTCGGCAAGCCTTATGACCTGAACTGGCTCTCAAAACAAGCGGACGGAAATAGCTGGTACTGCAGCGAGATGGTTTGGGCGGCTTACCTCTACGCAAGTGATGGTGCCATCGATCTGGCGGGCGGGTCGAGTCTTTGGGGTGTCAGCCCCGATGATCTGGCCGCTTACGCTGGGGCAACCGCGGTGGG
>JAHEXQ010000155.1:4893-5343 GCA_023252035.1 Actinomycetes bacterium
GGGCACCCTATGGTCGTCCCTGTTCACCTGGATACTCCAGGGGCTTTCCGCCCTTGCCGTGTCTTTGATATTCCTGTCTGCGCTGGACATCGTCCGCCTCTGGTCGTGGTCGCGCAGAACGGGGCTGCTTCCCTGGGATGTCTCGGGGCGGCGGCGGCACAATCCGATCCGCCCGCGCGCCCAGCCTCCATTTCATTCGCCCTCCGTGCACACCGATTCTTATTGTGCGCGCTGACCCACAATCGGCGCCATATTCTTCATAGCCGGGTCGAAGGAAGCAGAAGTGAAGACATCCCTGGCGGTCGTTTGCGCTGGCCACGGCGGCCCTCCTGAGCCTGGCCATCTATCTCGAGAAGGGAGCGCAGGGCTCAATGCGCAGGAGCCTCTGCCCCTCGACCCGGCGGCCCCCCATGGCCTATTCTTTACTTGACATGGTGAGAAGGACTCGGG
>JAHEXQ010000018.1:0-19296 GCA_023252035.1 Actinomycetes bacterium
CTCCGGCTCGCGGATGACGTGATAGAGCTCGAACTCGTGACCGGCCTCCTTCAGGGCAGAGGCGAGGTAAGCCACTCCCAGAAAGATACGTCCCTGGCGCTTGTCCTTGAGGAGCCCGGTCAGGTAATACTCCGGATATACGATGGCAATCTTCAAAACGCTCTCCGTCTCCCTCTCCCGCTTCCGGCCATCAATAAACTATCACCGGCGACGTGGGCAGGCAAATCCCAGCTTTCCGTTCCATCCGCCATGTAGCAAAAGGGTCTGCGACCCTTTTGCTACATGCCTCCGGCGAAGGGGGATTGTCCGGAATATTGCTAGACCGAGTGGTCAGTCTTAGATATAATATTACCCGGAAGATACTCACCCATGAGTTGTCGGAAGGGGAGGTCGAAGATGTCGAAAGTAACCGTTATTGGCGGCGCCGGCACTGTAGGGGCGGTCGCCGTTCGCACACTGGTAGCCGCGGAGTACTTCTCGGAGATAGTGATTGCCGATGCCAACTTGGAGCAGGGCAAGGCAGTGGCCCGCGAGTACGGACCCGACAAGATCTCGGTCGTGCAGGTAAGGGCCGAGGATGCCGCCAGCATCAAGGAGGCCATCAAGGGCTCTGACGTCGTCTGCAACACCGTCGGACCCTTCTATAAGTTTGGACCCATCATACTCAAAGCAGCCATCGAGTCGGGCATCAATTACGTCGATGTCTGCGACGACTTCGACGCCACCGAAGCCATGCTTCCCATGGATGCGGAGGCCAAGAAGAACAGCGTCTCGGCCCTCATCGGCATGGGCAGTTCGCCGGGCCTCGGCAATGTCCTCATCCGCTTCTGCATAGAGACGATGCTGGACGAGGCGGAGTCCGTGGATATCTATCACGCCCACGGCGGCGAACCCTCCGAAGGACCGGCAGTGGTGAAGCACCGCATCCACTCGATGCTGCTGGACATCCCGGTCTTTCTGGACGGCAAGGCCACCAAGGTCCAGCTCTTCGAGGAGAGCGGCAAAGCTTTGGAGGAAGTGACCGATTTCAAGAACGTCGGCACCTATCTCTGCTACGCTTACCCGCACCCGGAGACCATGACTCTGCCCATGTACTACAAGAGCCTGAAGCGAGTCACCAACCTCGGCCTGGTGCTTCCCCCCGACTATGCCGAGTTGATCAAGGGCGTGGTGCGCCTGGGCATGGTGGGTGAAGAGCCGCTCAGCGTCCAGGGATGCGACATTCCCCCCCTGGACTTCGCGGTCACCTACATCCTTTCCCAGAGGCAGCGCCTGATGGATGAGGCCGACCTGAACGTGCCGCAGGGCTGCCTGAAGATCGTCATCAAGGGTACCAAGGAGGGAGCCCCTCACACCTACGTCTTTTCCCTCTCCTCCCGCGGGCAGGGCATGGGCGAGGGCACCGGCATCCCGGCCGCTCTGGGGGCCATCCTCATGGCCCAGGGCAAGATCCCCGAGAAAGGCTGCTTCCCGCCCGAAGGCGGCGTAAAGCCGCTGGACATCCTGGAACTCGCCACCAAGGTGCTGAAAGGATTCGAGGGCGGCGAAGGCCTGCCCATCTCGGTGAACCACATCGACAAGGACGGCAACATCGAGAGCATGGACCTCAAGTTCTAGCTTTATGAGAGCTGCCCGGCCTGGCACGGCGACCTTCCCGGTGCGGACCGGGAGCGTCACCTTTCGACGTGAGGATCTGACGTTATCTCGAATCGTCCCGCAGGGAGGCGATGAGGAGGAGCGATGAGCGGCAGGATAACCGTCTTCGGTGGTTGCGGCCAGATAGGCCGCGTAGCTGTGAAAGCCCTCACCACCAACGACCTTTTCGATTCCATCGTGATAGCCGACGGGAATTACGCCGAGGCGGTGAAGCTGGCGGAGGGCCTCGACCCCGCCAGCGTGCGCGCGCTGCGGATAGACGCAGACGACGCGCGCAGCGTGAGCGCGGCCATGCAAGGAGCGGACGTCGTACTCAACTGCATCGGTCCCTTCTACCGCTACGGGCCACTGATGCTCGAGGCCGCCATCTCGGCCGGAGTGAACTACGTGGACATCTGCGACGACCTGGACGCGACGCAGGCCCAGCTGGCGCTGGATGGCGAGGCGCAGGCCGCCGGTATCTCGGCGCTCATCGGCATGGGCAACTCACCCGGCCTCGCGAATCTCCTCGCACGGTTCTGCGCGGACCAGATGCTGGACGAGGTGGAGGCCGTGGACATCTACCACATCCATGGGGGCGAGCCCGCCGAGGGGCCTGCGGTCATCAAGCACCGCATCCACGCCATGACCAGCGATATTCCCATCTTCGACGGGGGCGAGTTTCGCATGGTGCGCATGCTGGCTGACAGCGGTCGTGCCTACTATGAAGAGACCGATTTCAAGGGCGTCGGGGTTTATCCGGTATTCCCCTACCCCCATCCCGAGACCATCACGCTCCCCCGCTACCTGGCGGGCGTGCAGCACGTAACCAACAAAGGCTCGGTGCTCCCCAAGCCCTATTTCCAGCTCACCATGGACTTGGTGAAGGATGGCCTGGCGGTCGAGGAACCGGTGGCAGTGCAAGGCAACCCGGTCATCCCCTTGGAATTCTCCGTAGCCTTTCTCCTGGCTCGCAGACCCGCTTTCCTGGCGGAGGCCGGGGTGGCGGAAGCCACCGGTTGCCTAAAGGTTCAGGTGCGCGGGCACAAGGACGGTAAGCAGCATACCTATATCTGCTCCATGGTATCGAGCGGGTCGGGCGCGGGCGAGGGAACCGGCATCCCGGCGGCGCTGGGGGCCATGCTCATGCTGCAGGGACGCATCAAGCGGAAGGGCGTCGTGCCGCCCGAAGCGGTCATCGATCCCATGGAAGCGTTCAGGCTGGCCGCCGACGTCGTCAAGCACTTCGGAATGGGAGGCGGGGTACCGCTCTTTGTGGAGCATATCGACGCCGAAGGCATCCTGGAAAGCCTGGAGATCGATCTGTAGACCGGTTCCGGTGGCTGAAGGGGAAAGGTGCATGGCCGGGGATTTCTTTCTAGGGTACGACGTAGGCACGGGCGGCACCAAGGCCGCCCTTATAGACCGCTCTGCGAATATCATCGCCTCGAGCTTCTGTGAATATCCCCTCTACCACCCCAAGCCCCGCTGGGCGGAACAGGATCCCGAGGATTGGTGGCAGGCTGTGGTCACCTGCACCCGGGAAGTGCTGGCCCGCAGCGACATCGAGCCGGGCAGCGTGGCTGGCCTGGGATTCGCCGGACAGATGCTGGGGCTGGTGCCCATGCGCGCGGACGGCTCTCCCCAGGGAATGGCCGTGAGCTGGATGGACAGCCGGGGCGACGCCCAGGCGGCCCGCATCATCCACACGCTCGGTGGAAAAAGGCTCATAGAGATGGTCGCCGGCGGCGTGCCCACAGGCAAAGACGTAATTGCCAAGATGCTCTGGTTCAAAGAGGAGCGGCCGGACGACTTCGCGGTCATCAGCAAGTTTCTGGACACTACCGGGTATCTGGTCTTCCGCGCTACAGGACGCATGGTGGTGGACCACACCGGTGCGGGAGGCACCGGCCTCATCGGTATGAGGAGCCGCGACTGGTCTCGTTCCTTGTTCCGGCTGGTGCGCATGCCGCTGGAGAAACTGCCCCCGGTACTCTCCAGTATCGAAGTGGCGGGCCTGCTGGGTGAGAAACCGGCTTCAGCGATGGGATTGGCTCCGGGCACGCCGGTCATCGCGGGGATGGCGGATATCCCAGCCGCGGCCACCGGCTCCGGTGCGCTGGAGCACGGCGACGGGCACATCTACCTCGGTACCTCGAGCTGGCTGTGCCTTTCTGTGAGAAAGCCCAAGAGCCTCGGAAAGGTAGGCATTGCCTCCGTCCCCAGCCCCGACCCCAACCTGTTCATGATGATCGGAGAATCCGAGATGGCAGGCGCGTGCATGGACTGGTTCCTGCGGGAACTGGCGCGGGAGAAGTCAGAGCAAGCCGAATCGACCGGGCACAACCTCTATGCGCTGCTCGATGAGCGCATCGAAGCGGCCGAACCCGGAGCCCGCAATCTCATCTTCACCCCCTGGATGTTCGGCGAACGCTCCCCCGTTGCGGATACGACCCTGCACGGGGCTTTCCTGAACCTCGGCCTCGAGCACCGGCAGGAGGACCTCATGCGTGCCATCTACGAGGGTGTCGCCTACAACCTTCGCTGGCTGCTCGAAGCAGTAGAGAAAGCGGGGTATCCCTGTCCGGCCCTGAGGGCTATCGGCGGCGGCGCGCAGAGCGATACCTGGATGCAGGTGATCGCCGACGTGACCGGCCGGCGTATGGATGCTGTGAGCGATCCCCAGCAGGCGGGCGCGGTGGGCTGCGCCCTGGCTGTGGCGGTGGCCCTGGGGGTTCTGAACGATTATAAGGAGATCAAGAGAGTGGTGCGGGTGCGACGGTCCTTCGAGCCGCGCAGCGAATTGCGGCCGCGCTACGACCGTCTTTTCCGGGTCTTCCAGGACACCTACCCCGCGCTATCGCGGGCCGGCCTCGCGCTGAACCGGGACGCGGACCGGTAAGAGAAGCGGCAATGCTAAAGCCCGGCTCAGAATGAGCCGGGCTCCCACGCTGAAAAGGGGCAAACCTGCGCCGAACCTACTACGGATGCCGCTATTATCCCGGGCATCCTAACGTCCCGTCCTGTGATGGCCGTTCGCCGCAGCGAGATCTCACGTAGTTTGACAGCGAGAGGCCTGCAGGGATAGCATATAAAAATACCGACTAGTCGGTATTTTCACCAAAAGTGCCTGACGCTTTTGGTGATTCACCCACAGTGCTAGGCACTACTGGTGAATCGGGGGATTCATGCAGACCGAGACCAGCGTAGAGACCAAGAGCCAGAAGACGCGCAAGCGCATCATCGGGCACGCCACCCAGCTCGTGCACCGGCAGGGGCTCGAGAACACCACCATCGACGACATCGTCAAGTCAGCAGGCATAACCAAGGGCAGTTTCTACTTCCATTTCGCCTCCAAGGAGGAACTGGGATACGCGGTCATCGACAGCGCCGCAGCCTACGTCCTCAGCGGCCTTCGCCATGTGAGCGAGGACACCGCCCTCTCCCCTGAAGGGCGGCTCGAGGCTATGCTGCGTATGCTCCAAAGCGCCGTCGAGGATAACAACTGCGGAAACGGGTGCATACTGGGTAACCTGGCGCTGGAGATGAGCGACCTGCACGAAGGTTACAGGCGGCGGCTGGCGGAGATATTCGACGGGTGGGTTCTCCTCTTCCAGGGTCTCCTCGAGGAGATGCAGCGCGAGGGGGAGATGGCCTCCGGCCTGGACGCCGCGGACTACGCCCGTCACGCTGTCGTCGTCCTGGAGGGTGGGATAATGTTGAGCAAAGTAAAGAAGGACCCGGCCCCCCTAAGGGCGGAGATGGAGCGCCTGCTCAACGAGATTGAAGCCTATCGGAAGAAGGAGGGATAAGTTGGCTGGGATTAGCAGCGACGTTTATGAGGATCTGAGGAAGCTGGTAGATAGCCATATCTCCGGCTGCCCACCGGCACCGGAGATCGACGAGATACTGAGGATCCTGTTCACCCCCGAGGAAGCGGCGGTCTCTCTTGGACTCGGCTTCAAGCCGGCTACGGCGGAACAAGTCGCAGCTCGCCTAGGCACGGATGCGGCAGAGGCCCGCGCACACCTGGAAGCCCTGGCCGATAAGGGCCTGGTCTTTGCCCGATATAAAGATGGGCAGAGGGGATATGCGATACTGCCGGTGATGCCAGGGCTCTTCGAGTTCCCTTTTATGAAGGGGGTGCGTAACGAGGAGCTGGACCGGCTCGCCAAGCTCTGGCAGGGCTATTTCCCCACGCTGGCTAGCGGCTTCGGGGCGCCCGGCACCTCTTTCTCCCGCATTGTGCCCATTCAGGAGGAAATCGACAGCCGGCCGGGCGTCCTCACCTACGAGAAGGTCTACGAGCTGATCGACAAGGCCAAGGCCACCGGCATAGCCAACTGCGCCTGCCGGGAGTCCCAACAGGCGTGCGATGCGCCAAGGGAAACCTGTATGCTCTTCGACGAGACCTGTGATTTCCTGGTGGAGAGGGGTTTCGCCCGGTATCTCAGCAAGGACGAGATGAAAGCGAAGTTGCGGGAGTTCGACGAGGCCGGCCTGGTGCACCAGGTAAACAACTCGCAAGACCGCCTCACCTTCGTCTGCAACTGCTGCCCCTGCTGCTGCGGGCTGCTGCGCACCTTCACCGAGTTCGGAAACGCGAACGTGCTAACGGCCTCCGCCTATATGCCCAGCGTGGAGGCCGAGCTCTGCACGGGATGCGCCACCTGCGCCGATGAGCGCTGCCCCATGGGGGCGGTGGAGATCGTGGATGAGGTCGCTTCCATCGAGGACGAGCGCTGCATCGGTTGCGGTCTCTGTGTCACGGGCTGCCCCAACCAGGCACTCACCCTGGAACGCCGCCGCGAGGTGCCGGCCCCACCGGAGACTCGCGCCGAGATGGCCGTACGCATCCTGACGTCCCATGATAAGCTGGACGATTTCATGAAGCTCATGAACCGCTGAGTTGTCGTTGTTTGGCAAAGCCGGCGACCGGGGGGAACTGAACCGGGCGCCGGCTTTTAAACAAAGGAAGGGGCGGAGGCAAAAAGGGTCTGCGCCCTGGTTCGCTTGTCCACGTAGTATTCTCCGCCCCTATCCCTTGATTGCAGCTCGAAACCTGCCGCCTTTTCGTCTTTTTTGCCTGCATCGGTGCCCAAATGGGTTAAAATGAATAACTGTGCATCCATAGGTTCTTATCTAGCTAGCAATGCAAGCGAAAGGGGAAATGAGACACGGAGGTGAAGTCGATGTCGCGCAGGGTAGGAATTGTAGGCGCTGCGGTAACCCCCTTTAAGGCGAAATGGTACGAGAAGACGTACTACGAACTCGCCCAGATGGCCACCGCCGGCGCGCTGAAGGACGCGGGGATGTCGGTCAAAGACTGTGATGCCGTTTTCTACGCAATCTATAACGACATCTTCGAGAGAACTTGCATACCGGAGCATCCGCTCCAGGGAATCCTGGGGATGCAGGACAAGTTCGGCATGAGGGTCAGCACGGGTGGAGCGACCGGGGCGTACACCCTCTCCGCGGCCCACGCTTACCTGGCCGCCGGGAGGTTCAAGACAGCCATAGTCTGCGGCGTGGAGAAAGCGACGGACTGCTTCGATTTCATGTCCATGTCGGCCACGCCGGAGGTTATCAAGGTCATCGGCTGGTCGGGGGACAGTTTTTTCGAGCAGAAGATCGGCTGGACGGCGGCGGACAGCTACGCGGAGGTCGTGCTCGCCTACATGGACGAGCACCCTGATGACCTCAAGCCCGAGATCACAGCCCAAATCTCGGCGTTGCTCAGCCAACACGTCAAGACGAACCCCTTCGCCCAGCGCCAGCACGACCAGGTCACGCCGGAAGAGGTTATGAACTCGCGCATCGTGGTCTATCCCTTCAAGGAGCTGGAGATCTGCGTGTACACCGAGGGCGCAGCGGTTCTCATCCTGGCCGAGGAGGAGACGGCGCTGGCCATCTCCAAGAACACCGGCACCCCAGTGGTCTGGATCACAGGCGTGGGTGAGGCCAACGAACACTCCTTCGCAGGCAAAAACCATAAGGTGATGCCTCGCATCATGTCCGACCACCTGGCCGCCTATCGTGCTTACGAGATGGCGGGCATAAAGGACCCCTTGGAAGCCATCGACATCGTAGAGTTGCACGACGCCTTCGTGCACCAGTTGGAGATTACCATGGCGGAGATGGGCTTCTGCCCTCTGGGCCGGGGCGACTCCTTGATCGAGGACGGCATCATCACGCCTGGAGGCAAGATCCTCTGCAACCCCTGCGGCGGCCTCATCTACAGCGGCCACGCCGTGGGAGCGAGCAATATCATGTCTGCGTGGTCGGGGCGCAACGAACTGATCGCGCGCGGGCTCCGGCGAGCGCTGGTGCATGGAACCGGAAGCACCATCGCCCAGTACGGCGCCGTCGAGATCCTGGAACACGATTGAGGAGGGAAGAAGAATGAGCCCTGAAACCAGAAAGATGATCATCCCGCTGGAGGCGCTGCCCGAGGTGGGAGGACACATACAGACCATCGACGGCCAGGACTACCTGGTCCTTAACGATGCCATGTTCACCTTCTACCAGCGCTCGCAAGGCGAGTTCTCCGCCTTCTTCCTGGCGTTGCGGGACAAGAAGAAGCTCCTGGGCTGCAAGTGCACCAAGTGCGGGATCGTCCGCGTGCCCCCGTTTCTCACGCGCTGCCCGGACTGCGACTTTGCGCCGACGGAGACCGTCGAAATGGGAGACGTTGGCAGGATGCTCTGCACGCCGCCCATCACTTACTTCGCCAACTCGCTCTTCCAGGGGCAGGTGCCCTTTGGTCGGGGCCGCCTGGTTTTGGACGGTGCCGACACGGCGCTGAGCATCAACATCTACACCACAAAGGGAATCCTGGTTCCCGGCATCGTGAAGAAGGACACCGAGATGAAGGTCGTCTTCCGGGATGAGCGGAACGGCGAGATCACGGACATCTTCTGTGTGCCTGCCTCGGAGCTGACCCCCGAGCAGGTCGCCAAGCCGGGGCTGCTCGAGTCCGAGCTGGACTGGGAGGCGGCGGTGGAGCCGGCGCTCGGAGCGCCCACGGCGGACGACGAAGCCAAGTTCAATGCCGGCCTGGCGGAGCTCTCCGCACTGGCCGAGGAGATGAAAGGCGCGGAGCGCGCGCGCCGGGACATCGCTGGCTGGCACCGCGTGGTGCAGGTTAAATCCGCGGGCGGCTTCCTCGTCCTCGAGATAGACGACGGAGACCTACGCGTGCGCCAAGGATCGACCGACAAGCCTGATTTCACGCTCGTATGTACCGACATCAGCACCCTGGTAAACGGCATGGCCTATCGCGGCTCGCTGACCCAGGCCATCATCACCAAGGATCTATGGATCAGCCTTAACCGGGAGTTCACCACCATCTTCAAACTGGAGAGAATGGCGCGCTCCCTCGCCCGCACCAAGAAGGTCTAGCCGGCTTACAACTGAACACGAACAACAAGTCGTGCCCGCCTCCCGGCGGGCACGACCCTTTTCACCAAAAGGGTCAGGCACTTTTGGTGAATTTCTGCAGGATCTTGCTTATCGCCGATCTCCTCAGCCCTAAGAAATCCGCGACATCCGCATGCCTGTATTCCCATCGGCGGACCGCCTCCCAGATTGCCATATCTCTTTCCATACTGCCGAAAATGTGGCTAAGCGTAGGCCGGAGCAATACCAGGTGCTCGTCAAACTCCCTCTCGATCGTATCTGTTTCTTTCAGGAATGCGGAATATATATCAGCTCTCGGCCCGCGCCACGGACTGAAGAAGTCCAGAAGACCCTCGATATCAAGAAAGCGGGGAGGCTTGCTCAGGCCAAGGGTTGCTCGATACGAGGAAAAAAGCCAGTCCTCCGGCTTTGCCACCAAGCCGGCCTTGACCGGATTAAACGCAATGTAACGTGCAACCACCTGAAAATAGTCCTGCTCTTCAATCAGGCGGTAGTTGTACCGACGCTGCGTCAGATGACCCAGCCTGCCCTTTCGGCCATTGCAGGCCCTGGCATATACGCCGTTCAGGTATTGCATGGCTTGCCCTAGATTCGCAAGCGGTGTCTGCAACAACACATGATAGTGATTGTTTAGAAGGCAGTAGGCAAAGATCTTGAGACAGTAATCTTTTTGGGTCTTGGCCAGAATGCCCAGGAATAAGCGGAAGTCTTCTTTCTTCACGAAGAAGCGCTGTTCCTCGATCGAATGGGACATCACATGATATATCGCGTTTTCGTACTGAATCCGTGGCTGCCTCGCCATGTAAAAAGTATATGGTGTCTCAATTAACTTGTAAATGTTATTCATCTTATTCACCAAAAGTGCCTGACCCTTTTGGTGAAATTGGATGTGGGCACCAGCTTGCTGGTGCCCACATCACTCTAGCGAAACAGCCTCTTCACAACGTCCCCTACACGAACCAGGCTCCAGGTGGGTGGAGGAGCAGCCCCGGTCTTGCATGGCCGCTTCGGGTTTATTGTCCCCACCGCGTGGCAGACTAAACGGCGTCGAACGAAATTTCTGCAAGGCTGGACGTTCGGGGCAAGCGGATCAAAATCATGAAACAGATTGCCGCCCGGAACGACAGAACCCCTGCGTGAGCAGGGGTTCTGCAGTGGAGGGTATTCTATGTAACAAGGGCTACATAGCTATTTATATGCGGCCTGCCGCTTAGAGGGCGGCCGCGAACTCGCGCTTACCAGGAACCGTATCCCTTCGAGCAGCTTCCTCCGATCCAGCCGCCCCAGAAGACCGACCTCTCCACGACTATGGGTACGCTGGAGATGACCTCGGCAGAGACGTTGGTGGTCGCCCCGACGTCCTCGAAGACGTTGACGTTCTGCCGGGTCCCCGCCGGCAGCCAGTAGGGGACCTTCTCCACGGGGCCATTTCCGGTCAGGTAAGTAATATATACCGTGGCATCTGTCGCGCCGGGGTTCTGCAGCAGCAGCCACGTAGAGAATCCCTGATCTGTGCAGCCTTCCGCCAGGTAGTGCTTGAACAGCGGGCTGGGCGCGCCCACTCCGCAGGTGCCGCCCGTCTTGCTGTTCCAGTACACCGCGCGCTCGGCCACTATCTCCTGATCCGAGGTCACCTTGGTGGATACCTGGTTATCACCGGCCAGGGTATCTCCCGCGTAGACGTTCACCCTCTGGTGGGCGGCCACGTTCACGGGCACGGGCGCCTGCGCGCCGCTCTCGTTCATGTAGATGACGTTCACATGAGCCAGGGTATCCCCAGGGTTCTGCAGCAGGATGTAGGTCTCCATGGGGCCCCCGCCGCCGGTTCCCGTAGAGCCCTCAGCGAAGTACCACTCGGTGCCGGGGACGTTGGCGCCCGCTGTGCAAGAACCATCCGAACGGCCGTTCCAGTAAACGGCGCGCTCTACCACTATGGGATTATTGGCCTGAACCTGCGCCGCCACCTCGACCGCGTTGGACACGTCAGCGGTATCGGCCACATTGATGGTGGTCCTGCTCTGGGGAGGTAGGATCAGTCCTTGCGGCCCATGTACCAGGCCAGCCACGGTCATGTAATCGATGCTAGCTGTCGCATTCGCATCGCCCGGGTTTTGGAGCAATATGTAGGTCTCGAACCCGTTGGCCGTGCTGCCCTCGGCGAAATACCAGTTGGCCTGGGTCGAGGTGATGCCGGTGTTGCAGTGACCGCCGCTCATGCCGTTCCAGTACATGGCGCGCTCGGCGATGATGGAGTCTCCATGGTAGCCCTCAACTCGCACCGACACGTCCTTATTCACGCCCGCTTCAGTGTTCACGTTGATGGTGACCCGCGAGTCGGCGTTCACGTCATAGGCTTTCTGGGTGTTGGCCTTCTCACCCGTGCTCCCGTCCACCGCCATATAATCCACGATCAGGTGCGTCTTCCACGGATTGGGATTGGCCACGCAGATGTAGTCGGAGAATCCCTCCCGGGTGCATCCTTCGGCGAAATAATAGACATTGGGGATGTTGTTGGCATTGACCAGGCCGCATACGATTATGCGGTCGGATGGAATGGTCATGGGATCCAGAGCCGCATAGGGAGCCGGCTCGCCGGCAATGGGCTCTACTTGCAGTATCCGCGTTCCCTTGATCCACTTGCTCTTATTAACCTCACCGGCCGTGTTCTGCGGTTTTATGTATTCCAGTGGACCTGCATTGTTCGGCTCGGTCCCCTCGGCAGGCGTCAGGTCGGCATTGTCCACGTTCCAAGCGAGCATCGGCTTGAGGCCGTTAACGGCCGACGGGGTCCGTATATCCGCCAGCGAGAAGAGCCACGTCTTAGTATTGGTGTCCTGCGCCATAACGGTGACATCGGTGGCGCCTGCCCGCATGCCTACCACCTCGTCCAGCAGGTAATCGAGCGCGATTCCGGTGCAGGGCGAATCACCCTCCGTCGCAGACTTGTTCAACCAGTGATAGGTAGCTGTGGTCGAGGTCAGCGACTTCAACTGGTCCACTGTGAAGGTATGCCTATTCAGGATGGCCCCGTAGACCACGAGCTGGCCCTCGGGGATCTTCGCGGGATCGAGGGCCGGGATTCCCGGAGGAACCGGCTGCACCTCGATAGCCCTGATATTTCTCACCGCCAGTTGCCAGTTGGGATCGCCCACTCCGTGCACGCCCGGCGTGGACTGGGGGACTATGAGGCGCATGGGGCCCGTGTCGCCGCCGATGGCGGTGCACTGGTTCTCCGGCACAGGAGTCACGCCCTGCTGCTCGTCAGGTCCTGCGGGCCCGGATTTCCAGCCGAGCATGGTGTTCAGACCGCTGGGATTTCCGTTCGTCCCCAGTTGCGCGGGAGTCAGGGTTACGTTGTACCCGTCCGAGGCGATGAACTTCACCGACGTCATGGTGGATTTCATCCCCACTTCCTGGTTCAGGAGGTAGGAGAGGTTCACCCCGTACCAGTCCTGCTCGAAGTAGGTATAAGGCGCGGAGGACTTCAGGCAGGTATAATGACCACCATCCAGGCCTCCCCCCTTCTTCTGAATCGATTCCAGATCCGTTGTGCTGAACGTGCGGTAGTTAGGCGAAGCGGACGAAACCGCGTCCGCTGCCCGTACTTCACCGCTCGCGACGGCCGTGCCGCCAGCCAGTGCACCTGTCATGGGCACCAGCGCGAGCAGCCCCGCCAGCACCACCACCAGGATGAGAGCTCGACTCCTGCTCATATCAACCTCCTTCAGAAACCGTCGGTTCCGGATAGCAGGTTTGGCGAGCGGAAAGCGGCACGAAAAAACCGTCCTTTCCGCGCAAGAAAGGACGGCGTTTACCCCCTTAAACCAAGAGAGACGTCCTCTCTCTTGGAAAAGGACGCCACACGGCACCAGCAAGTGCCCGGTTTCCCTTTCCAATCGCGGGAGGAAGGATCGTTTCCAACCCAACCCTATCGGCAGTCAGCCTTAGCTCTCGCCTTAGGCTGTCCTGCTCGGAAAACCTGCATCAAGGCGAATATAAGCTAACACCTAAATGCAGCCCAGTCAACATCGCCTCTTTGACTGAACTCCGGCTACGCAATATAATGACGCCGGCATTCGAATCGTGCTCTCCGAGCCCTACGGCCTAAAGCGCGAGCCAAGGCCCAGGGCCGCTAGGGTGCAGGCGGAAACACCTGTGCCTCCCGCGTTTGGAAAGGAGGGTGAGATGAAGAGGCGAAGCCTCCTGCTGATCACCGCGCTCATATTCCTTCTAGGAGCAGCCGGACTTTTCGCCGCTCGCTACCTGTTTGCCGAAGACCACCGGACGATCAACCTCAGTGACATCCAGGATCTCCAGGCCGCCACCGGCGACTACCGCAGCATTAACAACTGGGCGACGATCGAGACCACGACTTTCCGGGGAATTCCGCTCTACCGTTTTCTACAGGAATATGGCGTTACCGACGGCGACGCGCAGATCAAGTTGATAGCGCCGGACGGCTATTTCTGGCCCGCGGTGGACACGACGCTGACCGTGGACCAATTGAAGCAAGCCAACACCGCTGAACTCTATCCGCTCCTGGCCTGGGAAATGAACGGGGCTGCCCTCGAGCCCGAGCCGTCGGGCAGCGGACCCCTGCGTCTGGTGATGCCCCAGTATGGCGAAACCGACGTCAACAAGCCCTCCTGGGTGAGCAACGTGAGGCTCATCGAAGTAGGGCCCTTGAAGCAGGGTGCGACCCAGCCGGACGCAGCTTCCGTGCCCGTGGACCAGGTCTGGCTCTACGGCGCTATCCCGTCGATCTACGTCGTTCCGGTATGGGGCCCCTTCCTTCTCCTCATCGCGGCCGGGCTGCTCCTCACCGAATACCTCTTCTATCGCCTGGCGGCACGCCGCATCGGACCTAACGGTCCGGCCGCGCTGCTACTGGTCCTGTTACTGACCGCCGCGGTTATGGCGGCGCCGCTTACTACGGAGAGAGCGAGGGCTGCGCCGGCTCCGGTGGTCTTCAGCGGCGGACAGCTGGCGGGCATGCCGCAGACGTCCGGCCACTACACCTTCCTGAAATCGCAAGAGCCCTACACGTATTATGAGGCGGATTACTCGGGGGTAGCCCTCTCCTATCTCCTTGGGAGTGAGCTGGCCCTCGACCCGGGAGCCTCGGAGGTCGTGGTGAGAGCACGCGATGGTTATAACGTAACCTTGAGCCTGTCCGAAGCGCGCGGTTCCTATCCCGGTGGTTTGCGGTCGATCATCGCAACCGCCAAGGGGGGCACCCCGCTCTCGGGAGACGAAGGCAAGCTGCGGCTGATCGTCCCACAGGCGATCCCCGGTACCCGGGACCAGGGCGGTGAGCCCAACACACCGCTCTGCGCCCGCATGATCTACGCCGTGGAGGTGAGACCGCTCCCGGAAGGTGTGACCGCGGTGTATCCGGGCGAAGTGCCGGATGGGTCGCTTGCCGTTTACGGTGCCGTCTCGGTGCCCACCCCGCCCGTCGAGCCGCAGCCGGAGCCGGAGCCCACTCCGACTCAACCGGATACCACTCAACCTGCAACTACGCCGCCGGCCACGACACCCTCACCCACATCAGAACCTTTTCTGGTGCGGATAGACGCGGGCATCCTCTCCAGCCCTCTCTGCCGGCTCGTCTACGGCTGGCTCTCCCTGGTCAAGGCGCCGAGCATCTTCCTTGATCCTGTGGCTCTCTGCCTATGGTCCTTGGAGGCAGCCCAATGAGCCTCGCAAGAAGAGCTGCAACCCTCCTACTCTGCGCCTGCCTGGGGCTGGCGGTATGGGGCTGCGGCGAGTCCCAGGATGCGCGCCTGCTTCCCAGCGAGCAGCGGCTGGAGGGTATGTACGAGGCCTGTAAGACCATTCAGGTCACCGGCCCCAGCGGCACGCTCGCGCCTATTGTTGCCGAGCACCTGAAGGACTATCCCCTGATTGACGTGAACACGGTCCTCAAGCGGTCCAACGGCATGCGCCTTCAGGGGACCTGGAGCGGGGCACGCCTCTCGGAGGTGCTGCGAGACAGCGGCGTGACCGAGCCCTTCACCGAACTGCGCCTGACCGCCTGGGATGGATATGTAGCGAAAGTAAGCTACGACCTGGCCTTGCGGGCGGACACCATCCTGGCCTATCTGCAGGAGGGCCAACCCGTGCCACGGGAGGACGGCCCGGTGCGACTGGTGGTGGGGAGCCAGGACGGCTTCTACTGGGTGCGCATGATAGTGAAAGTGGAAGTGGTGCCCTAGATGCGCCGTGCTCCCATCCTGCTGATGCTCGCAGCGCTTCTTCTGCTCCCGGTGCATGCGGGCTGCAGTGCGAACGACAAGTTCTCCGGCCAGCGCAGCGACCTTATCCTGGCCACCACCACCAGCGTGCTCGACTCGGGATTGCTGGATGAACTTATCCCGCGCTTCGAGAAGCGATTCCCCTATCGCGTGAAGTCGGTGGCTGTGGGCAGCGGTGCCGCGCTGCTGATGGCGCGGCAGGGAGAGGCCGACGTGGCACTCACCCACGAGCCGGTCGCCGAGAAGGAGTTCATGGAAGCGGGCTACGGCGAGAGCATAGCCGAGGTCATGTACAACGACTTCATCCTGGTAGGCCCGCCCGAAGATCCCGCCGGTGTGAAGGGAATGACCAGCGCGGCGGAGGCTTTCTCGCGCGTAGCGGAACAGGGGCAGCCTTTCGTCTCACGCGGCGACGCTTCCGGCACCAACAGCATGGAGCTCGCAGTATGGAGCCGGGCGGGCATTGAACCCGCGGGGACTTGGTATTCCGAGAGCGGGCAGGGCATGGGTTACACGCTGAGGATCGCCGAGCAGAACCGTGCCTATACGCTGACCGATCGCGCCACTTTCATCGTGCTGGACAGCGCCCTCGACCTCGCGGTCATGGTGGAAAGCGATACCACTCTCACGAACCGCTATTCGGTGACGGTGGTAAACCCGCAGAGATTCCCACAGGTCAACGCCCAGGGAGCACGGGATTTCGCCTCTTTCCTTATGCAGAGTGATACCCAGTCGTTCATCGGGAGTTTCGGCTGGAACCGCTATCACCAGCACCTCTTCTACCCCTCCCTCATCCCCTGAGCGTCTGAGGACGCCCGGTTACCGAGCCTCAATGCGCGCCGGTAGCCTCCGCGACCGCCACTCCCTCTGCCTCGAACTCTTCATACTTGGGGAGGACGAAGTATTTCACATCCTTGGCATATTTGATGAGCTCCTGGCGGAAATCGGGGTGGGCGATGCCGATCATGGCCCGGGCCCCCTCCATCATGCTCTTGCCGCGCAGGCAGACCACTCCGTACTCCGTGGCCGCGTACATCACGTCGGTACGGGTTATGGTGACGATGGACCCGGTCTTCAGATGGGGCACGATGCGGGAACGCAGTTCACCGTTCTTTTCGGTGTAAGCGGAATGCAGGGCCATCAAGGACTTGCCGCCCTTGGAATATCGGGTGCCGCGCACGAAGTCGGCCGCGCCGCCGGTGGATGAGTACTACTTGCACCGGCCCGATCGATTCGGAGCAGCACTGGCCGGTCACGTCTATCTCCATGGCCGCGTTGATGGCCACCATCTTGTCGTTCTGCGCCAATGTCAGGGGACAGTTGTTCTGGCTGACGGGATTCAGGTGGATCATGGGATTGTGGTCGAGCCAGGAGGCCAGGGGCGCAGAAGCCTCAAGACGAACCGCCGCCGAACCGAGAAAAGCATTGAGTATAGCGCCGGGAGGGAACCGTGAGAAAACCGAAGGTCATATGCTTGTTGATGGTTATCCTGATGGCGGCGGCATTGGCCGCCATCGGATGTGAGAGTGGAAGCTCGAGCGGCGGCAAGACCGGCGGCGGGAATGGGGGCTATGGGGCTGACCAGTCCTACGTGATCCGAGCGTGCCAGGCCAACATGCGCACTTTGGAGATGTCGGCCCAAGCCTATTTCGCTTCCACCAGCCAGTGGCCGCATAGCCTGAACGACCTCGTCCCCAGCTATGTGCGCGCCCAGAGCCTGCAATGTCCGGCTGGCGGAAACTACAACTTCAGGATTACGAACGACCAACTTATCATCGTATGCCCTAACGGGCACACGCTCTGAGCCTGGTTTCTATTCCTGCCTTAGCCTATGTCCTCAAGGCCCAGGAGTCGAAGAAGGTCCGCAGGACGTTCTCGTACCACCTCGGGTCCACAGCGCCGAAGGAGCAGTGGCCGCCTTTCGGCAGGATCCAGACATCGAGGTTGGAGTTGCTCTCCGCCTGTGCCAGATTATCTTCGGCCTCCAGAACCGGCACAACCGGATCATCCTCAGCATGAATATGTATGGTGGGCGTCTCGATCTTGTCCAGGTGGTTCATGGGGGAGGCCAGGGCATACCCCTCGGCTTCCGGTATGCCGTAGTATTCCTCGCTGGAGTAGCGAAAGAAGTCCACAAAATCCTTGAACCCCTTCAGTTGGAAATCGAGCATCTTCAGTTTGAAGCAGATTGTGAAGATCGGATAAACCAGCGCGTAAGGCTGCCAGGGCAAGGGGGACTTGGAGATGAACTCGATCATGCGCCTTGTATCCGAGAAGCCGCTCCAGGCCAAGGCGCCTCCGGTGATGAACTCGCCTTGATCCATACCGCATGCCACCAGAGTGCTGGCGGCCCCCATGCTGTAGCCGGACACTCCCACGGTGGTCACCTCGGCGAAGGAACCGAGAAACCGTGCGGCAGCGATGATATCCTCGCCCTCCTTCTTGCCACCGGTGGGCAAGGCGCCGCTCAGGTTGCGGCTCTGCCCGAAGGTTCGCAGATCCAGCGCGAGGACGTTGTAACCCCATTTACGGTAGGCGGCGATGGACGCCTTGCGGATGCAGTTCTGGTTCTTGCTGCCGAGCAGGCCGTGGCAAAAGACCAGTCCCGGCCTGGCTTTTCCATCATTATGCAAGGCGAGTTCGCCTGACAAAGGCGTCCCGTCAAGGGATGAGAAGATGACCGGCTTGAAGTAAGAAGGGTAAGGGTACAGAAGACCCGCCGTCTTCTTCCAGGTGTCCAGGAGCATTGGCGTCACGTCGAAGGCCCAACCGACGGTCGTGCTCATGCGGCCCCCGAGGGGCAACCGGCTCTTGAAGGGGATGGACTTGAGCTCCGCTATTACCTCTGAGAGATCCTTACCGGATGCGGTGTCTTCTCGCGCTGCCGGCGCCATAGAATGCCCCCTTTACTCATGGTTCGTTCGGCCACGGGGAAACTATAGCATCGAATTCAGCCGGCTGGAACCGGACATTGAAAAGGGCCGGGGCACGCGGCCCCGGCCCCAGATTCAAGCTCTATTCGGGGGGGATGGCCTTATGCAACCAGTAGTAATGGAGAGGCCCATCGCCGTACCAGCAGTCCACCAGATCTGACCGGCGAGCTCCGATGGACTTCAACCAACCCACCGCGTCAGTCCGATTGGGAAATGCCCGGCACTCCGTGGCCAAACCCGCTTTCACACTTACTACAACCCAGGTGTTCACTTTCCCTCTCCATCCTTCTTGCGACTTATCAATGTCCGCTCATTGAAGCTTATTAAGTTTATCGGAGGCCTTTAGGCCCTTCTTTAACCGCCGCACTCAAGCCCTTTTCAGGTCTTCGCCGACACCTGCGAATCGCCCTTTAAGCCACTTTCAAAGAAACTCTATCCTATTTTTTTACGAACGCCAAAGCATTTCCATGCGATAAGACAATCCGCCGTAGAGTCTAAAGACTTAGCTGGGCGGAAGAGGGCCCCTGCCGGACATCGGCGTTTGGGGAGCGATGCTTTGAACTAACGTTTTCCATAACCTCTTCGCATAGTCCGGCTACATCATTTTCGCTGACTCGTGAACGCGCACGCGGGCGGAGGATCATCTTCAAAAGGTCCCGGACGCATTTCACCGGATTCGGGGTGGAGAAACCGACCTCGGTAGGCAAGTCGTGATTCCTGTCGATAACCGTACGGAAAAGTCGCTACATTCCGTAGGGGTCGAAGGACACCATGTTCAGAAATCCTTCTATAGATATGTATTGGGACCGGAGATAGGTGGTGAGGGCAAGGTTGCCCACCTTCACCTTTACGAGTGGCGGCGGACGCGAATGTGTTCGGGGTAGCTCGTTGTTCGCTTCGCGATTGAATCCCCCGAACGAAGAAACAGGCCAGAGAAACCAGCCTCTGACCTGCTCATTTAATTGGTAGCGGGGGCAGGATTCGAACCTGCGACCTTCGGGTTATGAGCCCGACGAGCTACCAGACTGCTCCACCCCGCGCCGTTTCGAAAT
>JAHEXQ010000018.1:19306-21636 GCA_023252035.1 Actinomycetes bacterium
GTATAACATAGTCCGCACAGGCGCCCACATGTTCCCTGCCGGATTTACGGCATCAGTCCTCCATCACCTTCTGGGCGACGGCCTGGCCCAGGGCCTCCGCCTGGAGCAATTCCTCCGGCGTGGGCTGTGAGGCGAAGGCCAGCACCGGCTCCACCAGTTCCCACTTCAGGCCCTCCACAGCCTCCTGCATCTTCTTCGCCGCGCCGCCACTCCAGCTGTAGGAGCCGAAGATGCCGCAGATACGGTTGCGCAAGCGCTTGTGCTCCAGCGTCTTGAGAAGATTGTCCATGGGGATGTAAATACCGGTATCGTAAGTCGGCGCTCCCAGGACGACGCCCTTCCAGCGCCAGCACTCCGCCAGCACAAAGCTGAAGGGAGCGCGGGAGACGTCGTACACGCGCAGCGTCGAGCAGCCGCCCTTCACCACGCCGCGGGCCACCGCCTCCATCATCTCCAGGGTGTTTCCGTACATGGAGCCGTAAACGAGGGCCACGCCTTTGTCGCCTTCCCAGTTGCTCCACTTGCGGTAGAGCTCGACCACGCGGCCGATATCGTGCCGCCAGATGGGCCCGTGCGAGGGCGCGAGAACGCTGATGGGCAGACCCTCCAGCTTGGCAAGGGCCTTCTGCACCGGCATCGAATACATGGATACGATGTTGGCGTAGTAGCGGAGCATCTCGTCGATGTAGTAATCGACGTCCACCTCGTCGTCGAAGAAGCCACCGTCCAGGGCGCCGTAGGTCCCGAAGGCGTCGCAGGGCATGAGCACTTCGTCCTCAACGACGTAGGTGGCCATGGTCTCCGGCCAGTGCACGTAGGGGATGCCATAGAAGCGCAGGGTCTTGGCGCCTATCTTGATCTCCTCCCCGTCACCGACAACTTGGATGTTATCCTCGATGCCGTAGAAGTTCTTGAGCATCTCCTTGGCCTTGGCCGTGCACACTAGCGTAATCTGGGGAGCCACTCTTAGCAAAGCAGGCAGGGCGCCGCTGTGATCTGGCTCCATATGGTTGACCACCACGTACCCCAGCTTAGAAGGCTCGATAAACCGCTCTATGTTCTCCAGCAGCTCATGGGAGAAGGGCTCCTCGACTGTATCGACCAGGGTCGGCTTTTCATCCATGATGAGGTATGAGTTATAGCTTATGCCCCGGGGGATGGGCCAAATCCCCTCAAAAAGGTCTTTCCACCTGTCGTTCACTCCCACCCAGAAGATCCCGGGCTTGATCTCGACCTTTATTCCCTTCACTAGAGGTCACCTCCAAAATCCGCATAGACGATTCCGTGTAATGCAAGTGTTCGCCTGAGCGCAATAAATGATATTCCCATCCGAACGGTATTGAAACGACCAAATGCGGCTATGCTTGAACCTCAGCGAAGCATGCATAAGATGCAAAGCCCCCTTCATAGCGGGCTTTAGCGGCGTGCCAGAGCTTGCGCCACGGCCGGGTGTACGACCTCGCCGCCCATGACATTTGTACCCTTGCGGATGGCGGCATCGGCCGCGGCGGCGGCCTCAAGCCCGAGGTCCGCGATCTCCAGGATGTAGCGCAGCGTATTATCGGTGAGTACCCGCGTAGAAGTGACGGGAACCGCGGCGGGCATGTTGGCGACGCAGTAGTGCACCACGCCACGCTCTACATAGGTAGGCTCATCGTGAGTGGTGGGGCGCGAGGTGACCGCGCTGCCTCCCTGGTCGATGCTGACATCCACCAGTGCGCTACCCTTGGGCATGGAATCCACCGCTGCCAGATCCAGGAGCACCGGGGCCTTGGCCCCCGTCACATGGGCCGTCCCCACCACCAGGTCTGTCTCCGGGAGGCACTCGCGGATATTGGCCTCGCTGGAGATCAGCGTGCCGGTTCGGCCCTGGAAGATGTCGTGCAGGTAAGCCAAGCGGGCGCTCGATATATCCATGATGGTCACTGACGCGCGCATGCCTACCGCCAGATTGCAGGCGCTCATACCGGCGATGCCGCCGCCCAGGATGAGCACGCGCGCAGGGGGCACTCCCGATACGCCCGCCAGCAGCACTCCCCTGCCACCGCTCCGGGTCTCCAGGCAGACGGCGCCCTCCTGCACGGCCAGCCTGCCCGCAACCTCGCTCATGGGCGCCAGGCAAGGCAGGGAACCGTCTGGCAGCTCTATGGTGTCGCAGGCGATGGCGACCATGCCGCTCTGCTTGAGCTCATCCACGAGGCCGGGGTGGGCGGCCAGATGCAGGAAAGTGAAGATCATCAATCCCGGCCGGAAGTAAGGATACTCCCCGGGAAGGGGCTCCTTCACCTTCACCACCAGCTCCGCCCGCTCCCAGATCTCAGCAGCTTCCT
>JAHEXQ010000019.1 GCA_023252035.1 Actinomycetes bacterium
AAGAAGGGCGACGCCCAACTGGTTTCCAAAAAGCGGAACGTCCAGAAGGCGAAGCGCGAGATCGTAGAGCGCGCCGAGGAAGTTTACAAGCGCGAAGGGCCCCTTGACGTCATGCTCTTCCACGCCAACGACATGGCCAACTGCAACGATCTGGCGGCCATGCTCCAGGCCAGGGTGGCCACTCAGTGCCTGCTCGTAAGCGAATTCACGCCGGTGATGGGCGCTCATACGGGGCCGGGTGTGGTCGGCGCCGCCTTTCTGCCCGTGAATAAATGGAAACCGCCCGCGCGGTAACCTGCGGGACCAGCGGGGCGGCGCCCAGGACGGCGTCCGGCCTTTAACCTTGGAACTCCTCGGAAGCCGCGGGCTTTTCCGCGGTTGCACCACGCGATAACTGGGCCGAACGGAGCGGCAAGAAGAAGACGCTCGCGATGAGCACGCCTCCTATGAACATGGCGATGGTCGCGCCCGCAACCTTCAAGTGAACGAAGCCGAGGTTGATGGTGGCCGGATGTATGGTGGAGGCGAGAGCGGCTCCCAGGGCCGCTCCCAGGACGAGGAAGACGCGGGACACCGCATGGAAGGCCGCAAAGGCCTTGCCCCGGTTATCGTCCGGAACGGTTTCCTGCACCATGGTTATGCCCGTCATGAAGAGCATGGAGAAGGCTGCTCCGAAGACGAGTGCTGCGACATAGGCCAGGAATATCACGGTGATGAGTGCCATCCAGATGAGCGTGCCGCCGGAAACCAGGAGGCACATCTTGAAAATGACCCCCTTGGCCTTTACGCGGGAGATGAACTGGAGGCCTACGATGCCGAGCAGCATGCCCGCTCCGAAAAGGGCCATGAGAAACCCGAACTGGGTATCGCTGCCGTTCAATATCTCCCTGACGTAAATAACACCTACGGTGAAGAGGGTCCCTCCGCCCAGGGTGCCCGTGGCGATCGCCGCTGTGAAACTACGCATGAAGGGGTCGCGCCAGGCGAAACCCAAAGAGCCTTTATGCTTTTCCCCCTCGTTCTTCTCGCGGACCAGGAGGGACTCGCCCATCAGGGATTTACGGATGCGCAGGATCATGAAGGCCGAGAAGAGAAAACTGAAAGCGTCGGCGGCAAAGGCCAGGGCGTAGGGATGTGTGGCCAGGAAACCGTTTCCGCCTGCCAGGGACCTGAGGAAAGGGGAAGAGGAGACGACTAGAAGCGCGAAAAAGGCTGCCGCCAGGGGGATGGTACCGTAGGTGCTGCCCATGGTCATGGAATTGGCCATGGTGAGCCGGGTCGGTTCCGGGACCAGGTTGGGCAAGCCGGCATCGCGCGAGGCTATAAAGATGACGTTGAAAAATTCCATAAGGAAAATGATGGTGTAGAGGTAGACCAGGGAATCCACGACCGCAGCGAGCATGATGAGCAGGCCACGGCTGATGTCGCAGAATACCATGGTCTGCTTGCGGCGGAGACGGTCGGCTATGAGCGTGGCCACCGCGCCTGAGAAGATGGATGGAACGATGCGCAGCCCCAGGAGTCCCGCGACCGCGCCCGCGCTCCCAGTGCGGTTCCAGACCAGCGCGATAAGGGCGAAGGTGGCCAGCCAGTCCCCAAGGGCCGAGACGGTCTGTCCGATCCAGAGGCTCCGGAAATCGTGGTGCCGGAGGAGTTGCACGAAGTCGGACTTCACGCCCGTGGCCATCTCCTCCATGCTTTGGTTGGCGCCGTGCTCGTGGGTTCCGATGTGCGTGAGGTGCTTCCTCTTCATCCGCAGACCTCCCGATCGTGATGGATCCTGCAGCGTAGAGTGACATGCCAGGCAGGACGGGGTTGGGGGCGAGCCACCTGGGGGCTTCCCTGGGCGCGGCGCAGCAAGGTGAAGAGCAGCGTCCCCAGGGAGAAGGCGATGATGCTGGTGGGCATATGGAGGCCCCAGGCCAGGATGGGTTGCAGCGCCAGTCCCACCAGAGCAAGCTCAGCCCCGTGGCCGCTGGTGAGCGCACCCACGCCGAGCACAGCCACCAGCCCCAGGCCGCCCCAAGGGTTGAGGATGAGCGTACTGGTCAGCGCGACCGCCAAACCCCGCCCTCCCCGGAAATGCAGGTAGAAAGGCCAGTTGTGGCCGGCCATCACCGCCAGGGCGCATGCGGCCTGTATGGCCAGGCTGACGCCGGCCGCGCGGGTTATAAGGATGGGGGCGGCACCTTTGAGACAGTCGCCGAAGAAGACCAGGGCGCCCGCGCTTTTGTTCACGTTCTTATAGACATTCTCGGTCCCCAGGTTGCCGCTCCCTATCCTGCGCAGATCTTTCCCTTTCATTGCTGTTCCGGCAAAGAACGCGAGGTTCAGGGAGCCCCACAGATAGCAGCCCAGGATCAGTAGTATCTTCCACCATGAAGCGCGCATAGAAGCCTTCGATCGTTCGCCTGCATGCCATGATGGCTGGCTCTGTCAGGGCTCAAGTACCGATTCCTTTTATGTTTATGTTCCCCATTCTCCGGCAAATATTGCTGCCTGTACACATTTTCGACGCGGATCAAGGTGAATTCCTGCGCGCGACCGTGTTATGCAAGGGGGAGGATGGGCTACGAGCGAAGCGGGCAAGTAAACAAACATTGCGGATCCAATGTGCCAAGGATCCAATGCAGTAAAAGGGTTTGGCCCTTGGGCTACTGGCGGCTGGAGCTATTCAGCTCGTGGAGAAGATAACATCGCGTGGTCGATAAGAGGGCCCGTTGTTGACAAAAGGGATGACCCTTTTGTCAACCAGCGGTTGCTCTGTTGATAGTATTTCGTGCGGCTTAATACTTTGTTATATTATAATAGCATATACAGGGGACCCAAACCGGCTGCGAATTTCCGTTCCGGATCAACAGCAGCGGCCAGACCACTCCGTCGCAACATCTATCGCTTCACCCAGAAAGGCCGTGCCCACCATTCTGGTCTCTGGCAACACTTTTTATTGAAGGGGGAATCCGATGTCCGAGGAGAAGATCCTGGGAATGCGGGAGATCGAACACGACGACTTCTCCAACTACCGGCAGAAGTATCCAGGCCGCAGGAAAAGCAACCACACCTGGAAATACCGCACGGAGATGTACGCTAAGTTCTTCGGCAAGCGCCCGGCCATGATACAGGGTGATCGCATTATGAACTGGGATGAGTTCAACCGGCGCTGCAACCGCGTTGCGCACGGCATGGAGAAACTGGGTATCCGGAAGGAGGAGCGGGTAGCCATCGTAGGATTCAACTCCATCGAGTGGATGGAGGTCCATTTCGGCGCATCGAAGATAGGAGCGGTGCCGGTCAACGTGAATCCGCGCTTCCTGCCCGACGAAGTCCGCTACGTCATGGAGGACTGCGACGCCGTAGTGGCCTTCGTGGAGGAGCCCTACGCGGAACTCAGCCAGGATATCCGCGGCAGCCTCCCTGCGCTGCGCGAAGTAGTCGTGTACGGCGTGGGGGAGCGTCCCCATCCCGTTCCCCCGGGCATGTTGGTCTATGACGATTTCCTGTCCCCCAACGAGAACAATCCCCAGACCAAGGTCTATAACGACGATTTCAACATCATCATCTATACCGGCGGCACCACCGGTTATCCCAAGGGCACCGTCTGGGACGGCGTGCAGAGGGTGCGCGGCCTGGACATGATGCTCGTGAACAACATCGTACCGGTTTTCGATGCCCTCGCGGACTATACCGACGACGCCATATCCGGTATCCCGAAACTGCTCGGCTCCAACCCGAAGGTGGTGAGAGCGCTGTCCGTGCTCATGGCCAGCAAGCCGGCGCGGGCCTTCTGGCGTTCCAACCTGGGCAAGAACGCGGTGCTGGCGATTTTCAAGGCGATGGCCGGGAATCCCTATGTGCTGAAGGCGACGGGTGGGCTGCAAAAGGCGGGCGTGCGGCTGTTGTGCTGCGCGCCCCTCTTCCACGGCGCCGGCATAGAGGGCGCTTTCACCTATTATGGCGCCATCGCCTCGTGCACCGTCTTCCTTCCCACCCCCCATCCCTTCGTCGCGAGGGAGTTCTGGGAGACGGTGGAGAAGCATAAGGTGCATACCGCGATCATCGTGGGGGACGCCTTCGCCCTGCCCATGATAGAGGAGCTGAAGAAAGCGGAGGCGGAGGGGCGTTCCTACGATCTGCGGAGTCTATGGGCCATGGTCAGCTCGGGCGTGCGCCTCTCGGCCCATGTGAAACAGGACCTGCTGACACGTCATCCCGGATTGCTCATCGTGGACACCCTGGGTACGAGCGAGTCCAGCGGCGCCTTCGCCACCGTCAACGCCTCCACCGACGAGGAGATGAAGCCCGCCGGCGCCCGCTTGCTCACCGATAAGAGCGGATTCTACCGCAAGCAGGTCTTTTCCAACCGCGTCATCGACCCCGATACCAAGAAGGACGTTGTGCCTGGTTCCGGGGAGATAGGGGAGTTCCTCTTCGGCGGATGGATGACGCTGGGCTACTGGAAATGCCCCAAGAAGACCGAACGCGATTTCCGCATAGTGGACGGCAAGCGCTGGTTCTACGGCGGGGACGAGGGGACCGTGGACGAGGACGGCCGTTTCAATCTCATCGGCCGCGGGGGCGGATACATGATCAACTCAGGCGGGGAGAAGGTCTATTCGGAGGAAGTGGAAGAGATCGTCAAGTCGCACCCGAAGGTGTGGGATACGGCGGTCATCGGCCTGCCCGACCCGCGCTGGGGCCAGGCGGTCACGGCGCTGGTGGAGCTGCAGCCGGGTGAGGAGGCCACGCCCGAGGAGATCATAGACTACTGCCGTGACCGCATGGCTAGCTTCAAGCTTCCGCGCTACGTCTTCATAGTGGAGCACGTGCCACGCGCGGCCGCCGGCAAGATCGACCGGGCTATGGCCCTATCCCTGGTGAGTGAGCGGATGCAAGAGAAATAACCGCCTGTGCAGCAGAAGGGTCCGCTTTGCTGCATTTCGGAAATGCAAGGGCCGAGAAAAGGAGGGATCTTATGTCGGGCCTGAGTTCCCAGGAGGCGAGCCTTCTAAGACGGATGAACATCGGAGACATCCCCCGCAGGTCGGCGGAACACTACGCGGACCGGGTGGCCATCTTGTTCCGGGGTCAAGAGGTGACCTCACGGGAACTGAACGAGAACTGCTGCCGCTGCGCCAACGCTTTCGCCGAGATGGGTATCGGAAAGGGCGACCGGGTGGCCTTCATGACCCACAATTGTCTGCACTATATCTACGGGTGGATGGGGCTCGCCAAGATCGGGGCCATAATCGCGCCCCTGAACTTCATGCTGAAAGCCGCCGAGCTCGAAGACATCATCAACCACGCCGGGGCCAAAGCCTTCTTCGTGGAGGATATACTGGCCGAGGAGGTGCTGAAGGCGGCCGATAAGCTGCCGACTGTTCAGAACTTCGGCTGGATAAAGATCACCGGCGGGGCCGAGAAGCCTGATGGGTGGATAGATATGGAAGACTTTTTCGCACCGGGACGCGACGCCTCCGAGCCGGAGGTGGCGGCGGGTGACGGGGACGTGGTTACGCTCATGTACACCAGCGGCACGGAGGCCAGCCCCAAGGGGGTCATGAACAGCCACGCCAATTTTTTCAGCCTGCTCGCCGTGGCCTTCGGCGACCTGAACATCAGCAAGGACGACGTATGCATCCTCTCCATACCGCTCTACCACATAGCCGCAAAATTCCTGCTGCTCGCGGGCTTCGCCGGTCTCTGCAAGATCGTTCTGGAGTATGCGCCCAATCCCATCGAGATCATGGAGCTTACCCAGAAGGAGAGGATCACCTACTGGGTATATCCGCCCACCCTATACCAGATCCTTCCTTCCATGCCCGATTTTGATAAGTGCGACCTTTCGAGCCTGGCGAAGTGCATCTCCTTCGGGGCTTTCATGCCCCGCCCGCTGCTCGAGCAGTGGAAGAAGATCGTGCCGCAGGTCGAGTGGCGCAACTACTACGGCCAGACCGAGTCCTCGCCGCTCGGCTCCACCCTGCAACCCGAGGATTTCGACCGGAAGACCGAGTCCATCGGGAAGCCCCACATCAACGTGAGCATGAAGATCTTCGACGATGACGATAACGAAGTGCCCCGGGGTATGGTGGGGGAGATCGTGATGCGGGGCCCCTCGGTCATGCTCGGTTACTACAAGGATGAGGCCAAGACCGCCGAGACGCTGCGGAACGGCTGGCTGCATTCGGGCGACCTGGGACGCATGGACGAGGAGGGCTTCGTCTACTTCGTGGACCGCAAGAAGGATATGATCAAGTCCGGGGGAGAGAACGTCTCCTCCATGGAGGTGGAGGGGGTTATATTCAAGCACGAGAAGGTCATGCAGGTAGCCGTAATCGGCCTTCCGGATGATTACTGGGGCGAGGCGGTCACCGCGGTGGTCGTGCCCTATCCCGGCATGGAGTTGACCGCCGAGGAGATCATCGACTACTGCAAGGAGAGCATGGCCGGATACAAGGTCCCGAAGAAGGTCATCGTAGCCGCCGAGGTGCCGGTGAACCCCTCCGGCAAGATAATGAAGCGTTTCATCAAAGAGAGATACCTGGCGGAGGGAGGCCAGTAGCGCAAGCCAAGTATAGTCAAGGCATTCTGCTTCGTCGGTTAATGTCCTGGTTGACGCCTGCATCACATAATGGTACTTTTCTCGTAGTTTTACGTTGACGTTAACGGAAGCAATACGAGAGCAGGGACCCTTGGCCGGGACCAAAACGCTTCGCAAAGAGGAATATTCCATCTCTGAACTGGCCGCTGAGTTCAGCATAACGCCACGCGCCATCCGCTACTATGAAGAGGTCAACCTGCTCACCCCGCACCGCAATAGCAAGACCACGCAACGTATGTACACGCGTCGGGATCGCGCCCGGCTCAAGCTCATCCTGCGCGGCAAGCGCTTCGGATTTCCGCTCGTGGAGATCAAAGAGATGATTGACCTCTACGACGTGGACCCAACGGAGAAGGAACAGTTGAGGCAAACCGTGGCCTATGGCGATCGCCGCCTGGGGGAGATAGACGAGATGATTCGGGAGCTTCAGGAGATCAGGGAAGAGATTTTCGAGTTTCGGAATCGCTTCCTGGAGGTGCTGGAGGGAGAGGAGGCCTAGATGTACGATTTTCTGATGACGGATGAGCAGAAGAAGCTTATGGAGGAAGTCAGGGACTTCGTGAGGTGGGTGCCGCGGCAACTTATACTCGATATGGACGCGGACCGCGTGCGGTTCCCCAAGGAGTACCTGGTGGAGGCGGCGCGGCGCAATCTCCTGGGCCTGCGTTTTCCCCAGGAATACGGAGGACGCGGCCTGGGCTGGGCGGACGAGGTGATCGCCATCGGTGAGATCGGCGCTCTGAATATCTCACTGGCCTGCCTCTATTCCCTCGTCACCATCGTGGGCGAGTGCATCGCCGAATACGGCAATGACGAGCAGAAGGAGAAATACCTGAGGCCCACGCTCTCCGCCGCCCTCTGCACCGCTGAGGGGCTCACCGAGCCGCGAGGCGGGTCGGACTTCTTCGGGGCGACAACCACGGCGGAGCGCAAAGGGGATTACTACATACTCAACGGCCAGAAGCGCTTCATTGTGGGGGCGGAGGGGGCGGATTATTTTATGGTCTATGCCAGGACCGATCCGGCCAAGCCGCCGCGCGACTGCATGAGCGTATTCCTGGTGGACCGGTCGGAAGGCGTGGAAGTAAAGCACGTGTACGGGCTCATGGGCACACGCGGGGGCGGCACGGGACGGCTTCTCTTCAAGGACGTCAAGGTCCCGTTAGCGAACCGGGTGGGGGAGGAGAATGAGGGGAGCAGGATCTTCTACAGAATGATGATACCCGAGCGGCTCACCAGCGCGGCCGGCTGCATCGGCATGTCGCGCGAGTTGATAAAGCTGGCAGCCCGTTATTCGACGCGGCGCAAGGCCTTCGGCACCCCCATCAAGAACTTCGAGGGCGTGAGCTTCAAGATAGCCGAGAGCCTCACCATCCTCGATGCCATGACCTCCATGATCTACACCACGGCCCAGGCCATAGACCGGGGTGTGCCCGCGGCTTACGGGCGGCGCCTGGTGTCGGAGACGAAGAAGTTCGCTACGGAGACGGCCTGGAACATCGTCAACCAGGTGATGCAGGTGATGGGGGGCATCGGTTACACCAACGTCTATCCCGTGGAGCGGGCGCTGCGCGATACGCGCCTCATCATGATCTGGACCGGGACCAACGAGATCATGAACCTGATTATCCAGCACGAGTTCTACAAGGAACTGGCGGCGGAGAAGGCCAAGACCAGGGACGTGGAGATGGATGCGGAAGAGGCCTTAAACGAAGAGGAGAAGATCTACGAGTAGCGATGAAGAGTAAACGGCGGGGCCGGCGCCCCGCTTGAGAGTTTCGGATCGAGGGATGCTGAGCGGCCCGGGCGAGCGATCGCCCGGGCCGCGCCTATTCATCGGGGCTTAAAGTGTTAGAATATTACCCGGCAAGGGGCATGCAGAAGTAAGGGCGGTGAGTGAGCCGCATCCGTCAAAGGTTTGTCCTGCGATTTTCGTATAAATATTGGAGGACGTTCCTACATATGAAAGGGGATCGACGTGGACGGTATGAAAGAGATCGCGGGTAAGATCAAATTCATCAAACAAGCGGCAACTGACCTCCTCGCCCAGGCCAAGAGCGAGAAAGGGGTGATCGCGGCCAGTCTGAAGAAGGAGCTGTCCCGGGTCGGAATCACCGTGGGCGTGGCCGTCTGCGGCCTGCTCTTCCTGGCGCTCGGCGCGCTTCTTCTGATCCCGCTCATCATCCTTCTCATCGACTTGGCGGTAGATCGCCCCTGGCTGTCCACGCTGATAGTCATGGGGGGCCTCTTCGTCATGGGCGGAGGCATGGCGGCCTACGGCCTGACCAGGATCAAGAAGATCAAGAAGATAATCCCGGAGGGTCTGAGCAAGTTCCTCAAGGAGGACCCCGCAGGCGCCAAGATCGAGAAGCAGGCCATGCAGATAAAACAGGCGGCGGACGAGCTGAAAGTGACCCTGCAGGCGGACAAGGAAGCCCGCAAGGCCAAGGCCAAGGCGGCGAGCGGGACCCTGAAGAAGGCAGCGCCCGCCATCCTTCTCTCCCTCGTGGCTCTCAAGCTTCTGAGGCGCAAGAAGTAAGACATTCCGTAAAGCAAAAGGGCGGGCTCGTGCCCGCCCTTTTGCATGTGCGCCGGGCATGTCAAGCAGCTTGGGGGTGAAAGTCCCCTGTCCAACCTGGTGGAGGTGAAGGACTAGCGAAGCGCAAGGGCGCCACGGCGAGGTGTCCTCTAAAGGAAGCGTGGAGCAAAACCGCGACGCGGTGCAACAGAACCGGATGCGTGGCATACCTTGCCGGACGAGCGGGTATACGACCGCGAAGTCCATATCCACAAAGGGCCGGGCTACGTGAATCCCGCGGGCGTCGCCAGAGTAGATGCCCTACCCGCTCTTTCGCATACGCGCAGACTTCCACACGGAAGCTTTGGTGTCTACTTAATTGCCCTATGCCCCAAGCCCTGCCGGTGAGCCCGGACGGCTTGATTTGGCAAAGCCTGCGCTCTGTGCTTTGCAGAAAGCTCGCAGCATTGCTTTGCGACATTCTCTTCGGGTTTCCGCCGCATTCTCCTAAACAAAGGAATGCATTTTGACAGAGGGGTGCCCAATGTTCCAGGTTGCATCGGCTTCTACCTTTTCTACCATTGGCTTTACAAGAGGGGCGCATCAACCTGGCTTACCTGGGATGACGGCTCAACTGCTTTTTCACCGGCGCGGACGTCAACGCGGACGCTGATATCGGTTTGGGTCTCCACCTGGACACCGCATCAGCGTGCTCATGCGGGAGAGGACGCGTATCGGACGGGGCGTGCAGATCTATCGCACGCCGCTGTAAGCCCGATACAGGTGCCGGGCGAGGAGGCCATCATGAACATCGGCGGATGGCGTGCAGATCTATCGCGGGGCTAGGGTGGGCGGCAAATGCGTCACCGGCGAGTACGCCCGGATAGGTCTGAATGCCGTGGTGGTGGGCAACCCGGGCCAGGTGATGAAGATCGAGGGCAAGCGTTAACCCCGTCGACTACCGGGGCTACAATTATTGGCACGGCGATTACCACGGCGCGATAGAGTAGTCCGGTGAAAATCGGTCTTACGTTTCTAGGATCCCCAATCGAAACCGACGCCGGGGTCGTTGTAGGGGATACGCTCTTCGTCCGGCTCCGCGGGGTTGTAGGACTGGTTGGTATGGTAGAACAAGCCCAGGGGGTCGCTGCCCAGAACCCGGTACCCGTGCGCCACACCACGAGGTATAAAGATCGCGACGGGGTCGCGCTCGCCGGCGTAGATGACCTGCGTGCGGCCGCGGGTGGCTGAACCCTCCCGAATATCGTGAAGCACTATTTGGGCCATACCCGAGGAGACGAACCAGATATCATCCTGGCGCCGGTGCCAGTGGAAGGCCTTGATCACCCCGGGATAGCTGATAGTGTAGGAGGTCTGCCCGAAGTGCTCGAGCATCATCTCGTCGTCGTCCCGCAGGATCTCGAGGAAATAGCCGCGCTCATCGCAGAAGCGCTTCAGTTGCTTTATCTGAACTCCCTCAATCACTGGAACCTCACCTGTTTAGCCATCTGGGCACGCCAAGATATTATGCGTTTTTGGGCGGAAAGTCTAACCGGGCGGGATTGTGAGATAATCTGCCTAAACGGAAAGGGGAGTTGCGGGTGCGGGTGGTGATTAACGGTTCGGCCGGCCAGCTAGCCGGCGATATCATCGATGTACTGCGCGAGGCGGGCGACGAGGTCCTCGGTTTTGACCTGGAGCTGGACATCACCGACTACGCGACGGTGATGCAGGAGATGCCGGCGCTCCGCCCCGACCTGGTGATAAACGCGGCGGCACACGTCAACGTGGACGATGCCGAGCTAAAGCCCGAGCTATCCTACCGCGTCAACTTCACGGGTACCCAGAATCTGGCTTTGGCCTGCCAGAAGATGGACTGCCCCCTCGTCTTCTTCAGCTCCGATTACGTCTTCGATGGCCGGAAGGGCGGTGCCTACAACGAATTCGACGGGACCAACCCCCAGGGGGTTTACGGCCGCGCCAAGGTAGCGGCGGAGCGCTACATCCAGTCCGTGCTCGACCGTTATTACATCTGCCGGTGCCAATGGCTCTTCGGCACTTACGGTAAGCGGAACTTCGTCAAGAGCATCCTGCGCAACGCACGGGAGAAGGGCGAGCTTTCCGTGGTCACCAACGAGGTGGGCAGCCCCTCCTACTGCCGGGACATCGCGGAGATGGTGGTGGCGCTGGCGAAATCCGGGCGGTACGGCATTTATCACACCACCAATTCGGGATTCTGCTCCCGCTACGACTTCGCGCGCGAGATCCTGGAGCTGGCCGGCATGGGGGACGTCTCCGTGAAGCCCATCCTCTATTCCGACCTGAACCTGCCGTGCCCGCGGCCGCCCTACTCGCCCCTGGAGAACCTCAACCGCAAGCTGCAGGGATTTCCGCCGGCCCGTCACTACCGGGAGGGGCTGGCCGAGTATGTGGAGTGGCTGTTGCGGGAGGGCGGGTAGAGCCGCGGCCTCCAAATCGAACAGAAAGGTTCCTGAACATGTTCGCTTTTCGCGGGAGAAAGAGGTGGCGTTGGGAACGAAAGACGTTCCAAGCGGAAAACCTTATCTTCCGCCCCGTGAAACCCGATAGTTCGGTGCCCAGGAAGAAAAGGGCCGCGCTCAGGTAGCCGGGAGGCTTCAACTCCCAGCGGGCAAACCCTGCGCTGCAGAGTAGCTACCCGAGTTTGCGCTCAGAGGATCCCTCCGTTTCCTTATCGGCAGCGGAGACCAGTTGCGCCTGATGCTCCCCGCCCACCAGCCGGCGAAACGCCTTCAGCGCCACTTTGCACGGGGTCCGGCAGGTGGTGTAGGGACGCCACCATGGAGACGCCTTCGAAGGCCCGTCCGCGAAGAGCAGGCTCACTCCCCTCCGGCCCAGGTGCAGCAGAAGGGTTTGAGCCCTTTATCAACCTCGGCGCGACATGGTGGTGCTACATGACCCAGCCGGGCCGCATGCCGCATTGATCGCGCATGTAGTCGTAGAGCCAGTCCTGCACGGCCGGCGCGAGGTAGAAGGCGGGATAGAGCAGGTTCTGTTCAGGCGATATGACCCCTTCACGTAAGGCCGTGCTGTGCAGTTCGCAGCCCGGGTAGATGCGGATGCCCACCGTCGCGGTGACCTGGTCCGGAGCGAGTTCCGTAAGGAACTCGATGCTCTCGTTCACGGTCTCGCGGGTCTCCCCCGGCCCTCCCAGCAGGAGGAAGCAGGTAACGCGCATGCCCGCCTCCCGGATCTGGCGTATCATGCGGGCCGCCTCGGCCTTGGAGAAATCCTTGCGCAGGGCGGCCAGCATCTGGTCCGACCCGCTCTCGTTCCCGAGGCTCACGCCCATGCAGCCGGCCCGGCTCATCTCCTGCGTGAGGCGCGGGTCGTAAAAGCGAGGGTTGAGGCTGCACGCCCACCGAATGGAGGTACGCCGGGCGGCGATTTCCTTACAGAGTTCCAGGGCATAGCCGGCCGGATAGTTGAAGAGGGCATCAACGAAGAGCGCAGCTCGCAGGCCGAAATCCGTCTCCAGAGAGGCCAACTCCTCAGCCACCGCCGAGGCCGGCCGGAGGCGGATATTCGTCCCCTCGATGAGGGGGTTGGGGCAGTAGATACAGCGCATGTGGCATCCCCGCCGCGCCTGCAGGTTGGCGAGATACTGCGCAGGGCGGCCGGGAGCCCACTGGTAGCCGCGCACGTCCACGGTTACGCGGTCGGGCAGGGGCACAGCGCTGAAGTCAGGGTAATCCGACGGGGGACCCCGCAGTCCGGTTCCCTTGCGGCGCACGGCCACTCCCGGCAATCCCCCGGGGTTGCTCCCGGCTGCGAGGCAGTCCAGGAGCTGCAGGAAGGTCTGCTCCCCCTCGCCGACTACGCCCATCTCCAGGTCCAGATATTCCAGGCACTCCAACGGGAAGAGCGTAAAGCCGGTTCCACCGAGTACGATGGGCGCGGTGGAGAAACTCCGGATGACATCCACCACCTCCTTCACCCAGGGCATGAAGAAGACGGGCCGTCGAATATCCTGGTTGTCGATGTTGCGCAGGGAGAGGCCGATGCACTGGGGCTCGAAGGAGGTCAGGGATTCGCGCAGGTCACGGGAGGGGTCGCCCGAGAACATCAGGTCGAGGGCTTGCACCTCATGTCCCGCGGCTCGCGCAGCGGCAGCGAGGTAGGCGAGCCCCAGGGGGTACGGGACGAGGTTCTCCGTGTAGTGGTTCTCGCTGATGAGCAGGACTCTCACGCGTGGCTCCTTTCGTTAGGCCGATTACCAAGCATTCTTCAGAGCGGGCGCAACATGGCGAAGACGGAGCGCGGCTTCAGGGCATGCTCGGGGCACAGCTCGTAGCAGCAGTAGCACCCGATGCAGGCCGACCGGTTGAAGACGGGCCGCTGCCGCAGTTCTATGGCGTTGACCGGGCAGTGTTTCTCGCAAACCCCGCAACTGTTGCAGAGCCTGGGATCCGCTTTCAGCCGCGGCCGGGCGATGAAGCTAAACCCCGCGTGCTGGAGGATACCCGCCAGGCGGCTGCTGGCCAAGCTCATGGGCAGCTTGAATCGCGGGATGATCTCAAAAGGACCTTCTACCTGCAGGGAGTTCAGCTCGAGCGGGCCCAGGCCGCGGCTCTCCGCCGCTCGTAGAGCGGGAATGCGGTGGGGGTCCACCGCCATCATGTGCGCGGCCAGGGCATCCAGGGCCACTCCGTCAACTCCGGCCATGAGCTTGCCGACCTGGCGCAGGGTGCCACCGGAAGGTCCGTTCCCTTCCATGACCGTTCCTGCGTCCATGATCACCAGGTCAGGCGGGCGCACCAGGTAGATGTCGAGCAAGAGTTCTCCGAAGTCGGAGGGGCGCGGTGCCAGGGTGTGCATACGGGCTTTCTCCGCGCCCACGATGAAACCGAAGCTGTTCTTTATGGCGCCGGTGAAGACCATCCCCATGTGGGTCTTGAACTTGGGGAGGTTCACCAGGAGGTCGGCCTCGAGCACAGCGCGGCTTATGATAGTGGAGTCGCAGAAGCGGGAGCGCAGGGGCACACGCTCCCAGTCGCGCGCCATGTTCAGGAAGCCGTCTCCCGCCGCTTCCGCCAGTCCGGTACGCCGGCCACAGCGCTCGATAGCCCCGTAACCCGCCAGCCCCGGATTGTCGCCCACCTGCACCCGGGCTCCCTGCTCCTCCAAGGCTACACGCATGGCGCGCACGAGGGAGGGATGCGTGGTGACGCCCGCCTCGGGCTTCCAGGCTCCCAGCATGTTAGGCTTCAACAGCACTGTCTTTCCGGCGGCATCCAGCCCGTATTCGTCGAGCAACTTCCGGGCCGCCGCGAGCATGGTCTCTTCGTGGTAATCGCAGTCCAGGAGCAAAAGTCTGGGCATGTTTGGCCTCCACAAGGTGTCCCATCCCATAAATACGCTGGCATTCGAACGCCTCTGCATCCACGCCGGCTGTGTTCCACTCCCTCGACGTACTGAGAGTACGCCTTCGGTCGCGCGCCTTGTCGGCGCGGCGCATAGACGCTCTCGGTGCGACACCGTGTTTATGGGAAGGGACACTGGCTCTAAGGTATTATATACCGCGGGAAAGTGCGCGGACTTCAACGGCTCTCAAGCGGGGGAGGCTTATCGTCATGAGCCTGGGGGACATCATCCTCATCCGGACGCTGGTGGTCAACTGCTACCTGGTCCTGGACGAACCACCCTTCCTGGTCGATACCAATTCGCCCAAATACCTGGGCGTGCTGGAGAAAGCCATCGCGGATGAGGGCGTGGGATGGCACGGGCGGCGGCACTGGTGGAGGAGGCCTTTTCCCGGGGCAGCCAGTGGGTGATACTGCCCGAGTTCTTCACGAGTATGGTTGCGTTCCACCCGGCTCTCCTCACGGCATCGCTGCCCCTGGAAGGGCCGGCCATGGAGATGCTTTGCCGCCAAGCTAAGAAACACGGAGGCTACGTGGGAGGCTCCTTCATCGCCAGCCGCGCAGGCGACCGCTACAATACCTTTATCCTGGCCTATCCCGAGGGGGGCTACGCACTGCACGACAAGGATCAACCCACTATGTGGGAGAACTGGGGCGGGAGATCGGCATAGACGACCCTGCGCACATGGACGCGCCAATACCTCGTGAAGGAACTCAAGCTGGTGGCGCTATCAAAGCGCCCCGCAGACGTATATCCGGGCCGTCAAAGCGAAAACGCCGATATTCCTTCCTTGACGTTCCGAAGCAACCCAAACGACCTGACCCCATAGAAACCAACATCATTTGTCTCTCCTCGCTTTCTTGCTGGCAGGGACAAGAAATCATTGGTGACGAAAGCGTTTCATTGGGCTCTTCACCCGTGTGTTAGGAGAGGAATGGGGTATTAGAGATAGCAGGCACGCAAGCAGGTTCAAGCTGGGAGGTTGTGATGAAGATAGGTTTGCTCACCGGAGGCGGAGATTCCTCCGCTATCAACGCGGCGATAAGGGCAGTGGTGCGCAAGGCGCTGGACGAGCATTACGAGGTCGTGGGCATCATGCAGGGTTGGCGAGGCCTCGTCGAGAACATGATGGAGCCGCTCACTATGCGCTCGGTCTCCGGCATCCTCCACAGCGGCGGGACCATCCTGGGTACCTCCCGCACCAATCCCTTCAAGATCGACAACGGCGTGGACCGCGTGTTGGAGAATCTGAAGGCGCACTCCATAGACGCCCTCGTGGTGATCGGCGGCGACGACACCAACGGCGTGGCCCACCGGCTGGCCGAGTTCGGGGTGAAATGCGTAGGCATCCCGCAGACCATCGACAACGACCTGCCCGGGACGGACTATTCCATCGGTTTCGACACGGCCGTGGAGGTGGCCTGCGACGCGCTGGACAAGTTGCACACCACCGCCTCCTCGCACCACCGCATCATGATCCTCCAGGTGATGGGAAGGGACGCCGGGTGGATAGCCCTCATCTCGGGCATTGCCGGCGGGGCCGACAATATCCTGATTCCCGAGATCCCCTTCCTGCTGGAGGAAGTGGTGGAGCGCATCGAGATGCGCAGGCGCCTGGGGAAGGAATTCAGCATCATAGTGGTCTCCGAGGGCGCTAAGCCCTTGGGACGCCAGGAGCAGTTCACCGCCAGCGAGAGGCGTGATGCCTTTGGCCACGCGCGCCTGGGGGGCGTGGGCAACTGGCTGGCCGGAGAACTTGAAGCCCGCACGGGCTACGAGAGCCGGATCACGGACCTGGGCCACGTGCAGAGGGGCGGCTCGCCCACGGTATTCGACCGGGTTCTGGCCACCCGCCTGGGCGTGCAGGCCGTGGAGATGGTCAAGAACGGCGCTTTCGATCAGATGGCCTGCATGTGCCGGAACGAGCTCAACTCCATCCCCTATTCCGAGGCGCTGGCCGGCATCAAGACCGTGGACATGCAGTTCTACGAGATGGCCATGCTCTTCTATTGAAAACGGATTTCTCTGGCGAATTTCCCTGGATTCGAGGCTACCCTTGGTGAAATGCGGGTGCCGTTTATCAAGGTAGCGGCGATTGCCGGCAGTCTGGATAAGTGCAACAATCGCGAGGTGGGTCGGGAGCATATTCCTAAGAGGAGCGACGGGGATGCAGCGACTGAAGATTTATGCGGGCCTGGCGGGCGGAATCCTCGTCACCGTGTTTCTCTTTTACCTGCTCGCTTTCTATGGAGTCATCGATGCAGCCGGCCGCGCTTTCGTGGTCTTCACCGATATCGCACCCATGGCGGCCGCGCTCTTCGGCATGGTGGCTGTCGTGGACAGCCTCGCTCGATTCAACCGGGACGACCCCCCCGCTCGCCTCTGGCGCCTGATAGGTTTCGCGCTCGTTATGAACTTCGCTGCGGAGACCGCGTGGTTCATCTACGAAGGCGTGCGGCAGGTGGAGGTGCCCATTCCTTCCGTCGCCGACTATATCTGGCTGGCAGCCTACGCGCCTCTTATCTTGGCCATCTTCGCCGTCATCATAGGGTACCGCCGGCTCGGTCTAAACCTGGACTGGTCCAGAGTGAAATGGGTGATGCCCCTCATCACGGCGATAGTCCTCGCTGTCACCTTTGGGCTGGCCTTGCCCATCTTCGCAAGCGGCAAAGCAAGCACGGCGGAAAAGCTGGTGAACCCCGCCTACGTGATACTGGATCTGATGATCCTGCTGCCCGCCTTGATGCTGGCCTTCACCCTGGGACGAGGGTTGGCGGGGAAATCCTGGGCCCTCACCTGCTTCGCCTTCGCGGTGATGGGCATTGGAGACATCACCTTCGTGTGGCTGGAGTGGAACCAGTCTTACTACATGGGAAATCCCATAGACCTCTTCTGGATAAGTGGCTACCTCCTGCTGGGCGTGGCCGGCGTCCTGGCCACCGTGAATCTACCGAGGAAGAGAAAGGCCGGCCGGGCGGAGCCGGCCGGCGATGCGGAAATCGTCTGATTATTTCTTGCCCGCCAGGGCCCTCCCCAGAGCACTCAACCTGCCCAGGTCCTCTTCGCGGATGTCCGGCCCCTTCCAGAGGCTGAGGGGCGAGCCCGCCTTCACGGCCACGCCGGGGACTATGGCCTTGGCGCCCTTCTTCTTCAGGAGTTTCTTGAAGACCCCGATGGTGTGATTGCCGCGAACCCTTCCATAGGAGGTGAAGGCCGCTACCCGCTTGCCCTTCAGGGACTTTTTCGGCAGGCTCTTCATGAAGCCCCTCACCTTCTTCGCGGGCTTGCCGCCGTGCGTGGGAGAGCCCATAGCCAGCAGGCTGAACTGCTCCAGCTCGGAAGGATCCGTGTCCGCAAACCCCTTGACCGTGGCGCTGATGCCGGCGGACTCCAGTCCCGCTGCAACCTCTTCCGCTGCCCGCTTCGTATGCCCGGTCTTGGAGAAGAACAGCACCAGAGCATTCTTACCGCGTTTCTTCATCCTTCATCCCCCTTCCGGTTCCTCCCTGCAACTGTCTTTACTTGACCACTTGATTATACCCCGGCGGGCTCGCGAGCCAATCCCCATGGTTGGTCGGATTCCTGGCGAAGGTTGATGTAATATATTATCTGCTGCTACAGAATTGAAAGGAGGTCCGGGAAGATGTACCACGAGAAGTTCTCACTGGACGGGAAGGTAGCGATTGTGACGGGCGGAAGCAGGGGAATCGGACCGGCGATAGCTGAAGCCTTTGCGGAGATGGGCGCGACCGTGATCCTGGCGAGCCGCAAGATAGAGGGGCTTACCCTGGTCAAGGATAAGATAGTGGCCGCGGGCGGAAAGGCGGATGCCATTGCCGCACACATGGGGAAGCGGGAGGACCTGGAGCGCCTGGTGCAGGAGACGGTGCAGCGCCACGGGACCATCGACATCCTGGTCAACAACGCCGCGACCAACCCCGTCTTCGGCTCCTGTATGGACGTCGCCGCCGAGGCCTGGGACAAGATAATGGACGTGAACGTTCGCGGCATGTTCTTCCTCACCCAGCAGGTGGGGAGGGTGATGGTCGAGAAGAGATCGGGCTCCGTCATCAACATGTCCAGCGAGGCCGCCTACTGTCCCAGCCCAGGTCTGGGAGTCTATTCCATCAGCAAGGCTGCGGTGAACATGCTCACCAAGGTCTTCGCCCAGGAATGGGCGGGCTCCAACGTGCGCGTGAACGGCATCGCCCCCGGGCTGGTGCAGACACGCTTCTCGGAGGCGCTCTGGCTCAACGAGGGAATCCGGCAGGTGGCGCTGTCCGGCATACCCCTGGGCCGGCTGGCGCAGCCCGAGGAGATGGCGGGCATGGCGATCTACCTGGCATCGGAAGCTTCCAGCTACGTGACTGGCCAGGTATTCCAGGTGGATGGAGGACGGGATATCCGCGGAATCTAAGGGGGTTAACCACGCGCGAAAGGACCCGGCGGCTTCTGAGCCCGGGCCTACTAGCCCAGGCGCCTTTCGTCGACGCCGACGAGGTGAGGCGCTTCGCTTCGAGCGGGCCTCCTAGCGGGTGAAGGACTTCAAGGGCTTTGAAGGTTTAGGCCACACCGACCTGGTGATGGGGAACGGAGTGTAGCGGAGCAGTTACCCCTACGTCGCGCTATGGCCTGAGAACGTAGTGGGGACTTCGAGCGGCTAAGCAAGCGGTTCTCATTAACCGTCCGAGACCGAAGCGATTTACTGAATTCCGGGATTTACTCCGAAAATACCGTCATTTTCCTCCGATGGTGCCACTTCCGTGGCATGAGCGGCTGACCGCAGAATCCAACTGTTTCTTTGCGAAGGAGAGGGAAACATGCCGAAAAGGCAGATCGTGAGCATAGATGGGGATCTCTGTAACGGATGCGGGGCGTGCGTGAGTCCCTGCGCCGAGGGAGCCATCCAGATAATAGACGGAAAAGCCCGGGTTATGCGCGAATAACTCTGCGACGGAGCGGGTTTCTGCCTGGGAGTCTGTCCCGAGGGCGCCCTGAGTATAGAGATGCGGGAGGCCCCGGATTTCGACCAGGCGGCGGCGGAAGAGACAGCGCCGCAAGCTCCCAGCGAGTACATGCCGCAGCGCTGCTTCCGATGCGGGTCGGACGAGAACGAGGTGCCGATCCTGCCGGTGCGCTACCGGGGGGAGAGCACCTGGGTCTGCACGCGCTGCCTGCCGCCTTTGATCCACGGCTGACGCAAGGGCTGCAGCATCGGCAAAGGAAATTGGCAAGAAACGGCTTTCTGTGCGAGAATTCAGGCATGACGGAACCCGAGTACATTGACAGCCTCGAGCGACTCGAGCCGGTCCTGAGGCACCTGTCCAAGAAGGCTCGCCTGGCTGTGGATCTCGAAGCGGATAGTTATCACCACTATGGTGACCGTCTCTGCCTGCTGCAGATAGCCACCGATCAGAAGGCCTTTCTGGTGGACCCCCTGGCGCTGGGCGACGGCATATTAGGCCTGGCCCCCATCTTCGCGGATGCGCGTAAGGAGAAGGTCTTCCACGATGGGGACTACGATGGGCGCATGCTAATGCGGAGCCTGGGTGTACGCCCACAGAACATCTTCGATACCATGCTGGCCGCACGGCTCCTGGGGAAGACCAACGTGGGGTTGGCACCGCTCTTGGAGGAATACTTCGGCATTCAGCAAAACAAGTATTATCAGAAGGCCGACTGGTCCAGACGTCCCCTCGCTCCAGCGCTTCTGGAGTACGCAGCGCTGGACACGGCTTACCTCTTACGGCTGCGTGACCGTCTGGAGGCGGAGTTGAAGGCGAAGGGCAGGCTCCAGTGGGCTCGCGAGGAGTTCCGGCTATTGCGGGAAAGCCTGGAGCCCATGCCGAAGCGCGCGGCGAATTTCATGCGCGTGAAGGGGGCCAGGAGGCTCACTCCCAGGCAACTGGCGATATTGCAGGCTTTGCTGGAGTGGCGGGAATCACTCGCCCGCCGCATGGACGTACCTCCCTTCAAGGTCATAGGTAACGAGCGGTTGCTGAAGATAGCCGAGGAGTGCCCGCGCTCGCAGCACCGGATCGACCAATCCCCGAACCTGACGGAGAAGCAGAAGCGGCTTTACAGGAAGGGTATCGTGAAGGCGGTAGATGAGGCCATGCAGCTTCCAGAGGAGGAGTTGCCCTCTTTTCCTGTCTCTCAGCGCGGCAGGCCGGATCACCGGGCGGAGCGCGTGCTCGCCAAGCTCAAGAGTTGGCGGGACCGCATGGCCGGCCAACTGGGAATGGATCCGGGGGTGCTCCTGCCCAACGCTGCCCTGTCGGAGCTCTCGCGAAGCCGGCCGGCGGACGAGAAGGAGCTGGCGAGCATGGATATCATGAAGAAATGGCAGTGCGGCCTGCTCGGAGCGGAAGTGCTGGAGCTCATACGTAAGGTACGCTAAATCCCATTCCTCGAGGCGCGAAGACACTAATCCGAGTAGACCTCTATAGCATTCCTGTTGGAAGTTGCGAAGGGCGGTTTCTCCGGCGCTCTCCAGGGGCCGGCCTGCCGGGCCGGCAGGAAGAAGAAGAATGAGGAGCCCCGACCGATCTCGCTCTCTCCCCAGATCTTTCCGCCGTGCATCTCCACCAGCCTGCGGGCTACATAGAGCCCCAGCCCCAGCCCCTCGGAGGAGTGGTGGTTGGTGTCTCCGATGAGTGAGAAGAGCCCGAAAATCGAATCGAGGTACTCCTTGCGCACGCCCGGCCCCTGGTCCTTCACGAAGACCACCACGCCGCCTTCCTCCGCATAAGCGCCGACGCTGATGGGGCCGTACTTGCCGGCGAACTTGAAGGCGTTGTCCATGAGGTTGCGCAGAACCACCGACACTTTCTCCCGGTCACCGTAGACGCTCGGCAGGTTCTGTGCGAAGTCGTAGTCGAAGCGAACGGTCGGTTTCGTTCCCAGGGTGGCCCGCGCCCCCAGAGCCAGTTCGTGCAGATTCAGCTCGTC
>JAHEXQ010000020.1 GCA_023252035.1 Actinomycetes bacterium
AGGCTGCAGGATGTGATCACCGTTGGTATCGCCGCTTTGATAGTCAGGATCCTGATCGAGAGTAGGCGCGTCCGTAACCGTTATGGTGTTCAAATCCAGCGTACCGGGATTCGTAATCGTGAAAGTGTAGTCGATAGTGCCGCCCGGTTCCACGGGGTTGGGGGCAGCCGTCTTTACTATGTGAATTCCGTAATTGCTGAAGTTGACGGTCGCACTCGCCTGAGCTACCCCAACATTCCCTGCGGCATCTTTGGCTTTCGCCGTTACCATATTTACGTGGGGAATTCCAACTGTACCGGTAACCCATTCTGGAACCGTGCATGTATAGGTTCCGCCATTAGGGTCTAAGCTGGGTAAGTGCGAGAGATCACAATCCCCCTGGCGGTCCAAATTGCCGAATTTGTTGTCGGTGAGTGAATAGAGTTTGAGTTTGAGTGGACAATTGTTCGTTACGGTAATCGTGTACTCGACCCAATCGCCGGATGCTACGACTGTATCGGGCATCGGCGTCTTGGTTACAGTAATCTCCGGAATGCTAACGGCATCCGCTGCCAGCTGCTTGGCCTGCGAACCGAGGCCGATAACCTCGGTGCTGCCATCAAGCTTCAGGAATGACCAATCAACCAAGGTCGTATGGTAGCTGGAACCATGGATGCCGCCTGCCGAAAGTGGCTCGTCATTCGGACCGTGCCAGTAAGCTCGGCTGGCGATATGGCCACCCCAGGCCAGTACAGCAGTGCTGTTAGCCGGAGTAAAGGTAATGCTGACAGTTGTGTCGGTTCCCCACGGCCCGTAGCTTACCGCCGTGCTCGGATTCTGGAAAGCCCCGCCCCAAAGGCTAAGCGAATGCAGATCGGACGGAAGGTCCGCATAGCTGTTTGCGGCCGGACCGGAAGGCGGCGACGGAATTGATGCCGTTGCTTCGGTGGGCGAATAGCCGCCGAAGTCTATTCCGGATGTGGGATCAATACTCTCCGCCGCGTGATCGAAGATGGAACCATGATCGGGATTGTCCAGGCCTTGGTATCCCGTAATGAAGTCAAGCGCGGCCTTTCCCGCCACAGATGTATTGAACTGAATATTGATGGTGACCACGGTTCCGTCGGTAGGCAGATCGGTCATAATGGCGCGGTAGGGAATCGAGTTGCCCTCGACGTAGTGGGAGTTGGAGTCAACGAGGCTGCCCTGACCCCAGCCCAGCCCGGACCAGGTACCAAGTTTTCCGTTGGCAAAATGGTCGAGATTTGCCGATGCCTTTATTGGTGGTGGATCGTAAAAAGTTGTGGATGCCAAAGGCGTCTGACTCAGATCTCCGGCCCACGAAGCCTCGTAGACACGTACCTCGTAGATGCCGTCTATCGCCTCCAGCTTGTACCTGTAATCGATTTCGCCCTTCTTGTTTGCGGTGGACTTGTCCCATCCGGGCGCGAAGGTACCGTCTCCCTTGACGATGCTTCCATCCGGCCGGATGACCGGGATGGCATATTCCGTCAAGACGGCAAAGCCGCTTCCCGTGACACGTACTGTCTCGCCGGGCTTGTACACGGCCTGGTCGGTCTTGATGGTTGGCGTCCCGGTAAGAGGTGCAGCAAGGGGAGTAGGAGCGCTCAGAGTGTTCATCTGCGGAGCATCATTTGATGCCCCGGCAAGGTTTTCCGTGGGAGGCGCTGGCTCATTCACTACGAACGAAGTAGAAGCCAGGCACTCCTCGGAGTCCTTCTGCGTCCAGGGCGAGTTGTAGGCCTTAGCGCTGTATGTGCCCGTCAGGTCGGTGGAATTGTACTTAAGGGTGAACTCTCCGGCCGCGTCAGCTTTGATCGTACTCCAACCCGATTCCGTCGAACCGTTCCCGAATACGATCGTGTTGTTGGGCCGGGTCACCGGGATGTCGTAGATAGCGCGCGGGACGAATCCGGTTCCCTTGATGGTAACGACGTCGCCCAGTAGGCATTCGTCAGGACTGGCGTTTATGAGCGGGGAAGTCTTGGGGATAACCTCGAGCGTGGTTTCAGCCGGAGCTTCCGTGACAGTTGCCGTAGGCTCAATCGCGCCTGGGTCACCTTTCGCAACCGCTGTCGTCTCCGTCTCCAGGATCGGTGGCGGTGCCTCCGCCTGTTCTTCTAGCACGCCGGTCTCCGAGGGCGCGGTGGCCGTCCCCTTGACGGGGGGCGATTCCGTCGCCGTAGTCTCCGCCAGCACGGGAGCGAGCGGAATTATCAACAAGGCAACGACCAGCATTACACAGAGTGGGATACCAATGCGCGAGATGAGCGTCCTCATGTCTAACCTCCTGTTTAGAGCCAAGACATCGCATGAGGACTGCTGCATCCGGTTGTTGGATGAGTGGGTGGAGCTGGAGATGATCGGCGCTCCCACGAATCGGGAAACGTAGCTCGATGACGTTCCACCCGTGGGCAATATTTAGCAGATAATTATGCGAGTGCTTGGCTTGGGCCGGGAAGATTGCCCCTTCCCTGAAACTTACATCTCTAGGCCTCGGCCGAAATTTGTCGAACCACCTCCAGAGTCCGTTCTTACGCGTTATCCATGCGCATCCGGCATCGGATTGCCCCAGACACCGACAGTGCGCGATCGTACTCAAAGCAACGCGTTTTTGCATGAAGACTTTGCGAGGGCATAGTCAGGGTATTTTGGGCGCGGGCGCAATGGTCCCACGGATGCTCCGTCGAAACCGAAGCGTTTGCGTCAGCAGATTTGTCCCAGAATGCCCTAAAACTTAACCCTTATTGTATAATACGCAGCACTTTATGTAACCATTCGCCCTTTTCAGGCGTGTTTTGGCCTCGCCTCTGCGTGGAAACGAAATAAAAGTAGACAAAGTTGTGTAATTATTTTCCAGTCCGCCTCTCAGCAGAGCTAGCATATTTAAAGAGCGGAAAAAGGAGTATATGGCGAAAAGTAGAAAAAAGCATCTAATATTAAGGACGCCAACCTCAATACGAGTGCTTGGCTTGGGCCGGAGAGGATTGCCCCCTCTCCGGTCCTCTCTATCCCGGCAAGAGAAAGGGGCGCCCGAAGGCGCCCCGCAGATGCATAACGCGATTAAAACGACCGGTTATCCACCCGCTTCCACTTCTTGAAAGACTTGTTCACGCGGAAGAGGTAGAAGAGCGGGTCCGTCACTTTGGGGATGGCCAATCCTCGCCCTAGAGATATCACATGCCCCAGCCAGCGGGGCCAAAATACCTCATAGCGATCTTTCTTCACGCCTGCAAGAAGCGCATCGGCGACCTTCTGCGGGTCCTGCCAGCGGGTCAGCTTTGGCACTTTGCTCCCTTCGAACATCCCGGTCTTGATGTATCCCGGGTTGACGATGGTAAGGGTCACACCGCTCCGGTGAATCTCTTGGCGCAGGGAATCGGTGAAACCGATGAGGGCGAATTTTGTAGCGCAGTAGGTTGCTAGATAGGCTGCCCCAAGCTTGCCCGCATAGGAACAGATGTTCACCACGTTGCCGGATTTCCGAGCGATCATGGAGGGCAGGAACGCCTGCATCATCCAGACCTGGCCCAGGAAATTCACCTCAGTGATGCGGCGGATGGCGGCCTCGCTCATGTCCAGCACCAACCCACCCTCGACGATTCCCGCGTTGTTGATGAGGACGTCCACCGGTCCCACTTCAGAGGTCACGGACCTCTCCAGGGTGAAGCAGGCGGAGCGGTCGGAGATGTCCGCCAGGTAGGCGTGCGCTTCACCTCCCTGGTCTCTTATATACTGGGCCGCTTGCTTCACTGCATCCTCGTCCACATCCGTAAGGACGACGCGAGCGCCCTCTTTCGCGAAATTACGGGCATGGAGCTCGCCCATGCCGCGACCGGCTCCGGTAACCAGGACTACTTTGCCTTTCAGATCCTTCATCTCTCCTCCTTCAGATCGACGCTCGTCCGGGGGGACATGCGCGCAGCGCAATTCAGGCACGGAACAAACGGTTGCTACTCGCGGCTGTGATCAGAACTGAGAACTGCAGAGCCCCTTAGGTGTGTGTAATTCTAACACGAATCCCGCAGCCCCTTAATAGGGCGGGGAGCGGTCACGCACGAGTATAAATATTCAGGTCAGCATTGATTTTTCTCACGGTTGAATTCGCGAATCCTTCTTTAATATAATAGATGCGCTCGTGTCGGGAGGAACAAGTTCTGAAGTCTGGTGAAGCTAACGTTTGTCCCTGATTTAAGTAAAGCAATCTCTGCTTGGATGAGAGCCGATCACCCTTCACAGGCGCTTGAAAACCGAATATGGGAGCAAGGATCACCGTCGGAATACTGGATGGAGTGGGGTATGAAACATGAGCACTGAAGAAATGACCTTCGTAGAAAAGCACGATCTTTTCGGGTGTATCCAGTGTGGAAGGTGCACGGGCGGATGTCCCGTCACCGTTAGGACGCCTCTCAACGTGAGGCGTTTCATGTATGACACGAAGAACGAAGACCTTCTTTCGGAACTGGCCGGGAGGAGCGAGATATGGGATTGCACCACTTGCTTCACCTGCGCCGCCCGCTGTCCCAAGGGCCTGGAACCCCTCGAGGTCCTCATCGGCCTGCGCGGGCTGCTCATCGAGGAGGGCAAGGTACAGCCCACGGTGCGCGACGCCCTGGAGAGCATCTTCAAAGACGGCAACCCCTGGGGCATGCCGCGGGCCAAGCGCTCCGACTGGATGGAGGAGTTCGACGTCAAGGTCCTCGAGCCCGGGGCGGAGGAGACCACCGACGTCATGCTCTACTTCTGCTGCACAGACGCCTATGACCCCAGGGTCATGAAGGTGGCCCAGGCACTGGTCAAAGTGCTGCAGAAGGCCGGCGTGGATTTCGGTGTCCTCGGCGACGAGGAGGAGTGCTGCGGCTCCGAGGTGCGCAGGCTGGGAGAGGAAGGCCTCTTCGAGATGTGCGACGAGGAGAACGTGGAGCGCTTCAACTCCTACAACGTGAAGCGCATAGTCCCGATATCGCCGCACTGCTACAACACCTTCAAGAAGGAATACCACGGCCTGAAGGTCCCGGTCCAGCACTACACCGAGCTGGTGGCGGAGCTGCTCGAGGACGGGAAGCTGGAACTGACCAAACCCCTGGAGAAAGTGGTCACCTACCACGACCCCTGCTTCCTGGGCAAGCAGAACCTCATCTTCGACGAGCCTCGCTATATCATCACCCGGATCCCCGGCGTGGACTTCCGCGAGTTCGATCGCTGCCGGGAACGCAGCCTCTGCTGCGAGGGCGGCGGCGGCAAGATGTGGGTGGAGAGTGAGAGCACGGCGGAGCGCCTGGCTGAGGTCCGCGTGGCCGATGCCGCGGAGATGGGTGCCCAGGTCATAGCGGTGGCCTGCCCCTTCTGCCTCCTGACCCTGGAGGACGCCGTCAAGGTGAAGGGCGTGGAAGAGGATATACAAGTAGCCGACATCCTGGAATTACTGGCCGAGTCCATCTAAACGTAATCGAATCTGACCTGGTTTTCTAAGGCAGCTTGTTCGAGACAAGGGGAGAGGTGAAATCGCGTATGGATATGGTAGTTTGCGTAAAGCGGGTTCCGGATACCGCTGAATCCGAGGTGCACATCGACTCAAGTGGACGGGATATCGACAAAGGAAGGCTCTCTTTCGGGATCAATGAGGCCGACAATTACGCAGTGGAGGAAGCCATCCAGATCAAAGAGCGAGATGGGGGCACCGTCACTGTTATCAGTTTGGGGGGCAAAGAGTCCGACGAGCAGATTCGCATGGCCCTGGCCAAGGGCGGCGATGAGGCCGTCCGCCTGGAGGACCCCGCCTTCGCCGGTTCAGACGGCCTGGCCATTGCCAAGGCCCTCGCGGCCGCGGTAAAGGACCTCAAGTACGACATCATCTTCACCGGCGCCCTGGCCGATGACGACGCTTTCGGCGCTGTGGGTGTGGCCATGGCCGAACTGCTGGGCGTCAACCACGCCGCCTACGTGAAGAAGGTCGAGATCGCCGGCGACAAGATCAAGGTCGGCCGCGAGCTCGAGGGCGGGCTCCTGGAGTTCGTCGAGATGGACTTGCCGGCGGTCCTCACCATCCAGACCGGCATCAACGAGCCTCGCTATGCCTCCTTCAAGGGCATCAAGCTGGCCGCCAAGAAAGAGATCGAGCTGAAGAGCGCTGCGGACCTGGGGCTGGACGCCTCCGAAATCGGAGAGGCGGGCGCCTGGGCCAAGCTCGAGAAGTTCACCCCGCCTGTCGTAGGCGAGATGGCTGAGATACTGGAAGGGGAGCCGGAAGAAACCGCCTCGAGGTTGGCAGGTATCTTGAAAGAGAAGGGGCTGGTTTAAATGAAAGACATTTTTGTACTAGTTGAACACCGCCAGGGAGAGATGCGGGATGTCACTCTGGAGATGCTCTCCGGCGCCCAGGCCCTGGGCGGCACAGTCGTCGCGGTCCTGCTGGGGCAGGGCGTGGATGATTTCGCCTCCAAGGTAGCTGGCTACGCGGATAAGGTCCTGGTTGTCGATGATGCCATGTTCGCGAACTACAACTCCGCGGCATACCAGAAGGCGCTCTCCGCGCTCATCAAGGAGCAGAGCCCCGGACTCATCATGATGGGCCACACCGGACAGGGCGTGGACCTGGCCCCGGCCCTCGCGGTCGAGTTGGGGCTGCCCCTGGTGACCGACGTGACCGCCATGGAGATGGAGGGCGACAAGCCCAAGCCCACGCGCACATTTTACGGAGGTAAGCTGGACGCCCATATGGCCATGCGCGATGCGGATGCCTACATGCTGACCATCCGCGAGGCCACCTTCCAGGCGGTCGAGCCCTCCAAGTCCGGGGAGATCGTCAAGGTCGCCAACCCGGTGACGGAGGAGATCGCTTACCGCAAGTTCCTGGAGTACGTGGAAGCCGCCATCGGAGAGGTGGACATCACCCAGTCGGCCATGCTGGTCGGCGTGGGACGCGGCATCCGCGAGGAAGAACCTCCCCCTTATGGAGGAACTGGCCGCGGCTATGGGCGCGGACCTGTCTGCCTCCCGCGCGGTTGTGGATGCCGGCTGGCTTCCCTCCGACCGCCAGGTGGGTATCTCGGGCAAGACCGTGAAGCCGAAGCTCTACCTCGCCGTGGGCATCAGCGGCGCCTTCCAGCACGTGACCGGCATGAAGGGCTCCGAGATCATCGTGGCCATCAACAAGGACCCCGACGCCCCTATCTTCGGGATCGCCGATTACGGTATCGTGGACGACCTCTTCAAGGTAGTGCCCAAGCTGATCGAGAAGATCAAGGAGCTGAAGGGCGCTTAAGGGTTGTCAAGGCTTAGTGCGGAGGCCTTCACTATAATGGTTACGGAAGGCAAGCGTATCTCTTAAAGGTGATGCGAGGAGGAATCGAGGATTGTATGAACGGAAGACCCAGAATCGGAGTTTATATCTGCCACTGTGGGGTTAACATCGCGCACACCGTGGACGTGCAGGAAGTGACCGATTTCGCCGCCGGCCTTCCGGATGTAGCGGTGGCGCGGAACTACAGCTATATGTGTTCCGACCCCGGACAGGCACTCATCACAGAAGACATCAAGGAACTCGGCCTGAACCGGGTGGTGGTGGCTTCTTGCTCGCCACGCATGCACGAGCTGACCTTCCGGAAGGCCCTGGCGGGAGCAGGACTGAACCCCTACTACCTGGAGATGGCCAACATCCGCGAACAGTGCTCCTGGGTGCATGAGGATAGGTCGATAGCAACTTCCAAGGCTAAGAAGCTGGTGGCTTCGGCCATCTCCAAGTCGCGCATGCTGGAGGCACTCGAGGTCAAGGAAGTGGATGTGGAGCCCGCCGCCCTCATCATCGGTGCGGGTATCTCGGGTATCCAGACCGCTCTGGACATCGCCGACGCGGGGTTCAAGGTCTATCTGGTGGAGAAGTCACCCACGGTGGGCGGCCATATGGCCCAGCTGGACAAGACCTTCCCCACCCTGGACTGCTCGGCCTGTATCCTCACTCCCAAGATGGTGGACGTGGGCAATCATCCCAATATCGAGCTGTACACTTACTCCCAGGTGGAGGAGATAAGCGGCTACGTGGGGAACTTCGACGTGAAGGTGCGGAGGAAGTCCCGTTACGTGGACATGGCCAAGTGTACCGGCTGCGGCGACTGCGCCGAGGCCTGCCGCATGGCCGGCCGCATTTCCAACGAGTTCGACGAGGGGATGGGTATGCGCGGGGCCATCTACCTGCCCTTTCCCCAAGCCGTGCCGGCCAAGTACACCATCGACAAGGAGAAGTGCTTATTCCTGTCCAAGGGGAAGTGCGGCGAGTCTCCCAAGTGCGCCGAGGCCTGCCAGCCCGGCGCCGTCAACTTCGATATCGAGGACGAGATAATTGAGTTCAAGGTGGGCACCATCGTGGTGGCCTCCGGATTCGACGTCTTTGATGCGACCCTGAAGCCCGAGTACGGCTACGGGGTTTACGACAACGTGGTAACCGCTCTCGAGTTTGAGCGCCTGGTCTCGGCCTCCGGCCCAACCGGCGGCAAGATCACCATGCTCGAGCGGGGAAAGAAAAAGAAGAAGAAGAAGGAAGGCGAGGAGGAGGTTCCTCCGCGCATGCCCGAGAGCATCACCTTCATACAGTGCGTGGGCTCACGGGATAAGAGCGTGGGCAATGAGTACTGCTCACGCGTCTGCTGCATGTACACGGCCAAGCAGGCCCACCTGGCCAAGGACAAGATCCCCGGAGTGGATGTGAGCGTCTTCTATATGGACGTGCGTGCCTTCGGCAAGGGATTTGAGGAGTTCTACGACCGGGTGCGGCGCGAGGGCGTGAACTACATCAGGGGCAACCCGTCGGAGATCTTCAAGCGGGGAGACAAGCTGGTGGTGAAGGCGGAGGACACGCTTACCGCCACGCCACTCGAGCACGAGACGGACATGGTGGTTTTGGCGGTGGGGCTCACCCCGCGGTCGGACCGACGGGAGATCATCGACATGCTCAAGCTCTCCCAGTCGCCGGATCTCTTTTACCTGGAAGCGCATCCCAAGCTGCGCCCCGTGGATACCGCCACCGACGGTATCTACCTGGCTGGCTGCTGCCAGGCCCCGAAGGACATCCCCGACGCCGTGGCCCAGGCCAAGGGCGCCGCTTCCGCGGCCATGATCCCCATGGCCTCCGGCAAGGTTAAAGTGGAGGCTCAGACCTCCATCGTAAACGAGGCAGCCTGCCGGGGTTGCGGCTTCTGCGTGGAGATATGTCCCTTCTCCGCCATAGAACTGGTAGAGGTCAACCAGATGGGCTGGATGCGTGAGGTAGCCCGGGTAAACGAGGCTCTCTGCAAGGGCTGCGGGGCCTGCGCCGCCGGCTGCCTGTCCGGGGCTATCCAGCAGCGGTCCTTCAAGGATACGCAGATACTGCCCCAGATTATCGTGTTGGGGGTGAACGAGTAATGACCGAAGATAAAGCCAAAGCAACAGTAACTACCGATTTCGAACCCAACATAGTGGCGTTCCTGTGCAACTGGTGCTCCTACGCGGGAGCGGACCTGGCGGGAACGTCGCGCATCCAGTACCCGGCGAACGTTAAGGTCATCCGGGTGATGTGCTCGGGCCGCGTCAATCCGCTCTTCGTGATGAACGCACTGCAGCAAGGCGCCGACGGCGTGCTGGTTTCCGGTTGCCATCCCGGCGACTGCCACTACATGCACGGAAACTACTACGCCCGCCGCCGTTTCACCCTGATGAGGGATTTCCTCGAGTACCTGGGCGTGGAGCCCGAGCGTTTCCGCGCGAGCTGGGTATCGGCCTCCGAGGGCTCCAAGTGGAAGGAAGTCATCGAAGAGGTCGTGGAGGGTGTCAAGTCCGTGGGTCCCATGGATCAGTTTAAACGGAGGCAGCTAAATTGGTAGAGCAGTTGATCGACACAGATAAGTTGAAGAAGATCGCCGAGGAGGTCATTTCCCGCGAGGACGTACGGCTGCTGATCGGGTATCGGAAAGGGACCTTCGGATTTCGCATGCGGCCTGCCTTCGTGGAGGAAGTTTCCGAGGTCGGCGAACTCGAGTTCACGCCGGCGTGCGTGAACAACCTGGCGACCTACCTCACCAACTACGAACGGCCACCGCTGCCGAGAGGCACCACCAACGACACCCGCAAGGTCGCCGTGATGGTCAAGGGATGCGACTCCCGGGCGCTGCTGCAGCAGATGGTGGAGTTGGCATATAAGCGGGACGACGTTATCATCCTGGGCATTCCCTGCAACGGCGTGATAGACCCGGCCAAGGTGGACAAGCGCTTCCCCGAGGCCAAGGGGCCGGGGGACGTCAAGCGTGAAGGGGACAATTTCACCTTCTCCGCAGATGGCAAGACGGAGACGGTGCCCGCAGCGGAGGTCATCGCCGACAAGTGCACCCGCTGCCGCTACCCCACGCCGCTGGTCTATGACGAACTGCTGGCGCCTGAGGTAGAGAGGTTCGCGGACGACACTTACGAGGACATAGCCGGGCTGGAGAAGCGCGGGAGCGACGAGAAGTGGGCTTACTGGGAGGAGAAGTTCTCCCGTTGCGTCCGGTGCTACGGCTGCCGGAACGTCTGCCCCATGTGCTACTGCGACGAGTGCGTGCTCGACCGCTTGAGTCCGCAGTGGATGCGCCGCAGCGTGGACATATCGGAGAACACCGCCTACCACATCAGCCGTGCTTATCACCTGGCCGGCCGGTGCATCCAGTGCGGGGAATGCCAGAGGGTCTGCCCCATGGACATTCCCATCATGGAGATGAACCGCAAGTTTTACAAGGACGTGGCGGAGTTCTACGAGTACGAACCGGGCACGGACGCGGAGGAGAAGCCGCTACTCTCGATCTTCAGCGTCGACGACAAAGAAGATTTCATTCTTTAGAAGGTGGGTGTGATGGCAGAAAAGATATTAATCAAAGAAAGACTGGGAGACGCCCTCGGGGAGCTCTCGAAGTTTCGCTTGCTGGCGCCCACCAAGTCGGACGAGGTGGTGCTGTTCAAGCAGATTGACGACCCGGCGGAGGCGTACCTGGATTACCTGAACTCCACGGTGCCGCCGAAGCGCGTGGTCTTTCCCCAGACGGAGACCCTCTTCAAGTTCCGGGCCGGGGAGCCCGACCTGGAGGAGAAGGACCCCTCGGAGGGCGAGACGGTCATATGGGGCTTGCGCCCCTGCGACGCCCGGGCCATGGCCATAGTGGAAAAGCTATTCAACTGGGACTACGAGGATCCCTACTACCTAAAAAGGCGGGAGGAAACCACCCTGGTGGGGCTGGCCTGTTCGAGCATCCCCTCGGTGAATTGCTTCTGCACCTCGGTGGGTGGACATCCCTTCGGGACGGAAGGGCTGGACGTATTGCTTACGGACTTGGGGGACAAGTACCTGGTGGAGGTAGTGAGCGATAAGGGAGCCAAAGTGGCCGAGGCTCTCTCCGGGCTGCTCGCGGATGCGGCCGGGGCCGACAAGGAGGCCGCGGCCAAGCTCTCGACCGAGGCCGAGAAGGGCATCAGCCGGACCATCGGTACGGAAGGCCTCCAGGAGAAGCTCCTCAACCTATGGGAGAATCCCCTCTGGAAGAAGGTCTCCGCTGCCTGCCTGGGCTGCGGGGTCTGCACCTATCTCTGCCCCACCTGCCATTGCTTCGACATCCAGGACGAAGTGGAGGAGGACGAGGGACGCAGGGCTCGCATGTGGGATTCCTGCATGTTCTGCGAATACACGCTGCACGGCTCGGGCCACAATCCCCGTCCCACGCGCAGAGAGCGTACGCGCAACCGCATCAACCACAAATATTCCTACTTCCCGTCCAAGTTCGGGGACATCGCCTGCGTGGGATGCGCGCGCTGCATCAATCTCTGCCCGGTGAACATCGACATCCTGGACATTCTACAGCAGGTGGTGGAAGCATGATGAAGAATCCCTACATACCTTACCGGGTCAATATCATAGATACCTGGTTCGAGACGCCGGGTGACCGCTGCATCAAGACCTTCAAGGTCACCTTCGCGGACGAAAAGGTCTGGGAGACCTGGAGCCACCGCCCCGGCCAGTGCGCCATGGTAGGCATGCCGGGCGTGGGGGAGAGCATGTTCTGCATCTCCTCGTCGCCCACGGAGAAAGAGTACCTGCGTTTCAGCATCATGCGCGTAGGCAAGGTCACGCAAGCCATGCACACGCTGGAGCAGGGCGAGTCCTTTTACATCCGGGGACCCTACGGCAACGCCTTCCCCGTGGATGACTGGAAGGGCAAGGATATCGTGACCGTCGGCGGCGGTATCGGCCAGGCGCCTCTGCGCCCGGTCATCCAGTACATACGGGACAACCGGGGCGACTTCGGCGACCTGAAACTCATCTACGGAGCGCGGACGTCGGCGGATCACTGCTTTAAAGACGAGTTCGCGGAGATCAACCAGAAGGGCGACTGCGCTTGCCACCTCTCGGTGGACGTGGAGGAGGAGGACTGGCCCCACTACGTGGGATTCGTGCCCGCCCTGCTAATGGACGTGGCTCCTTCTCCAGACAACACCATAGCTGTGACATGTGGCCCGCCGGTGATGATTGGTTTCGTCCTGAAGAATCTCATGGAGCTGGGATTTGCGCCTACACAGATCTACACCACACTGGAGAACCGCATGAAATGTGCTATCGGCAAGTGCGGGCGTTGCAACGTCGGCAACCTGTACGTCTGCAAAGACGGCCCGGTCTTCCGATATGACCAGATCAAAGACGTGGCGGAGTCCACGGCTTGATAGAGTAACCTGGGGGGAGAGGCGGGTTTTTCCCGCCTCTCTTTTGATTTGGCAGAGGGTTTTAGCGCATCTTTGACAAATACACTCTCTAAGCAGGCTGAGCGCGGGTATAATATGCTATCGGTTTGTGCCTGCGCGTGCGTGTAATGATGGCGGAAGGTTTTGGCGAGGAGCGAGCGACTTGATTCCCGAGCTACATTTCTGGAAGGTTATGAAAAGGCCCGTGGGGGTCTTTCTGCTCTGCGTGGTGGGCGCCGTCTTGATCTTCGCGGCTGTGCACGCCGGCCTGGACCTGGCCTTCAAGAAGAATATCGCCAAGGGCGTAAGGGTGGCCGGGATAGATATGGGCGGCATGACCAAGGCCGCCGCCATGCAGAAACTGCAGGAGAACCTGAACTTCCCGCAGTTGGAGAGCGATATCGTGGCGGAGTTCGCCAGCAGTACCTGGAACTTGCCGCTGGGGCGCATAGACGGCTACGTGGATCTGCAGGCCATGGTGGACGAGGCCTACGCGGCGGACTGGTCGGTCCCTTTCTACCAGAGATGGCTGCGCCGGACAATATTCCGGGGCGCGAACAAGGATGTCGGCGTCATCTACAGCTACAATGAGGCCAAGTTCGCGGCCTTCATGGACGAGCTGGAGACGGTGGTCAACCGGGATCCCGCCAATGCCGAGATCAAGCTGAACTCTGGCAAGCTGGTCTTCCAGCACGCGGCGGACGGTTGGAAGCTGGACCGTGCGGAGGCCACGCAGGTGATCCTGGACAGCTTCGCCAAGCGAGATCACAAGGCTGAACTTCCGGTCGCGGTCACCCCGCCCCAGATCTTCGATAACCAAATAGGCAAGGTCATCGTGGTCAACACGGTTGCGCATAAGCTAGACCTTTATAACAATATGCAGGTGGAGGTGCAGTACGGTGTGGCCGTGGGCATGCCCTCCTGGCCGACCCCCAAGGGCACCTTCGTGGTCCTCAGCAAGCAGAGGAACCCGACCTGGGTGAATCCGGGATCGTCCTGGGCGGCGGACATGCCGCCCTATATCCCGCCCGGGCCGGGCAACCCCCTGGGGACCCGGGCCATACAGACGAGTGCTCCCGGGGTGTTTATCCATGGCACCTATTCCTCCGGCTCTATCGGATATTCCGTATCCCACGGTTGCATCCGCATGTATATAAAGGACTCCGAGGACCTCTTCGAGCGCGTGGACGTGGGCATCCCCGTCCTCATCTGGGCCGGCTAACCCCGCCTCGATTCACCTCGAGCGCCAGGCACTGTTGGCGAATCCTCGACTCGCGCTTTAGCTTTCGCGATTGGAGGCAAGTAGGGTCGGCCAATTTGCGGGCAGCAGACGCACTCACGTTCCGGGCCGAAACCCCTGTCTGCAAGCGATTCCCGAGCCGTGTTGACTAGGCACTTCCCTAATGATAAGCTGAGCTGTGCTTAGAAGACGGGATCGAGTTTGCCCCGTACGGGACCACAAAAAACGATCATAGTAGCAGTCAGAATTGGGATTATTTGGAAAAACATTCATGTTCTACGATCGGCCCTTCCTAAATCTTTGGGTGGACGTGCCGTAATCCGGAAACATTCGGCATGCGGGGGTGACTTATGGCCTACGACTATGAGTTGATATTGGTGAATGTTAGGGATAGCGTCGCCACAGTGACTCTCAACCGCCCGCCCTTGAACCCGCTGAACGGGCGACTCTTCATGGAGATCGCGCTCTGCGCAGAGGAACTCAATCTGGACGACAACGTACGCGCCGTGGTGCTCACGGGAGGGGACAAGCACTTCGCCGCGGGAGCGGACATCAAGGAGTTGGAGTCGTTCACCGCTGTGGAGGTAGCCAAATTCATCCGTACGGCGCAGGCCAGTTTCACCAAGGTGGAGAACATACCTAAGCCCGTCATCGCGGCTATAAACGGTTTTGCGCTGGGAGGCGGTTGCGAACTGGCCATATGCGCAGATTTTCGTTATGCGAGCGAGGAGGCCCAGATAGGACAGCCGGAGATACTCTTGGGTATCATCCCGGGAGCCGGCGGCACTCAGCGTCTTCCCCGGCTGATAGGCCCCGCCTGGGCCAAGGAGATGATCTACAGCGGGCGCTTCTACTCCGCGAAGGAGTGCTTCGACATGGGCCTGGTCCAGAAGGTTGTGGATAAGGATAAGTCCGTGATAGGGGTGGCCCAGAAAGTAGCGGCCCGGTACGCCAAGGGGGCGGCCGTCGCGCTGGCCGAGGCCAAGCTGGCCGTGAATCGGGGCATGGACTGCGGCAAGGAGGAAGGCCTCATCATAGAGGCGCAGGGCATCGCCCTCTGTTTCGCCTCCGAAGACCAGAAGATCGGCATGCGCACGTTTCTGGAGAAAGGTCCCGGCAAGGCCGAGTTTACCGGCCGCTAGGACTTCAGATATAAGTAGGATTCTGTTTGCTCATGCACTACTAGAAGGAGGACGAGATATGGTAGATTTTGAACTTTCCGATGAGCAAAAAGCAGCAGCACGCATGGCGCATGACTTCGCGGTCAACGAGATCCGCCCCGTGGCGCTCGAATGCGACAAGGAAGGCAAGATCCCGGATGAGCTCGTGAAGAAGGCCGCTGCTGTCGGGCTTACCGCTCAGGCCGTTCCGGAGGAGTACGACGGCGGAGGGCTCGATGCCATTACTGCCGCCATAGTGAGCGAGGAGATGTTCTGGGGATGCGCCGGCATAGGCACCGGCCTTGGCGCCAACAACCTGGCCATCACTCCGCTGCTCCTCGTCGGCAACGACGAGCAGAAGCAGAAGTACCTCCCCCGCCTTAGCGATCCGGCCAATCCGAAGTTCGCGGCCTTCGGCCTCACCGAGCCCGGAGCCGGCTCAGATGCCGCTTCGCTGGCCACGGTGGCCACGCCGGACGGCGACGACTACATCCTGAACGGACAGAAGTGCTTCATCACCAACGGCGGAATCGCGGACTTCTACACCATCTTCGCGACCTTCGACAAGTCGAAGGGCTTCGGCGGGATCGGCGGCTTCATCGTGGAGCGCGCCTGGGACGGGGTTTCCGTCGGCAAACACGAGGACAAGATGGGCATCCGCGCCTCCGACACCTCCGAAGTGATCCTTGATAACGTCAAGGTTCCTGCCGAGAACCTGATGATCCCGGAGGGCCAGGGGTTCTACGTAGTTATGCAGACCCTGGATGCGACGCGCGCGGGCGTGGCTGCCGGCGCTACGGGCGTGGCCCGTGCCGCTTTCGAGGAGGCCCTGAAGTATGCCAAAGAGCGCGTGCAGTTCCGTAAGCCCATCATCAACCAGCAGGCCATCGCCTTTATGCTCGCGGATATGGCCATCAAGATCGAGGCGGCGCGCCGCCTCTACCTGCTGGCCGGGTGGAAGGCCGCGAACAACCTACCCTGCTCCCTGGAGTCCTCCTACGCCAAGGCCTTCGCCGGGGACACCGCAATGGAGGTCACGACCGACGCCGTGCAGATCCATGGCGGATATGGCTACATGAAGGAGTACCTGGTGGAGAAGCTGATGCGCGATGCCAAGATCATGCAGATCTACGAGGGCACGGCTCAGATCCAGAGGGTGGTCATCACCGGCAACCTCATGGGCGTAACCGACACCTATCCCTGGTAAGAAACGCCCAAGTCGATCCCCCGGGGGCGGCCTACCGGCCGCCCCCTTTCCCAAAAAGAGAACAAGCAGGTACCTGGTCCCAACATGTTCGCTCTTTACGTTGAGGCCCGGGCGCGAACGCTAGTTTGGGACTCCATCTGCTATCATGTTTTTATGTCAAGAATCGGGATAACCACGACCATTCCGGTGGAGGCCGTCTACGCGGCGGGCCACGTGCCGGTGGACCTCAATAACAGTTTCATCAGCTCTCCTGATCGCCAGGGTCTCGTGGAGGAGGCGGAGACTGTTGGCTTTCCGGCGAATTTCTGCGCATGGGTGAAGGGCATCTACGGGTTGCTGAAGACCGGACGCGAGACCGTGGATGCGGTGGTCGCGGTGACGCAGGGCGACTGCTCCAACGCGCAGGCGCTGGCGGAGAGCTGGCAGGCCGACGGTATCGAGGTCATACCCTTCGCCTATCCCTACGATAAGGACCCCGAGCAGATGGCGTTGCAGGTGCGGCGCCTGGCTGAAAGGCTGGGAGCGGAGCCCGCGGCGGTGGAGCGCAGCTTCGCTGAACTGGACGAGGTCCGCTCGAAAATCTGGGAGCTGGACAGGCTCACTTGGTCGGACGGACGGGTCAGCGCCGCCGAGAACCACCTCTTTCAGGTATGCTGCAGCGACTTCGAGGGTGATCCGCAGGCCTTCGCGCGCAAGGCCGAAGCGCTGCTGGAGGAGGCTAAGCGCCGCCCGCCCAAAACCGCGCAGCCAAAGGACCCAGGCATCGTGCGCCTGGGCTACATCGGGGTGCCGCCCATCGCACCGGAAATCTACGACTTCGTAGAGTCGCTGGGGGCGAGGGTCGTCTTCAACGAGGTGCAGCGGCAGTTCACGTTGCCGGGAGGCGCGCCGGACCTGGTGGGTCGCTATCTGCAGTACACCTATCCTTACTCGGTCTTTGGACGCATGGAGGATATCAAGCGGGAGACGAAGGCCAGGGGGCTCCACGGCATTATCCATTACGTGCAGAGCTTCTGCTTCCGCCAGGTGGAGGATATGATTATGCGCAGGTACCTGCAGGTACCCATGCTGGCGGTGGAGATGGACCAGGCCGTGCGCCTGGATCAGAGGACCAAGACCCGCCTGGAGACCTTCGTTCAACTGTTGCGGGGAGGAGAGCATTGTACCTTGTGAAGGTGGAGGAGAGCTTCGACGCGGCGCACTGGCTGCGCGATTACGAGGGCGACTGCGCTCGCCTGCACGGCCATCACTGGACGGTGGAGACGAGCATAGCGGCCGAGGAACTGGGCCGGGGGGGCCTGCTCGTAGATTTCGTGGATGTGAAGCGACTGTTGCGCGACGCGCTGGGCGCGCTGGATCACCGCTGTATCAACGATGTGCCGCCCTTTGACCGGTTATCGCCCACCTCCGAGAACCTCGCGCGATACCTGTACGAGGAACTGGCCAAGGGGCTGGCGCAGGTCGCGCCGGGACTGTGCCTGAAAGAGGTACGGGTCAGCGAATCTCGCGAGACCGCCGTCATATATAGACCGGGAGGAGCGTAGCGTGAACCTGCCCGGTGGTCCCTCAGTGATTCCCTCCCGTTACGTGGTGATGCTCTCGGGCGGCCTCGATTCGGCGGTCAACCTGCTCATGGCGCTCCGCTACGGGCTGGTTGAGCTGGCCATCACAGTGGATTACGGGCAGCGCTCCGCGGCGCGAGAATTGGCCAAGGCGCGCGAGCTGACCCGAGCGACGGACATCGACCACCTGACAGTGGATGCGCGCTGGCTGGGCGAAATGGCCCCCGCATGCTGCGCTCTTTTTCCGGGCGGACCCGACCTTCCCGAGATGACCCCAGGCGAGGTTGCCCAAGAGGCTTCGGAGGAGACGGCGGCGCGCGTCTGGGTGCCGAACCGGAACGGGCTGCTCGCCAATATAGGAGCCTGTGTGGCGGAAGCACGCGGGGCGAACCAAGTCATCTTCGGTTTCAACCGCGAGGAGGCCGCTACCTTTGCCGATAACTCCGGGTCCTTCGTGCACGCGCTGAACCAGGCCCTGGAATTTTCCACCCTGAACGGCGTGCGCGTCGCGAGCTTCACCGTGAACATGAGAAAGGCGGAGATCGTGGAAGCCGCTCTGGACCTGGGATTGGACTGGGGCCATATCTGGTCGTGCTACAATGGGGCGGAGGAGATGTGCGGACGTTGCGAGTCCTGCGCCCGCCTGGCCAGGGCCGCCAGGGAAGCCGGAATCGCGCATCTGGTGGAACCTCTCTTCCGGCAAAACGGGAGTTGATGCGGGCTTGCAGGTGAGGTATCTGAGGGAAGAACGCATAACCTATGACGGGTCCCAGCTCCGTTCCCTCTGGGCTTTCACCAACTGCGATATCCAGGGAGAATCCATCATAGCCTTCCGGGGACCCTGCGATGTGCCTACGGAAAGCCTGGTGGATGAGGCGGACCGCAAGCGGGGCGCGGAGATCCGTTCGGAGGACATGGTCCATTTCATCGCGGAGTTCTTCCATCCCGACCTGGAGCGGGCCGTCATCCTGCAACGGCTTCTCGTCTGTGTCATACGCGAGGTCATAGAGGAGCGCTCCACCACCGCTTTCCTCTCCCGGAGCGGGGACGACCTTTTCGCCATGAGCGAGGAGGGCTTCAACAAGAAGATGACGGTCTCCATCGCCACGGCGAGCCCGGTATCCTGCTTGATCCACGTGGGCATCAACGTGACGGCGCGCGAGGCTCCGGTACCCGCCATGGGCATTCTGGACCTGGGCCTGGACGTGGACGAGTTCGTAGAGCGAGTCCTTGAAATCTTCGCCGCCGACGTCGAGGGAATCCGACTGGCCAGGTGCAAAGTGCGGGGCGTTCTTTGAGAGTACGGCCATGTACGTGAGCGAGATTTTCAGCTCCTTTCAGGGTGAGGGTCCCTGGGCGGGCGTCAAGCAGGTCTTCGTGCGCCTGGGCGGCTGCAGCCTAGGCTGCTCCTATTGTGACACCCCGGACGCGCAGAGACCCTCGCGCTGGTGCCGCATAGAGCGGGAGCCGCTAGGGCGCAGCTTCTACCTCCGCCCCAACCCCCTCGAGCCGCAGGAGGTCTGCGGGGAAGTCCAACGCATCTGGGACCCTTCTTTTCATTCGGTGAGTCTCACTGGAGGAGAGCCCCTGGAACAACCGGAAGAGCTGGCGGTCTTGATGTCGCATCTCCGCTCCGCCGGCCTGGCTACTTACCTGGAGAGTAACGGGACGCTTCCCGGCGCGCTCGCCCGGGTCGTGAAGCTGGCCGGTGTCATCAGCATGGATGTGAAGCTCCATTCTTCCGGCGGTACCGGAGACCTCTTGGGGAGACACGCGGATTTTCTCCGATTGACAGAGGGGCGTCCGGTCTTCCTCAAGGTCGTGATTACCGCCGCGACGGATGCCCGCGAAGCGGCGCGGGCATTCTCTGTCCTCTCGCGCATCAGGAAAGGCGCCCCGCTGGTGCTTCAGCCGGTGAGCGCCTCTGGGGGCCAGGAGCCGCCGGATTTCGAGAGGCTCGCCTATTTTCAGCACGTGGCAGGAGATTATTTCGACGAGGTGCGCATGATTCCGCAGATGCACAAGCACTGGAAGATAGCCTAGCCGGAGGGAAAAAGTATGGCGGAGTTCAGAGGCTACGCGGTGGGGGACGGCATCTACCTGATCGATTCCTTTATGGGGGGCATCCCGGATTTCACGGCGGTCTATGCGGTCACCGGTTCCGAGGGTATAGCCCTCATCGATACCGCGGTCTCCAGCTCCGCCAAGTCCATCCTGGCCGGCTTGCGCTTTCTGGAGCTGGACGCGGACGATGTGCGCTACGTGGTCATCACGCATCTTCATCTGGATCACGCGGGCGGCGCAGGTTTCCTCTTGCCGGTACTGCAGAAAGCCACGGTGGTAGTGGACGAGCTCGCCGTCCCGCACCTGGCGGAACCGCACCGGCTCATGGAGAGCGCGCGCCGGGCGCTGGGCAAGTTCGCGCCGCTCTACGGAGACCTCGAGCCCATCCCCCGCGATCGCATGCTGGTGGCCTCGGAAGGCATGACCCTGGAGTTAGGCGGCCGCTCACTGAGCCTGCTCTACTGCCCCGGGCACGCCCGCACCCACTGGTGTTCTGTGGATAGTGCCACCGGCGCGCTCTTCAGCGGGGACGCACTAGGGGTCTATCTCCGCAGCTCGGAGATGGTCTTTCCCGTGACCCCGCTGCCCGATTTCGATGCAGGAGAGATGCGCAAGACTCTTGGCCGCTTGCGCGACCTGGACGCGCCGGCTACCTACTTCCCTCATTTCGGGAAGGGCGGCTCGAGCCGCAAGATGGCGCAGGATTCCCTGGAAGCTCTCGAGGTCATGATCGATATCATCCGGCAGGGCCTGAGCGAAGGGCAGGAGCGCAGCCTCATCGTCGAGCACGTGCTCGAGCGTTTTCCGGCGAAAGAAGAGCGGGAGCGCATGCTGCTTATCGGGAACGTTCAGCTTAACCTGGGGGGTATCTCGCGAATGCTGGAAAAGGAGGGGGGAGGTGGAAGGGGCCTGGCTCAAAGCGTTTGAGGTAGCCCGGGAGGCCTTTCCCAAGCTGAACCCCGAGGAGGGGGCAAAGGGGCGGGGGGTGCTTGTGCCACGAACGCGAAACTGAAGGGAGGTGATTCCCAGAGGCTAGCGATGCTCTACGGGAGATGAAGGAATAAAGGCCCTTCGGAGCCGGCCTGCGGGGGCGGGTTCCAAACCACCTCA
>JAHEXQ010000021.1 GCA_023252035.1 Actinomycetes bacterium
TTGATAAAGTTCGGAACCGCCCGGCCGTCCTGCCTGCGCATGCGAGGGCCGAAGGTGTTGAAGATGCGTACCACACTGGCGTTCAGGCCGAAAAAGCGGATATAGGTGAAGGCGAGCGCCTCGGCAAAACGCTTGGACTCATCGTAACAACTGCGCGGCCCCACGGGGTTGACGTTGCCGAAATAGCCCTCACCCTGAGGGCTCACCTGGGGATCCCCGTACACCTCCGAGGTGGAGGCGAGGAGGAAGCGCGTTCCCCTGCGGCGCGCCAGCTCCAGCAGGTTCAGCGTCCCCTGCGAATTGGCCAGCATGGTCTCGACTGGGAGAGCGGTGTAATCTACGGGGCTGGCCGGGCTGGCCAGGTGCGCCACCACATCGGCCGGCAGATCCCAGGGTTCGCAGACATCTCCCTCGACGAACTCGAAATGGGGATTTCTCGTAAGTCCCGCCAGGTTCGCCAGCGTGCCCGTGCACAGGTTGTCCAGGCAGGTCACCTCGTGCCCATCCAACAAGAGTTTCTCACATAGATGGGACCCGATGAAACCTGCACCGCCGGCAACCAAGAATCGCATCTATTGACCTCTCCACCTTTTTAGCTCGAGTAGCCGACCTCTAGAGGCGCTTAGCGCTCCTCTCGCCAGAGACGTACACCCCGGTCCTCCAGCTCCCGGAAAGCCTCGCAAGGCTCCAGCAGGGCTTCGGGAGGATACACGCCGGGGGCCACGCTCCCCGCGGCCACCTTGTCCAGGGCCTGGATGACCAGGTTCGCCGCCGCCTCCACGCAGCTGCCGCTGGCGCCCAGGACCTTGCGGACTGGAGTGCCGTCCCGTTCGCCCCGCAACTCTACCCGCAGAGCCGCCGGGCGGCTCTCGTCCCCGGCGATCTTCAGCCGGGTCAGGGGGCTCCCGCAGCTCGCACATACTATATCACGAGTTCCCGGCTGCACGTTCGCAAGCGACCACGCCAGCGTCTTCATGGTTAGATTCGCAGCCTGGCTGCCAAAACCGCCTTTGACGGCGAGCTCTTCGACCCCGGGCAGCCGTCCCGGCAGGGTGAGGGGCTCGGGGTGAGCGGTGTAGCTGGCCGAGATCCGGCCCAGCGGGCCCGGTACCGTCACCCACTCCTCCCAGGAGCCGCAGGCAACCTCCCGCGCGGAGCCCTTCTGCCGGACAGGCGCCCGGCCGGCCAGGCAAGCCGTGTAATGCAAAAGGGAGGCCAAGCTATTCCCCGGCACCGCCTCGGCCCAGAAGATGCGCACGCTGCGCACGCTTTCCATACCAGTCGCCGCATGCAAGGCCAGCAGATTACTCAGTCCCGGGCTCCATCCCAATCCAGTGCCGATGATCAAACCGGCTGCCGCCGCCTCGCCGGCCGCTTCGAGCGCCGCTCGCGTTCCTGCGGGATCGTTGCAGACGCTGAGGTAGTGCGTACGGCTGCGGATAGCCGCTTGAATCATACCGTTTTCATACAGGTGGAAAGGCCCGACACAGCCTAGAGCCACATCGGCCTCCCGCATGCGCTCCTCGATGCTGAGCGGGTCGGAGGCATCCAGGTAGCGGGCGGATACATGGCTATATTCGAGGTAACTCACGAGGTCGTTCACGCCCTGAGCGTCCTCGTCCGCCACGAAGATGTGCTCAAAGCGGCGAGCCTCCGCCAGCCGCCACACCATGCGGCGCCCGAGCCGGCCCGCTCCTCCGAGCACGAGGACCCTCATGCCGGCACGTCCCCATCATAGAGGGGAGCGCGCAACTCCACCCAGATGGCTTCCTCGTCAGCCGTGCAGGCAGGTTCCGCCAGCCCCCGGCGTGCGAGAATGACCGTGCAGAGCGTAACCGCGAGGAACAGTATCCATAGGATTCTTCTCATGTCTCGGGTCAGAATCGGGACAGCATTTCATCCTCGACCTCCAAGCCTATCTGCTTGGCGGCAAGGGTGAAGTCATGGGGGTTCGTCGAGGCAGCCACCGCCGTCTTGAACTCGAGCAGGCCGAACTTGTAGAGGTCGAGCAGGGACTGGTCAAAGGTCTGCATTCCGTAGAAAGAGCCCTCCGCGACTATGTGGCGCAGCGCATAGGTAGGCTCTTCTTTCAAGACCGCTTCGACCATGCGGTCGCTCATGATCATTACTTCACAGGCAGGAACCCGGCCCTCCCTGTCTTTCAAGGGCAGCAGGCGCTGGGAGATGACACCTTTCAGGACGCTGGCGATGGTTAACCTTACCTGCTTCTGCTGCAGAGGAGGGAAGAAATCGATGATGCGGTTGATGGTCTCGGTCGTGTCAGTGGTATGGAAAGTGCTCAGCACCAAGTGCCCGGTCATGGCGGTGTTCATGGCGGCCATGACGGTCTCGGGGTCTCGCATCTCTCCGATGAGGATGACGTCGGGATCCTGTCGCGTCACGTACTTGAGGGCCTGCGCGTAGTCCTCGGTATCTGTCCCGATTTCGCGCTGGTGTATGATGCTCCGCTTGTCCACGTGCAGGACCTCGATAGGGTCCTCAATTGTTATGATGTTGCAGCGCCGGTTGGTGTTGATGTAATCGATCATGGCAGCCAGGGTGGTGGTCTTGCCCGCGCCCGCGGGTCCGGTCACCAACACCATCCCCCTCTGTTCCTCGGAAAGCCTTTCGAGCACCGGAGGCAGACCCAGTTCCTCGAAACTGGGAATCTCGCTCGTCAAGACGCGGCGAATGGCCAAGCCTACCGTGCCCCGCTGCTTGAAGATATTGGCCCGGAACCGGCCTATACCCGAGAGCCCGTAGGTGAAGTCCACCTCGTTCCTCTCGGCAAAGCGCTTCGCCTGTCGCTCGTTCATAAGGGCGAAGGCTATCTCCACCAGGTCGTTCGGACTGAGCTTGGGAAAATCGGACTCCCTAAGCACTCCGTCCACCCGGAAGTAGGGAGGCCCGCCGGCCTTCAAGTGCAGGTCAGAGGCATTGTGCGCCATCATGTCCTTGAGAAGATCTTGTACGTTCACGCTATCGCTTCTCGCCCCCATAGGAGATATTTGCGGCGATTCCGCATTGCCGTAATACTTACTCGCCTAAATGGGCCAATACCTTGAATGGTTGTGGCCCGTCTCCTCCACCACGGCCATACCCCGCTCGGGGCGCGTCCCTCCCGGTCCCTCAGCGGAATCGTCCACCACGGCATCTTTGCCCGTGAAGGCAGAGAGGGTGTTGGAAACGGCCGCGGATATGCCCGCGAGTCCGTAACCTCCCTCCAAGGTCGCCAGGAGTTTTCCGCCCGCCTGCTCCTGAGCCAGCTCCAGGAGAAGGCCGGTAATCCTGAAATAACTCAAGGCACTGAGCCGCAAGGAGCAGAGGGGGTCTGCGTAGTGCGCGTCATATCCCGCGGCTATCACTATCATCTGGGGCTGGTAGGCGCGGGCAATGGGAAGGACCACCTGCTCCATGGCGGCCAAGAAGACCTCTTCGCCCGTTCCCGCCGGGAAGGGGAAATTCACGGTATAACCGGTGCCCTCGCCCCGCCCCACCTCGCTGGATGCACCGCTGCCCGGGTAATGCGGGTACTGGTGGAAAGATACGTAGAGCAGCTTCGGATCTTCGTAAAATATATCCTGCACGCCGTTGCCGTGATGGGCATCCCAGTCCAGGACCATGACCCGCTCCACCTCGTAATCGCGCACAGCATAGCGGCAGGCTATGGCGATGTTGTTGAAGATACAGAAGCCCATACCCTTGGACGGCTCCGCATGATGGCCGGGTGGACGGACCAGGCAGAACGCATTATCGAAATCGCCCTCGAAGACCCCGTCGACGGCTTGCAGACCCGCACCGGCAGCTTTCAGCGCGGCCTCGTAGGTCTTCGAGGAAAGGGCTGTATCCATATCCAGGTAGCCACCGCCTGACTCCGCCATGCGTTTGACCCCTTCGATGTACCCCCTGGGGTGGACCAGCTCGAGGTCCGAGATGACAGCGGGCTGCGGGCTGTGCATATCGAGGATGTCGCTGAGCCCGTGCTCGCGCAGCGCCGCCAGTATGGCCGTTAGCCGCTCGGGCCGCTCCGGGTGTCCGAAGCCTGTATCGTGTTCGAGGAAAACTGGATCGTAAAATAGCGCCGTTCTTCTCATCTCTCCCCCTTAGAGAAGTGACCGCGTGACTTGCGAAAGTGACGTTTAAATTATACCCGGGGAGCGGTGGTAACGGCGAACATCTCTGTGACGCCAGGGTACCCGGGGGCGATTGTTGCCGCTAAAGCGAACATGTTCGGGGAACCTTCTTGTTCGGTTTAGAGGATGCGGCAGGCGCCGCAGAAATCGCTGCGAGCGCTCAGGTCCGCTACCCGCACCACGTCGCCCGTATGGGGCGCGTGGATGTACTGGCCGTCGCCTACGTACATACCCACGTGGCCGTAACCGTGGAAGAAGATCAGGTCTCCCGGCTGCAGATCTTCATAGGCTACCCGCGGCCCGCAGTCGCATTGCATATAGGAGCTGTGAGGCAGGTCGATGCCTATCTGCGCGTAGCAGTACATGACCAGGCCGGAGCAGTCGAAGACGTCCGGGCCCGAGCCCGCATATACGTAGGGTTTGCCCAACTGTGCGTAAGCTATGCGCACTACCGACGGCGCGTTCGCGTTGGGCGGCGCCGGTGGGACGTAATTGGGCGAGCGGCGTGGAGCGCTGTAACTCGGGGCGCGCGTCGCCTGCTCCTGTGCAATCAGGTTGTTTACCTCGGATTCAACCCCGGCCACCAGTTGCTGCCGCTGCTGGACGGCCCCCTCGATCTGGGCCTTCTGCGCCGCCAGGCCGTTGAGAGCGCTGGTGAGTTCGGCCTTCCGGGAATCGAGATCCGCGGCCACGCCCTCCAACTGCGACTCGGTGTCCAGGACGTCGCGGATGACCCCGGCGTCGTGCGAACCTACGCGCTGCATCATATCCACGTTGGAGATGAAATCATCCACGCTCTTGCACTCGGTGAGCACCTCGATCATGCTCGTATTGCCCTGCTTGTACAGCTCGCGGACTCGCGCCGAGAGCACTTCCTGCCGGAAGGAGAGGTCGGCCCGGAGTTGGCCCAGCTTGGATTCGTTCTGAGCGATGGATGCCCGGATCTGGTCTGCCCTAACATTGGTCATGTTATACTGCTCGACCACCGTTTCCAGTTGCGCGTCCAGGGTTTGGACTTCGCTCTTGATGCGCTGGAGTTCGCTCTGCTTGTCCTGAATCGGGGTCGCCGCGGTCTGCGGGGCTATCATCAAGAGACACGCGGCCGCTAACATGCCGGCTGCCGCTGTCTTCACTCTCCTGTGGTTCTTACTCTTCACTGGCTCCACCTCGCCCGGTCTTTTGTCATCATTTCTGAGCCCGGCCTCCCTTTTCCTTCCCGGCCGGGATAACGGACATCCATCATGATACCATACGCCTCTTCAAGGTCCAAACCAGCACAGGCGTTTGCCTGCCTATATTTGCGGCCGAGCCCTCCCGATTTTGCTTTTATCATAGGGTTTTTTGGGGACATGGATATAAATATGGCTCTCATACACAGTCTTGTGCGAGGCAAAGCAAGGGAAGTCAAAGAGAACCTGGCTCCAGAGCCCATCCGGCGACTCAGCGTGTCTTCATCATGAGGGTAGCTTCATTCCCCTCGCGGTTGAACCTCAGTTCCTCGCAGTAGTGCCGCACGATGATCAACCCCCTGCCGCGTTCCGACAGGATGGCCTCGTCGGACAAGGTATGGTCCCGCCAATCCCGGTAGAGCGCCGGCTGAAAACCCGGCCCCTCGTCCTTTATCTTCACGATGATCCGGTCGGCCTCAATGCGCGCGGCTATGCCCACGGTCTTCTCCGGATCGTTGTGGTTCCCATGCTCGACCGCGTTCTTCACCAGCTCCTCCAGGCAGAGATGGAGCTCCTGCAGCTTATCGGGCGAGCAGGCGCCGGCCGCTATATCCAGGACCGCTTCTACCGCCTGCCTCACCGCCCCTAATTCCGAGGGGATCTCCATGTAGAGGTCGAATTGCTCCTGCAGCTCCATGATCATGAGAGCGATGTCATCCGTGGGGGGCGAATCCCCGCCGAAGAGCATGATCTCGTCCGCCAGGGTCTCCATAAATTGGTCCAGCGAGTGGCCATGGCCACGCCGCACCAGCTCGGTGAAGCGCGTGCGTCCCAGTATCTGCCCCTTGTCATTCAGAGCTCCCGTGACGCCGTCGGTATAGAGGATGAGACGATCTCCCTCGGCCAGCTTGATGGTCTTCTCCTCGTACTCGCCATCATCCTTCAACCCCAGGGGGAAACCCTCCGCGTCCAGGAACTGCACCTGTCCGTCTTTCCGCAGGACGGCCGGACTGTCATGTCCCGCTTTGCAGTAGGTGATGCTCGTATCGTTGCCGTCGAAGAAGGCATAGAAGACCGTGGCGAATCCGTACTGGGATTCGAAAAAGAAACGGTTGAAGATGGTATTGGCCTGCCCCAGCACGGCACGCGGCGAGTTGTTCGCCTGCCCCAGTTCGTAGAGGGATGTGGTCAGCACGGCCATGATCAGGGCTGCCGGCAAGCCTTTGTTGGCGACGTCCCCTATCATCAGGCCGAACTTGTTGGGACAGTAGGTGGTAATGAATTCCCCGCACTGGTCCTGTATCTCCGGCGAGCAATAGAAACAAAAACGCGAATCCCGTGCCAGGGGAATCACGCTGTAAAAATCTCCTCCCACCGCCGATGCCGGCATCAGCTTGGCCGCGACATGCACCTGCGGATTGGGAACATAGCTCGAGATGATGGATCGCTGGATGCGGGAGGCCATGGCCAGTTCACGCTCCAACACTTGTTGCTTGGCCTCCAACTGGTTGTACAGGCGCGAGTTGTCGATGGCGACGGCCGCCTGTCCAGCGAAGAAATTCAGGTACCGGAGATCTTCGGGAGTGTAGCGAACCGGCTTTGAGGTAGCCACGTTCAGAACGCCTACCAGGCGGCCTTCAGCCAGCAGCGGAACAGCCATGGAGCTGTTCAAGCCCTCGGCGGATCCCCGGGACCTCGCCTCGTCCGGAGGGTCGTTGAGCACCAGGGGCTCCTGCCGCATGGCCACCCGTCCGGCGATCCCCTCGCCCAGGCGGACCCGCGATTGGCCCGCTGGATCCGGCAATCCGCGCGAGGCGATGACGGTAAGGTACTCGCCGCGCACATCCGGCAGCATGATGGAGACGCGGTCAGCATCGAAGAGAGGCATGGCCAGGTCCAGTACCTTCTCCAGCCTGGTCGCCAGGTCCAGTGAGGAAGTGAGCACGCGCCCCACCTCGAACAGGACTTCCAGGTCATGCTCGCATCGTCTCTCTTGCGCCTGCGGCTTGCGCGTCATCTAACACCCGTCTCTTTCCCAAAGCTGTAGAGGGCCGCATCTTCGTCGTCGAAAAGATCGATGATGCGGGTAAACCTCACGATATCCAACAGTTCCTTGATGAGTTCCGGCGCATTAAGTATCTTGAGGGAGCCCTGCTTCTGGCGAGCCTTTTTAAAGACGTCCGCGATGACACTGAGCCCCGCGGTGTTGATATAGCTCAGCTCCTCGATGTCCAAGAGTATCTGGAGCTCCCCTTTTTCCACCAGGCTGGTGAGCGAGTTGGAGAACTCATCAACCGTCTCGGAGTCGACGACGCCCGAAACCTTCACGATCGCGACACTTCCCACCTTCTGGATGTGCGTCTCCATGGACGGCTCCTTCCGTTGCAATTGCGCAGATATGCAACCAGTCTTATTATCGTAAGAATCGTATCGCCCCTGAATAGAATGGCGCAACCGCCCGCACCTCCGCGTATTATAACAATATATTGGCTTCGAAATAACCTTATGCTACTATATATGGGGTAAATGCCCGCACCGGCAGCAACCAGCACCTAGGGGTCGGGAAGGCATGCCGGCGCGCGGGCTTGGTGATGGATGCTCGGAGGAGAAATATGGGCAACCTCTCTTTTCGCTATCCCTTCTCCGCCATAGTTGGCCAGGAACGATTGAAGCGCGCCCTCATCATCAGCGCCATCAACCCGGCTGCCGGCGGCCTGCTGGTCCGGGGCGAGCGCGGCACCGGCAAATCAACCGCGGCGCGGGCCCTAGCCAGCTTGCTGCCGGATATCGAAGTCGTCAAGGGCTGCCCGTTTTCCTGCCATCCCCAGGACATCGGCCAGATGTGCGCGGCCTGCTGCGCGCAGGCCCTCGGCGGCGATGACCTTCCTACCGAGGTACGCAAGGCGGAGATGGTCACGCTTCCCCTTAACGCCACCGAGGACAAGGTCGCCGGAACCATCAACGTAGAGCTGGTCTTGAAGACGGGAGAGGTGCATTTCGAGCCCGGCGTGTTAGCCAAGGCCAACCGGGGCGTCCTCTACATAGATGAGGTAAACCTGCTGGAAGACCACCTGGTCGACCTGTTGCTGGATGCAGCGGCCATGGGCATCAACCTGGTGGAGAGAGAAGGCATATCTCATCAACACCCGGCCCGTTTCATCATCGTGGCCACCATGAATCCGGAGGAAGGCGAGCTGCGTCCGCAACTCGAGGACCGCTTCGGCCTCTGCGTCGAGGTGCGGGGTGAACGCGACACCGGCCGGCGCATGGAGATACTCCGCTGCCGCAAGCGCTTTGCGGAAAACCCGTTTCTTTTCAGTTCGGAATTCCAGACCGCGGAGGATAAGCTCCGCGCCGACATAGAACGGGCAAGGGAGCGGCTGGAGCGTGTCGACCTGGACGACAGCATGCTCGCGCTGATAGCCGGCATCTGTGTGGAGATGGATGCGCGGGGCCACCGGGCTGATATCGCTATCATGAATGCCGCGCTGGCCCTGGCGGCGCTGGATGGCCACCTCCAGGTCGGGCTGGTCCACATACGGGAAGCCGCGGAACTTGCTCTTTCACACCGCTGTCAGAGTCGCACCGAAGAGGGCCGCCTGGAACAGCGGATAGCCGCCGCGCTGGAGGCACTCCAGGCGGCCGGGCCCCCTGCCGGTCAGCCCTCCCCACCGGCCAACTCCGCAGGCGCACCAGCCGGAGCGGCGGCGGCCTACAGCGAAAACGCCGTTGCCGCCGTTACCAGCGAACCAACCTCCGGCGACATGGGCCCGGGGCGCGGAACTGAGACCGGCAACACCGGGCAAGGCGGGGTGACCGGTCCCGAGCCGGCCTTGCCGCGCGCGCCGCGCGCGGACCGCGGCCAGGCTCATGTCAGCAGCGGCAAGCGCCACCAGGTGCAGACAGCCGGCGGCGCAGGACGGTATGTAAGCTCCCGAGTTCCCCAGGGGCAGGTCGGCGAGTTTACGGACATCGCCCTGGATGCCACCTTGCGGGCGGCCGCCGGCCGGGCACGGGGAGCCGGACGGCCCGTGATCTCCCCCGAGGACTTGCGGGTGCGGGTGCGCAAGAACAAGGCGGGCAGCCTCATTCTCTTCGTGCTGGACGCCAGCGCCTCCATGCATGCCGGCGCGAGCCTGGAAACCGCCAAAGAAGTAATACTCTCCCTGCTCACCGAGGCTTATCAGAAGCGCGACCGGGTAGGTTTGGTGGTTTTCAAAGACGACCGCGCCAGCCTGGAACTGGCTCCCACCTCCAGTATCAGCCTGGCGCGCATGTACCTGGAGAGGCTTAGCGCGGGAGGCAGCACCCCCCTCTGCCACGGCTTGTCCTTGGGCCGTGAGGTCATCTCCCGCGAGCTGGCGCGCAATCCCGCTCTCTTCCCGGTCATGGTCGTGATCACTGATGGAAACGGCAATGTCGGCTTCAAGACCGATGACCCCCTGAACGAGAGCCTGCGGCTCGGCCGCGAGCTGCGCGAGGCCGGCATCGCCTCCTTGGTCATCGATACGGGAACGGGCCTGCTCGACGCCCCGAACAATCCCTACCGGGCATCTCCCGCTCGTCGCGTCGCTGAAGCCATGGCGGCCGACTACTTCGCGATGCAACCTCTGGACCAGCAGACCTTGATGGCCAGGGTATCCCGCAAGCTTGTATGAGCGTCGCGGACTGCCGGGGGAGATTTTGCTTGATTTGCTACATGTTTAAACTCCGCGCCCATCTGCCGATAAACTTCATGGCCATCCTACGTTTAAGGAGGGATCGATGGGCGTGGAGTTGCCACCCAAGACCACCATGCAGGAAAAGGACAGCAAACGCCGGGGTTCGCTCTTCATCCTCGCGCTTCTGGCTGTCGGCATCCTGCTCGGGGGCATGATATTCTTCGCCAATGCCCTGCGCGACTTTCGTTACATCATAGACGGCGTCTTGGTCATCCTCGTTCTCTTCATCAGCGCTTTCCTGTTCGTGGACAGGCGGCGCTATAGATCCCGTAACCTCTCCCTCATCCAGGAGTTCACCGACCTGAACATTCGCTTCAGCGTCCTGGCCGATACGGTAAGCGCGGTCAGCTCTACTCTCGACCTCGAGGTACTGCAGGAAAAGATACTGGACGTCATGCTGGGTCTCACCCATTCGAGCATCGGCACCGTGCTACTGCCGGACGAGGATAGGCAGTCGCTCCGGGTAATGGCCTCCCGCGGCTTCAAGCCCCACGCGGTGGAGGGGCTCTCGATACCCGCGGGCAAGGGGACCATAGGCAAGGTCTTCGCCACCGGCAAGCTGGCTGTGCGCAACAACCTGCCGCCGGACCCGAGGGCAGCGGAGACCTACCTGGACGGCCATAGTCCCCGGACGCAGGTGATCATGCCCCTCAAGGCCAAGGGTGAGGTCCAGGGGGTCACGATTGCCGCCTCGACCCAGAACTACGCCTATACGCAAGACGACATCGACCTGCTCTACAGCCTGTGCCACGAGATGGCCGTGGCCATAGTGAACGTGGAACTGTACCAGAAGAGCCAGAGGACCCTGGAGTGGCTGTCGGAGACGCAGGAATATACCAGCGGGTTCATCGAGGAGATGCTCGCCGGCGTTGCGGTGATAAACGCGGAGGGCGAGGTCATCTACTTCAACAGGGAAGCCGCCGCCCTTACGGGGCTGAAGCCCGAGGAGGTCCTGGGCCTCAACATCGACCTCTTCGAGCGCGGCGGCGAGGGTGGCAGGTATGACGTCCTGACCGCATTCAAGCCCATCCTGCACGGATGCTTCAAAGAAGACATGGTGCTCACCCGGCGCGAAACACTCATCAACAAGCCGGATGGCCGCCAGGCGACCTTCAGCTACAACGCCTTCCCGCTACACCGCAAGAAGGGCGGCAACGTGGGCTCGGCAGTGGTCTTCATGGATGTAACCGCGCTGAAGGAGATGGAGGCGCGCCTGCGGCAGCAGGACCACCTCTCCATTCTGGGCCAGATGTCGGCCAAGATAGCCCACGAAGTCAAGAACCCCCTCTTCGCCATTCTGGGCCTGTTGGACGAGCTGGAGAAGGCCGAGATGGGCGAGGAGCAGACCAGGCTGGTGGAGCTGATCCGCGAGGAAGCTGCCCTATGCAGCGAGTGGATCTCCGGCATGCTCACCTTCGTACGGGCGCCGGTACAGGTCGGACCGGATTGCATGACCCGACAGTCCCTGGGAGACGTACTGCACCAACTGCTAAACGATTTCATCGGGCAGAACGCCGTCAACGGCCTCAAGGTGGTGGAGGACCTGGAGGCAAATCTGCCGCCGGTGCGCGCCAGCGCCGATCAGTTCAGGCATATCTTCTCCAACCTATTGGAGAACGCTTTAAATGCCATGGCAGAGAACGGAGTTCTGACAGTGCGCGCCCATGCCGGAGACAACGGCTACTGTGAGGTCCGGGTAGAGGACAACGGCAGCGGGATACCGGAGGAGGCCCTCCCGCACATCTACGATCCCTTCTTCACAACCACGGATGGCGGAACGGGGCTGGGCCTCTCCATCGTACAGAAGATAATGTTGGACATAGGGGGCAAGATAGACGTAGTATCGCAAAAGAACATGGGCACCACAGTTGTCCTCAAGCTCCCTATCGGTTAGGAGGAGTCTTGGACGTTCAAGGGCGCAAGAAGCTCCTGATTGTCGACGACAACGAGGGCGTGCGCCACCTGGTGAGCCGTTGGCTGGAGCGCTCGGGATTTCAGGTATTGGAAGCTCGCGACGGCAAAGAGGCGGTGGAGGTAACAGCACGGGAACGTCCCGAGATCGTGTTGGCCGACATCCGCATGCCCAAGATTGACGGCATCGAGCTGGCTCGCACCCTCAAAAGGGAGCATCCAGAAACTAAGATAATCCTCATGACGGCTTATTCCTCGCCCTTAACCATTTCCCGGGCGCGCAAGGAGGGCGTAGACGATTACCTGGAGAAGCCCTTCACCCAGGACCAGGTGCAGCGAGCTGTGGCCAAGATCGCCGGCAGGATCGGCACCGGGGGCTGAGCCTTACAGTAGCGCAGGCGCGAGAACCGGCTGGACCCTAGAGAGCCCGGAAATCCCTTACCCTGTCCCTATACACCGCTATCTCCCGGCAGCCGCACGCGGCCAGAAAATCGGGCAGCATCTCAAAATCCTGTCCCACCTCTTCGGGACTATGGGCGTCCGAACCCGGAGTTACCGGCACACCTGCGGCACAGCAAAGGCGCAGGAACTCCGGCGCCGGGTAGATCTCCCCAACGGGTTTGCGCAGCCCCGCCGTGCTCACTTCGATACCGACGCCCGAAGCCGCAATGCGCTGTACGCAATCACCGTATATCTCACCCAGGTCCGCCTGAGGCCGCATCCCGAATTTCTTGATGAGGTCCGGGTGGGCCAGGATGTCGAAGAGGCCGCACTCCGCTGCGTCGCCCAGCAGCTCGAAGTACCTCCGCCAGAGCTCGTATAGGTCACGGTCTCTATAGCCGTCCAGATAGCGGGGGTCATCGAATCCCCATCCCCCGATGAAATGTACGGAACCTATCACGTAGTCGAAGGGATGGGCCGCCACGAGAACCGCTATCCGGTCCAGGTGAGTAGGGATGAAGTCGGCCTCTATCCCCAACCTCAAGCGCGCCTCGGGGTAGCGCCGGCTCAGGCCCACGATATCCTCGACATAGGCCGGCAGCTGCTCCAGCGGCATGCTGAGGGTATCATCGCGCATGTGCAGAAGGGGCAGGTGATCGGCGAAACCCATCTCCGCCAGGCCACGCTCCAGTCCCGCCAGGACATAGTCCTCGGGCACGCCCGATGCATGGCCGCACCGCGGAGTATGCAGGTGGTAATCGACCAGCCCCGCCCGCGGCATGGCGTCCGGCACCCGAGCCACGGTGCGCTCGCGGCCGGCTACAGGTTCCGGCATGATCTCAGAACCTGGTGATGCGCAAGAAATCCTGGTAGCGGCACTCGATATCCTCCATGGTCAGGTCCTTCAGGCGTTCGCAGGAGAAGGACTCCACGTTGAACGAGGCCAGCACGCTGCCATAAACCACCGACTTCCTTATATCCGGCTCGTCCAGGCTGCCCGCGCCCGCGAGCGAACCGAGGAAGCCTCCGCCGAAACTGTCGCCGGCGCCGGTCGGGTCAAAGACGCTCTCCAGCGGAAAGCCGGGTAGGACGAAGTAGCCGCTGTCGCAGAACATCAGGACGCCGTGTTCGCCTTTCTTGATGATCACGCGTCGCGGCCCCATGCTCATTATCTTGCGGGCCGCCATCACCAGGTTGGGCTCCTCTGCCAGCTCTCGTGCCTCGGCTTCATTCAGCATCATCACGTCCACCCCTGCCATGGTGCGCTTGAGCTGCTCCCGCTTATTCTCGATCCAGAAATTCATGGTGTCGCAGACCACGAGGCGCGGGCGTTCTACCTGCTCGAGGACCGACCTCTGGAGCTCGGGGTCGATGTTGGCCAGGAATACGAACTCGGACCGCCGGTACTCGTCTGGGATATCCGGCTCGAAATCCTGAAAGACGTTGAGACGCGTGTCCGAGGTATGGGCCTCGTTCAGGTCATATTCGTAGTAGCCCTCCCACCGGAAGGTCTGGCCCTCCACTCTCTTCAGTCCCCGCGTGTCGATATCGCGGCTGCGTAAGAAGTCGATGTGCTGCTCGGGAAAGTCGGTGCCCACCACGGCTACCAGGTTCACGTGAGAGAAGAAGGAAGCGGAGACCCCGAAGAAGGTCGCCGACCCTCCCAGGACTTCGCGGGCCTCCCCGAAGGGGGTTTTCACCGTATCGAGGGCTACTGAGCCCACAACCAAAACGCTCATATCATCCTCCGGATTTGTTTACGGTCTTGAACTTCGCTAAGAAGCCTGAGCGCCATTTGCCTCAGTTGGGATTTTACCATTTCGTTCCTCGCGGCGCCGGTCCATACGCAGGATGAGGTAGCAGATGCCGCCTGCTGGTATCGGCAGCCAGAAGCTGAAGAACCGAAATCCCAGGATGCCTATGGCCAGGGCCTCTTTAGGAACGCCGAAGGCGTAGAGGCTCGCACCCAGCGTCACTTCGAAGACGCCCAGGCCGGCGGGCGTCGTGGGGATACTGGCCAGGACATCGGCGATGGTGTAGCAGACCATGAGAATCCCGGGGTTGACGGGATGGCCGATCCCCAGGAAGACGATGTATAGGCATATCAGGTCGAAGAGCCAGAAACTGACGCCCGGCACGCCTGTGCGCGCGAGATTGCGCCGCGAATGCAGGATGCTAGAGATGTAGGAGCGCGTCTCTTTCACCTGGCCGGGGATGGCGTCGAAATCGATGGCCTTGGCGAATCCCATGCGGCGCACCAGGCGCATGAGCGCCACGCTCATGCGCACCAGCAGGGCGGGCCGCCGGTAGAGGAAGACGCAGAGGAGCATGAAAAGAACGGCGCCCCCGGCCACAGCTATGGCCGAGACGTTGAGGGTGACGGGCAGCCTGCCCGTCATCAGCGAGAGCAAGATACCCGCCACGAAGAGCAACAGGATGGAGGCCGAGTAGACAATGTTGGAGACCGCCAGGGTCCTGATGACGGAGGAGCGGGAGACTCCCTCGTTTCGCAGTTCCCGGTAGTTGAGATAGAAGGTCCCCGCGTTCGCCCCCGGCACTATATGGCCGAAGGCGTAGGCGCTCATGTATATCTTGGCCGTCCGCCCGAAGGAAAGGGTCTCCCCGCTTATATGGAGCACTTGATAGTATAGATAGCAGATGCTGAGCATGGAGATGGTCTCCACCAGCAGGCAGAGGGGGATGACCAGCCAATTGGTCTGATCCGTGAGGATGGCCACCATCTCCCGGTCGCCCAGGAAACGGGGCACTAGCAAATACATGCCGGCGCCCAGGGCCAGCACTACCAGGATATCCTCGAGCAAGCGCCAGTGGAAATTGTGGCCGCGGACGCGCGGTTCTTCAAGAACCTCTTCTATGAGATCCGGATTCGTTATCTCTTCCCGCGTGCTCAACAAAAACGGCTCCTTAACCTGAACGGCCCGTTTAAATCTAGTGCTTGCGCTCCCATTAGTAAAGGGCGGCAGCAGAGCGTTGCGGGCCACCGCGGCGCTCAACCTCTATGCGGGGTTTCGCCTGGCGCTGCCGTTCCGAGAGTAAAAAGAGCGCATTCTCCTTGATATTTTTCATCAAATCTGCTTAATTAAGGTGTAGTTTGCATAAACTCCCGCGGCCAGGCTGCGGATACCAAATGGTGATAGGAATGCCTTTTTACGACTATAAATGCAAAGATTGTGGACATGTCTTCGAGGTGGCTCACCCGGTGGACCAGCGCGTGGATGCCTGCGAAAAATGCGGCGGCAGCGCCAAGCGCGTTTTCCATCCCTTAGGCATAATCTTCAAGGGGTCGGGTTTCTACGCCACGGACTATAAGTCCGGCAAGTCCGGCTATACCCAGCAGGCGGGCGACAACGGAAACGGCTCTTCCAAAGAGTCCGAGACCGGCTCCTCCAGCTCTACAGCTTCCTCCAAGCCCGAGGAGGACAAGAAGAAGCCGGACAGCGCCGCTGCGCCCATCAAACCCGATACCAGCACCTGAGGAGGCGCGGAGAAGGAGTCCTGGTGATCCCTCAAGACGTTTCCGCGGAGATCGGCGTTTTTGGAGGCTCCGGATTTTACTCCCTGTTGACCGATGCTCGTGAGTTCGCTATCGATACCCCGTACGGCGCTCCCAGCGAACGCGTGACCTTGGGAGAGGTCGCGGGCAGGCGCGTAGCTTTCCTGCCCAGGCACGGCCGTTTCCACCAGTATCCGCCCCATGCCATCAACTACCGCGCCAACCTCTGGGCCATGAAAGAGCTGGGGGTGTCCCGCATCATCGCTCCGGGAGCCTGCGGCTCTCTACAGCCGGATATCGAGCCAGGCTGTTTCGTGGTCTGCGACCAGTTCGTGGACCGCACCGCGGGCCGCGAGCAGACCTTCTACAACGGGCCGCTAGCCATCCACGTCAGCGCGGCGGAGCCTTACTGTCCCGACCTCCGGCGCCTTGTGACGGAGAAAGCGAGGGAGCTGGGTATACCCGTAAGGCCCGAGGGCACAGCGGTCATCATCCAGGGTCCGCGCTTCAGCACCAAGGCCGAGAGCATCTGGTTCACCCGCATGGGTTGGTCGGTGGTGAACATGACCGGGTATCCTGAAGTCACTCTGGCCAGGGAACTGGAGCTCTGCTACGTCAACATCGCGCTGGTCACCGATTGGAATGCCGGAGTGCATGCCGAAGCCGAGGTGAAGCCGGTGACCGCGGACGAGGTCCATCGCGTCTTCGCCGAGAACAACCAGCGCCTGCGCAACCTGCTCTTCGCGCTCATCCCGGCCATCCCGGAAGAGCGGGATTGCCTCTGCTCGGCCGCGCTGCACGAAGCCGTCATCAGCCCCATCGAGACTCCCCTCTAGGGGACAGGCCGTGCTTCCCAAGACCGGTTTCCGGATCATCAGCTTCCGAGGTATCGACGTCTTCCTCCACTGGAGCTGGTTCATAATCTTCGGAGTGCTCTTCTGGGCCCTCCTCGAGTTCTTCCGGGTCAACATCTCAGCCCCCGAATTTGTACGGGTTCTCTGCGCGCTCCTGACCGCACTGCTCTTCTTCAGCAGCGTTCTCCTGCACGAGCTGTCCCATGGTATGGTGGCCAACCGCAACGGCATTCCCATAGGCCGCATCACCCTCTTCGTCTTCGGCGGCGTAGCACAGATGGAGAAGGACGTGCCCAATCCCCAGGTGGAGTTGAAGATGGCCCTGGCCGGCCCCGCTTGCAGCTTTCTACTGGGCGTCGTCTTCGGCGCTCTGTCCTATGCCCTGGACCGCGCGGGTGCTCATACACTCAGTTTCGCCCTGGCCATACTGGCGGTGGTGAATATCGGCATGGGAACCTTCAACCTTATCCCGGGCTTTCCGCTGGATGGCGGGAGAGTGCTGCGCTCGGCGCTCTGGCACCGTAGCGGGGACCTGGAGCGATCCACGCGCACCGCGTCGCGCCTGGGGGAAACCCTGGGAGCGGCCCTCGCCGCAGGTGGGATGATACTCGTTCTCGTAGATCTCTTCTCGCGGAACCGGAGCACCGCCCTTACGGGCGCCTGGCTCTTTCTCATAGGCTCTTTCCTGGTTTCCGCGGCAGCCGGCAGCTACCGGCAGGCCCGCATCCGGAATGCCGTCGAACACATCTTGGTCGGGGATGTGATGAGTCCGGCCCTGGCGGTGGACGGGGTCACCACCCTGGAGGAGGTGGCTAAGACCTACTTGAGGAAGAGCCCGAAGCAGCCGGTGGCCATCCTGCGCATGGGCCGCTTGGCGGGGAGGTTGGACACCACGGCTATGTCCCGCATCCCGGTGCAGGCCTGGTCCGTGACCCCGGCCGAGGTTGCTCTGGCGCTCGTGGGCGAGGAGGAGACCATTGGGCCCGCCGCGAGCCTGTCGGAGGCCTTCTGGGTTCTGACCCGCCGAGGCTTTCACTTTCTATGGGTTATCGAGGAAGGACGCCTTATGGGAGTTCTGCCCCGCGAGGATATGCGGGACCTGGTGCGCGTGAGGCTCAGACCCGCGCGGGTAGGGCGATCGGCCTCGTCGGCAACCCCGGGCGGCTACGCTCCCCGGGTGTAATAGCGGGAACCGGGAGAACTGGGGCTTGCGCTCCGGGCGTCGTTATCTTAAAATAACAATGTTATATAACTTATCATATGGAATGGGGGGCCATGAGCGCGCTTGAGGAACGACTAGCGGGCGCTGCCTTTGAAGAAGTCTGCCCGGATGGAATCTGCCGGCGCGTCATCGGGCTCGAGCATCTGGCGCTCATTGCCGAGGAGAGTGGTGCTCCTATCAACCTGCTGGAACAGCTCTGTATCCAGGTGGAGATCATCCCCTCCCGCTACCTGCGGAACCTGGGAACCCTGGGGTACGACGGGCAACTGAACCTGCTGCGCTCCCGTGTGGCAGTGCTAGGGCTGGGTGGCCTGGGCGGACTCGTCACGGAACTGCTCGCGCGCATGGGCGTGGGCCGGCTGATCCTGGCTGACGGCGATGTCTTTTCCGAGGATAACCTGAACCGGCAGGTGCTCTCCTCCGAAAGTAACCTGCGAAAGCGCAAGGCGGAGGTAGCGGAAGCGCGCGTACGCGAGCTGAACGCCGGCGTGGACGTCCTGGGCGTCGTCCAGCGTCTAGCCGCGCCGGAAATGGCCAAGCTGCTGGCAGGGGTCGATGTGGCCATCGACGCCCTCGACAGTATTCAATCCCGCTATGACCTGCAAGCGGCCTGCGCCGAAGTGGGCATACCCATGGTGCACGGCGCCATCGCCGGGCACGTCGGCCAGGTCATGACCATCTTCCCCGGGGACGCGGGCCTCGATACCATCTACGGCGAAGCCCGGGGCCGCGGATTGGAGGCGGCCACGGGGAACCCGGCCACCACGCCGGCCCTGGTAGCAGCGCTCGAGGTCCAGGAAGCTATAAAGATCCTAACGGGCAGGGGCGAACCGCTCCGCCATGGTTTCCTCTTCCTGGACGTCGAGCACAATACCTACGAGTTCATCTCCGTCATTTAGTCACAGCGTCCTGACCGGACGCACCGATTCCGTTCCAGATACCGGACTTCCCGCCCGGGAGGAGCTCCGGCAATCCCCCCCAAGGAGGGCAACATGAGACTTTCCGGTCTGCGCGGCTACCGGCTGCGGGCGGCCGCCGCCCTGGTGGTGGCGGGACTGGCCGCACTGGCCCTGTACGGCTATCTCAAGGAGTTGGAGGAACGCACCGCCAAGAACGGCCCGCTGCTGCGCGTCGCCGTGGCCGCCGTGAACATCCCCGCGGGCCGGCGACTCGAGTCCGATTGCATGGACTGGCAGGCGATGCCCGAGCGCTACGTTATGGGTTGCATGCTCAGGACAGGCGCCGAGAACCGGGTGGCGCTGCATGATATCGCCAAGGGCGACCTTCTGCTCGAGAGCGACCTAGCCTCAGCCGGGAACGCGGGCAGCATCGCCCTGCGCCTTCCGCCCGGCACTCGCGGGTATCCTCTACCCCTGGAGCGGACTTCGCTCCCGGCGGTTGCGCTCCAACCGGGCGACCGTTTGGACGTGCTCGCGGTCCATGACGAGAAATCTGATACTATTCTGGAGGGAGTTGCGCTCCTAGACCTGGTTGGGCTGGAACCCGCCACCAGTAGCGGCGGGGGATTGCCAGGGCTAAGCGGCAGCGGCTCCTCTGGCTTCGTTATACTTCAGCTCACGCCGGACGAAGCGGAACGCCTCGCCCGCGCCGCCAACCGGGAGAGCGGCTCCATCATCCTCATAATATGCCCGCTGGAAAACGCGGGTGAATAAATAAAGGGTAAGCCGGTAATATACGATACTAGAAAAGGTATTGCAAAAGGAGGAGATTACGGACGATTTGGACAAGGGGCGAATCCTGCTCGCCGACGACAACAGGCTGGTGGTGAAGGTCACCAGCGCCATACTGGAACATGAAGGCTTCCAGGTGGATGTAGCCTGGGACGGCATGGAGGCCGTGCTGAAGGCTTATTCCTTGATGCCTGACCTCATCATCCTTGACATCGAGATGCCACGACTGAAGGGCTACCAGGTTTGTCGCCTGCTCAAGGACGACCCGGCGACGTCCTGGATCCCCGTTATCATGCTCACCGGCCGGGAGCTGCCGAGCGACAAGTTCTGGGGGTTCAAGACGGGCGCCGACGCCTATATCACCAAGGGGTTCAAGCCGGAGGCACTGGTGCGCTCGGTCAAGGACCTGGCGCGCAAAGGCAGCCGCCAGCGCGAAGAAGCCCATCGCCAGCCGCGCGAGATCACGGAGGAATACGTGGTCTCCAAGCTGATGAACCTCCTGGACCAGAAGCTCTTCGAAACTACCGTGGTGAACGAGATCGCCACTCTTACCGAGAGCATCCAGGAATACGACGAAACCATCAAATCCGTCTTCGAGATCCTGACGGAGATCCTCAATTACAGCATAGGCGTCTTGCTTATGATGGAGAAGGGGGACCTGTTTGTCTATCTCAACCGCCCCGCCTCCCCGAAGATGGTGGAACAGGCTAAAAGCGTTACCGAGGGAATCGCGGAGAGCTACGGCTGGGACAGGCGCAACGCTGACAGCCTGGACGAGAAGCTGGTGAACCGCAACCTGCTGCAGCAGAGTGAAGAGGAGGGCGACATCAACCTCGACTTCATACACATCCCCTTGAACGTGCGGAAGAAGATCGAAGGGGTTCTGGCGCTGGCCGCCCCCGCCAACGCGGTCTTCAAGCGCGACGCGTCTTCGCTTCTACAGCTGGTGCAGGCCGAGGCCACCGTCGTCCTCGACAACGCGCGCCTCTACGAGGACGCCAAGCTTCTGGCCATCACCGACGGCCTGACCAAGATATACAATCACCGCTTCTTCCAGGAGCTCTTCGAGAAGGAGTTCAAACGCGCGGACCGCTACCACTCGGGATTTTCGCTCATCATGCTGGACATCGACCACTTCAAAAGGGTGAACGACACTCATGGGCATCTCTGCGGTGACGAGATCCTGAAGGAACTCGCCAGCCTGGTCAAGGGATGCCTGCGCACCATCGACACGGCGGCCCGCTACGGCGGCGAGGAGTTCGCCATTCTGCTTCCGGAAACTACCCTGCGCGAAGCGGAGCTGACGGCGGAAC
>JAHEXQ010000022.1 GCA_023252035.1 Actinomycetes bacterium
AGCCCCCGGTGGCGCAGAGCCACCGACTCCGGATCCTCTCCCATCTCGCCCGCTATCACCAGGCCCCGGGAGGGGAACCGGTGCGCGCTCCCCTCACCCATGAAGACCGCCAGGTCCTCCGCGAAGGTATCCCCGTACTCAGCGCCGGGAGCTATTACCAGGAGCGGACCCTTCACGGCGGCGCGCAGCGCCGCCGTGAAGGCCGCCATGAGCGGCTCATCCAGGCCCACCTCGAGCATGGCGCCGGGCCCCGCACTCTTCCGCAGTTGCTCGAGCAGCGCCGTAAAGCGCGCCTCGCCGGTTATCAGTTGTTCCAGTTTCCTCAGAAACCGCTCCAATCCCGCACTACCGCCTTTCATACCGGACACGCGAAAGGGGCCTCGGCACGCCGCCCAGGCCTGTTTCAAAGATAATGCCTTTCTTCCCCCTCCGCCAGGGGCACTAACAATTCCCGGATAGGGTCAGCCACTATCCAGGAATTTAGAGGCGTTTGTCGCGGAAATACTGGTCGGCGAGCTTCGCCGCCTGGGTAGCGGCATCCGTTGCCTCGCTAAAGGCGGCTGCCAGACGTTCCAGTTCCCCGCTGTAGTATCCCAACTGCTCCTTGGTGGAGGCATCAGGGATGACCGAGAGCATCTCCTCCAGGGTGTCCATCAACTGCCGCTCGATGTCCATGGACTTCTTCTGGGCGTCGATGGTGGTTATGGCCATCCCGGCATAGGTACCGTAATCTCCAGCCCCCGGCATGTTGCGGACCTCCTGCAGGCGGGCCTGCGCGCTGTCGTACAGGGGGGTGATCTTCTCCAGGTCACTCCGGGCCAGCTGCACTATAGAGGTGCCCGTCAGCAACATATCCTGCAGGTTACCGGACCCGGCGCCCAGGTCGGAGATCTTCTGGTTGAGGGAGATGATGTCCTGATAATAAGGCCGGGCCGACTCCAGGTCCGCCAGGGATTTCTGCACCTGAGAGCGCGCCTGGCTCTGCGCACAGCCCACCGGGACCGCCGCACAGACGGTGGCGGCCAGCGCTAGCGTAAAGACTACGCCGGATCTCCTGCCCATGCCTGCCCTCCGCACGGCCTAGTTGAACCGGTTCATGGCCGCCGTCAGCCCCTCCAGGATAACGACCTCCACGGCATCAGCGGCACGCAACACCGCTTCCTCCAATTTCTCCATCTCCCCGGCTTCCACCTTGCGTAGGACGTAATCGGCAGCCTCCTCGCCCGCCGGGGGACGGCCCACGCCCACCTTGATGCGCGGGAACCGGTCCGTCCCCAGGTTCTCCATAATGGATTGGACGCCCAGATGGCCGCCGCTCGAACCTCCGCTGCGCACCCGGATGAGGCCGACCGCCAGATCGATATCGTCATGCACCACCAGGATCCTCTCCGGGGCCAGCTTGAAGTGCCGGCGCAGTTTCTTGACCGCTTCGCCGCTCAAGTTCATAAAGTTGAGCGGCTTCGCCAGGACCAGCTTCTCGCTATCCAGGTCAACTTGCACGACTTCTGCTTTTCGCTTTGACTTGAAGCGCGCCTCGCGCCGCTTCGCCAGTTCGTCCAGCACCATGAAACCGGCATTATGCCGGCTCCGGCTGTATTTCGAGCCCGGATTTCCCAGGCCGACCACGAGATGCATATGCCTCCCTAACCTATGCGAAAGGGCGGCCTGCAGGCCGCCCTTATGATAAACAGCTCCGGTCCGTTCGGGCGGGACCGCCTACTCCACGGCTTCCTCGCCTGCCCCCCCGGCTTCCTCGCCAGCTTCCTTGGCGGCAGCCGCAGCGGCCTCCTCCTCTTCCTCGGCAAAGCCGATTCCGCGCTTGGCCACCACTGTGACCACCAGATCGTCGGCAGGGGTCACGTAGTCCACTCCCGGCAGCGCCGGCAGACCGCTTACCCTGATATTCTCCCCCACGTCCAACTCGGAGACGTCCACTTCGATGCGCTCGGGCAGGTCCGCGGATTCGCACTCTACCTTCACTTCATAGAGATGATGCTGCAAGACGCCGCCCAGTTTGGCACCCTTGGGCTCCCCGGTGAAATGGAGCGGCACCCCTGTGTGCACCTTCTCGCCGCGCTTTATCTTCTGGAGGTCGATGTGGATGACGGCGGGCTTCGTGGGGTGCCTCTGGACAGCCTTCACCATGACCAGGTGGTCTTTTTCCTTGCCGTCATGCACCTTCAGGTCCAGCAGGCCGTGCATGCCGCCTTCCGTCCTCATCATCGAACCCACCTCGCGGGCATCCAGCTCCAGCATCAAGGAGTCAAACCCGTGACCGTAGAGGACGGCGGGGATCTTTCCGGCAGCCCGCATCTTCTTGGCGAACTCCTTGCCCTTTCCTTCCCTGGTCCGGGCGTTCAACTCGTTCGGCATCCGTCTCACCTTCTGCTATTCGTCCCTAAGTTTTCGGCAACGCTTAATTATCCCCGGGCCCTTTGCCCCTGTCAAACCGGCTGACAAAAGGGTCTGACCTCGCTCGCTACGCTCGCTCTCACGAAGGGGGCTCCCGCCCCCCCTCGTGCAACTCCCCCCTGCAATGATTGCGGGGGGATCTTCCCCCCGCAAAAATATCGCCCCCCAGTTCGAGTCCTTCTGGGGCCAAATATTGGCCTGTCCCGAAGGACTCGAACCTTTTGTCAGCTTCGACTACGGCTGGTTGTCGCCCCCGAAAAGCTCGCTCACCGACTCGTCCTTGAAGACACTGGTTATGGTGTTGGCGAAGATCGAGGCGATGGAGAGCACCGTCACTTTGTCGCTCTTCCGCTCGGGCGGTATAGGCACGGTGTTGGTGACGATGACCTCCTTGATGGGGGCCTCGTCCATCCTCTGCTTTGCAGGGTCCGAGAAGATACCGTGGGTAGCGCAGGCATAGACCTCAGCAGCTCCCTCCTTGACCAGGGCTCTGGCGGAACTCGCCAGCGTCCCTCCGGTATCGATCATGTCGTCCACCAGCACCGCCGTCTTTCCCTCCACGTCACCGATGACGTGGAGGACCTCCGCGACGCTATGCTCGGGACGCCGTTTGTGTAGTACCGCCATGGGGGCAGAGAGGTGATCGGAGTATTTCTTGGCCATCTTCACGCGCCCTGCGTCCGGAGAGACCATCACCAGGTCCGGAAGGTTCTTGCGGGAGATGTAGGAGGCCAGGAGAGGCACCGCCGTCAGGTGGTCCACCGGCACGGAGAAAAACCCCTGTATCTGGCCGGCGTGCAGGTCCATGGAGAGTATGCGATCGGCGCCCGCGGTCTCCAGCATGTCCGCAACCAGGCGGGCGCTGATGGGCTCGCGCGCCAGCGTCTTCTTGTCCTGGCGGGAATATCCGTAGTAGGGCACCACGGCCGAGATGCGCTTGGCGGAAGCCCGCTTCAGGGCGTCAATCATGAACATCATCTCCATGATGCTCCGGTTGATGGGGTCGGAGCAGGTCTGGATCACGAAGGCGTCGATCCCCCGCACGCTGTCTTCAAAGCGCACGTAGATCTCGCCGTTGGCAAAGGTCTTCAGTTCGACCTCCCCCAGGGCCACACCCAGGTGACCGGCTATCTCCCGAGCCAGACTGGTATAGGAACGCCCTCCGAAGATCATCAGCCTCTTACGGGTTATCTCTTTCATCTTCCCCCTTCTTCCTCCTGGGCCGCCAACCCGAAATGTTCTTCTGCTGGGCCCTCTCCACCCCCAGCGCCCCTTCCGGGACATCCTTGGTTATGGCTGAGCCGGCCCCCGTCACCGCACCCCGGCCTATCTTGACCGGCGCCACCAGCATGGTATCGCTGCCGATGAAGGCCTCGTCCTCGATGACCGTACGGTGTTTCTTCTCGCCATCGTAATTGCAGGTGATGCTGCCCGCTCCCACGTTGGCGTTCTCGCCTATATCCGCGTCCCCCATGTAGCTGAGATGCGGCACCTTGCTGCCCCTGCCCACCTTGGTGTTCTTGGCCTCCACGAAGGTGCCGAGCTTGGCCCCCGGTCCCAGGACCGTCCCCGGACGCACGCTGGCATAGGGCCCGACATCAGCGTTCTCCCCTATATCGCACTCGACCAGCACGGACTCCTGGACCCTCGCGCCATCAGCGATGCGGGAGTTCTGGATACGGCAGGAGGGCCCCAGCAGGCATCCCTCGCCTATCACCGTGGCGCCCGCTATAAAGGTCAGGGGCCTGATAACCGTGTCGCGCCCGATGCGGGCGAGCCCGCCGATGTAGGTCATCGCCGGATCCTCGAGGGTCACCCCTTCGTCCATCCATCCCCGGTTTATCCGCCGGCGCATGAGCGCCGCAGCTTCGGCGAGCTGGGCGCGCGAGTTTATTCCCAGGGTCTCCAGAGCGTCTCCGGCCTGTGCCGCCAGCACGCGCTCTCCCTGCCCCGCCAGTATCTGGATGACGTCTGTGAGGTAGTATTCCGACTGGGTGTTGCTCCGGTCCAGCCGCTCGAGGGCACCCAGCAGAGGCTTCCTGGCAAAAACGTATATGGAGGTATTCACCTCGTGTATCGCACGGGTGACGTCATCTGCATCGGACTCCTCCACCACTCGCACCAGCTCACCGCCGGCGTCCCGTACAACTCTTCCATAGCCGGCGGGGTCGGGAAGGACCGCCGTCAGCATGGTCGCGGCAGCCGCTCCCTGCCTGTGGGCCTGTAACAAACGCTGCAGCGTGTCCAGGGTGATGAGAGGAGCGTCGCCGGGAAGCACCAGTATCTGGTCCTCGTCCGCTCGCAGAGCCCGCGCCGCCGTTTTCACCGCGTGCCCCGTCCCCAATTGTTCCTCCTGCACCACGCTGTCCACGGCCGTGTCTATGGATGCGCGCACCTGGTCGGCCCCGAAACCCAGGACCACCAGCGTACGGTCTATCGCCAGCGCCGTTACCGTATCCAGCACATAGGCCAGCATAGGTCTATCGCAGAGTTGGTGAAGGACCTTGGGGATGACTGACTTCATACGTGTGCCCTCGCCTGCGGCGAGGACAATGGCAACGCTACCCAATGGAAACTCCTTGCTCAGTGTCCCATCCCATAAGTACGCTAGCATTCGAACGCCGAATCCATCCACGCCGGCTGTGTTCCGCTCCCTCGACGTACCAAGAGTACGCCCTCGGTCGCGCGCCTTGCCGGCGAGGCGCCTAGGCGCTCTCGGTGCATGACCGTACTTATGGGAAGGGACACTTAGTGGACGAGATAATTCTAGACGAGGCCGGATTAAAATTCAAAAAACCTTTCAATTGGGGACAGGACCCTTTTGAAAGGAAAAGCGTGAATCCTTACATTTAGGTCCTGTCCCCAATTGAAAGGATAAAAAAAGCCCGGCATCCCGGGCGTGGCTGGGGCGGCAGGATTCGAACCTGCGATCGCGGCTCCAAAGGCCGCTGCCTTACCGCTTGGCGACGCCCCAGGATCAACCGGCCGGCCAGACGCCCACTTGCTGTTGCGGTTCCACCTGATGCTGTTGCAGCGCAAGGTCGTGCTCTTCCTTGGCCTGGAAATACGCCTTGAGGACCGCCTCCTGGATCTTCTCCCGCGTCTCCGAATCCAGCGGGTGGGCGATGTCCTTGAAATCGCCGCTCGGCAACTTGCGCGAGGGCATGGCCACGAAATATCCCCGATGCCCCTCCACCACGCGGAGGTCGTGGATCACGAAGCAATCATCGATGATGATGCTGGCAATCCCCTTGACCATGTTCATGTCGATGTCGCGTATGGTAACTTTTGTAATCTCCAAACTGCCCTCATCCCCTCTTGTCCAACTAATCTTAACCGTTTTGCGATTTTGCTGTCCAGCGCCGGTTCTCCTGCCGGCTCTTCCTCAGGCGACGACTTCACATCCTCTCGGCCGGAACCTCGTTATGTACGTCTCTTGAGCCTGGGGCTCAAACGCCCGGGCCACCCGTTCTGCATCGGCGGAACTCGCGGCCAGCGCGAAAACTGTGGGGCCGCTCCCGCTCACCATGGCGCGCACTCCCAACTCCCGCGCTGCGGAGATGAGCCGGCCCGCCGCCGGGTTCAGGTCGATCACCACCTGCTCCAGGCTGTTACCCATCAGATTCTCGATGGAGGCCACCAAACCTTCCGGCAGGGCGTCTCGCCAGGCGTCTTCGGGTCCGCACTCCGTGGCCGGTATCCTTCCGGCATCCACCCCGCGCCTGCGGTCGAAAGCCTCATAGACCTCCCGGGCCGACAGCGCGCCTCGCGGCTTCGCCAGCGCGACCCAAAGAGGAGCGGCGGCTTCCAGCGGTCTCACCCGCTCGCCCCGCCCTTCCGCTAAGGCCGTGCCCCCGGTCAGGAAGAAGGGCACGTCCGAACCCAAGCCGGCCGCTATATCCGCGAGTTCCTCCCGAGCCAGAAGGGCGCCGCTCAGTTCGTTCAGCGCGAGGAGCGTCGCGGCTGCATCGGAGCTGCCTCCGCCCAATCCGGCGGCGGCGGGAATCCGCTTGAAGAGCCTCAGGTGTAAGCCCCCGGCGCCCGCAATACCTTCTCCCGCTACCTCCCGGAAACGCTGGAAAGCGCTGTGGCAGAGGTTTCCCTCGCCCACCGGGACCCCGGGCACTTCCGGGTCCATCTCCATGCTGAATCCCTCTTGCGAGGCATCCAACCGAAACTCCAGCCTGTCGAGGAGATCGATGGCCTGAAGCGACGTGCGCACTTCATGGTACCCATCCTCCCGCAGGCCCAGCACCTCTAAACAGAGATTGACCTTTGCCGGCGCTACTACATTAATACGTGGCGTTACCATCTATCCCTCAGATACGATGCGGTTTTGCGGGGCTGTGAGCGGGCCCGCTTTGTTATACTGGTCAGGGAAGCGAACATATCCTGGTTGCAGACCGGATGACCGCTCCGAGACTACCCTTAAGGGTACGCATTCGGAGGCCGGAGGTAAAGATTGGAAGGACTTTACAAACCGAGCACGGTGCAGGATCTGTTGAGGCGGCACGGCATCCGGCCGCGCCGGGCTCTCGGCCAGAACTTCCTGGTCGATGGGAACATCCTGGCACGCATCACGGGAGCGGCTGCGCTAGCGCCGGAAGACCTGGTGGTTGAGGTCGGACCCGGCATCGGGACTCTCACCCGGGAGCTCTGCCGGAAGGCGGGCCGCGTTCTGGCCATCGAACGCGACTTGCGGATGCAGCCCGTGCTGGCCGAGACCCTGGCTGACTGCCCCAACCTTGACCTGCGCTTCGCCGACGCCATGAAGTTTGACTTTACCGGCGCAGTCGCCGGGCATGCCGGGCGCGTCAAGTTCGTCTCCAACCTGCCTTACAACATAGCCACGCCCCTCCTCCTCGATCTCCTCTACGGGATACGCGAGATAGGCCTATATGTGGTGATGGTGCAGAAGGAGTTGGCCGACCGCTTCACGGCGTTACCCGGTTGCAAGGATTACGGCGCGGCTACGCTGAAGATGCTCTACCGCTGCCGCGTGGAGCGTGTGATCAGCGTGCCCCGCACGGTCTTTCTGCCGCCACCTCAGGTCGATTCCGCGGTGCTGCGGCTGGTGCCGCAGGTTGCACCCCCGGTGGACGTCCCCGACGAGAGGTTCTTGCTCCAGCTAATCGAGACGGCCTTCGCGCAGAGGCGCAAGACCCTTCTCAATGCCCTCGGTGCGGGCATGGAGGCCATGTACTCCCGGGAGGATATCGGGCAAGCGCTCGCGTCCGCCGGCATCGACCCGGGCCGCCGCGCCGAGACGCTCGGCCTCGAGGAGTTCGCGGCCCTCGCCCGAGCGCTTTACATGGGGACTGGCGGCGGCGTCAAGGAAGAATAACCTTACATTCGGGACAGGACTTAAAGTAAGGATAATGCGCGCCTATTCTTTGGCGTCCTTAGGACTTGTCCCCAATGCAAAGGCTGAAAAATGAACCGCGCCCCGAACTAAGGGCCATCCCCTGCTCGAGGCGCGTTTTGCTCCGTGCAGTTGAGAAATCCGGCGCTAGGCCTTCTTCTTCAGATCGTTGATGCACTTCTGGCAGACTTGCTTACCCTTGAAAGTCTTCGGTTTGTCCGAGCTGCCGCAGAAAGCGCAGTTGGGCTGGTACTTGGTCAGGATGACCCGGTCGCCCTCGGTGAAGATCTCGATCTCGTCGCGCTGGTTGATGCCGAGCACCCGGCGGATCTCCATGGGTATTACTATCCGACCCAGCTCATCGATCTTCCGTACGATTCCCGTGTCCTTCATTTCCCCACCTACTTTGAATTCATTTGCAAGCCCCCCTGTCCCAGGCTATCGCCGGCCTCGCGCTGCGCTGCCTGTGCTAAACTGGGGGAAGTGCTGCTTGCCTTACCCGTCGAAGTAAGGTAATTATATGGGTGAGTTTTTTTGATGTCAATTATTAACTTGGCATATTTTAGCAATGAGAGGAAGCAATGGGCAGTACCTTTTATGTGACCACGCCCATTTACTACGTGAACGATGAACCCCATATCGGAACCGCCTACACCACCGTGGCGGCCGATGTCCTGGCCCGGTACCACCGCTCCAAGGGCGAACAGGTCTTCTTCCTCACCGGCACCGACGAACACGGGCAGCACGTAGCGAACGCCGCCGAGCGGAACGCTGTGGAGCCCCGCGAGTGGGCCGACCGGATGGTGGTGAAGTTCATAGACGTCTGGAAGCGCCTCAATATCTCCAACGATCATTTCATCCGGACCACCTCCGAGGAGCACGGACGCGTCTCCCAGGATTTCGTCCAGAAGCTCTACGAGCGGGGAGACATTTATCTGGGAATGTACGAGGGTTGGTACTGCGTGCCGGATGAGTCCTTCTGGCTCCCCTCGCAACTGGTGGACGGCAAATGCCCCCAGTGTGGTCGGGATGTGGAACTCATCAAAGAGGAGAACTACTTCTTCAAGCTCTCCAAATACCAGGACCGCCTGCTGGAGCACATCAACGCCCATCCCGATTTCATCCTGCCGGAGATAAGGCGCAACGAGGTGATGAGCTTCATCCAGCAGGGGCTGGCGGACCAGTCCATCTCCCGCAAGACCCTGACCTGGGGCATACCGCTACCCTTCGATCCGGGCCAGGTGCTATACGTCTGGTTCGACGCCCTTCTTAACTACATAAGTGCCAGCGGCTACGGCCTGCAGCCGGAGCTCTTCGCCCGCTTGTGGCCGGCCAACTGGCACCTGATAGGCAAGGAGATCCTGCGATTTCACGCGGTGATATGGCCGGCGATGCTCATGGCGGCCGGCCTGCCGCTTCCCGAGCACGTCTTCGCCCACGGCTGGCTCACGGTGGAGGGCGAGAAGATGTCCAAGTCCAAGGGCAACGCCATCAGCCCGCACGTGCTGCTGGACGAGGTCAGCGTGGACGCCTACCGCTACTACTTCATGCGGGAGTTCTCCTTCGGGACCGACGGCAACTTCTCCCGGGCTACCCTGCGTAGCCGTTACAACTCCGAACTCGCCAACGACCTGGGAAACCTCGTGAGCCGGGTGCTGGCCATGGTGGACAGGTACCGCGGGGGGCTAGTACCGGCGGCACCGGTGGAGCCGGGTGACGATGCGCTGGATGCCCTCGATGCGGCGTTGCTGGCCGCGGCTGCGGATTGTCCCCCGGAGGTCGACCAGCGCTTTGCAGCGCTGGAGTTCAACAACGCCCTGCAGGCCATCTGGAATTTCGTGGGAGCGGCCAACCGCTACGTGGACCAGAGCGCGCCCTGGGACCTGAACAAGGATCCGGCTCTGGCATCGCGTCTCGACGCGGTTCTATATAACCAGGTGGAAGCGCTGCGCATCATCGGCCTGCTCATCCTGCCCTTCATGCCGGAGACCGCGGAGAAGATGTGGGACCAGCTCGGCCAGGACAGCGATATCTACCAGCAGCACTTGCCGGCTGCGGCCGCCTGGGGGCAGATGCCCGCGGGGACCAAGGTCAGGCGGGGTGCGGGCCTGTTTCCCCGTCTCGAGCTCGAGGAATGAACGCGTTGCCGGAAGGAATGGACGCGGCGCCTGCGAACCTCATCGACACGCACGCCCACCTGGACCTCCTGGAACAGCCCCCCGCGGCCGCCGTCGCCGAGGCGACGGCGGCCGGCGTCAACACCATCATCAGCGTGGGTATAGACCTGCCCTCCTGCGCGCGCGCCGTGGAACTGGCCGGCCAGTTTCCGGGCGTTTATGCGGCTGTGGGGGTGCATCCGCACGAGGGCTCGGCGGTCAACTCCGCGGTCCTGGACCGCCTGCGCGAGCTGGCAGCCCATCCAAAGGTTGTGGCCATCGGCGAAACGGGCCTCGACTTCTACCGCAACCGGTCTCCCCACGCCGACCAGGAACGCGCCTTCCGCGACCACATCGAGCTGGCCCGCGAGCTGCAGCTCCCCCTTATCGTCCACGACCGCGATGCCCACGCCGAGACCCTCGGGAAGCTGCGCGAGGCGCAGCTTCCCGAGGGAAGTATCATCATGCACTGTTTCTCCGGGGACCTGGAGATGGCGCGGGCCTGCATCGATCTGGGGTGCTATATCTCTATCGCAGGGCCGGTCACCTTCCGCAACGCGCGCCTGCTGCAAGAAGTCGTCTCGGAGCTGCCGCTCGAGCGCCTGCTCCTCGAGACCGACTCCCCCTTCCTGGCCCCCCATCCCCACCGGGGCAAGCCCAACTCGCCCGCCAAGCTCCCCCTCATCGCCCAGGCAATCGCCGACATCCACGCCGTCCCCCTGGCCGTGGTCGCTCGCGCGACCACGGCCAACGCCAAGCAGGCGTTCAACCTCTAATCGTACCTGTCCCCGTACATCGGAAAACCGTACATCTGTCACCTTAGCGGGGTATATTATAGAAGTTATATAATATAATAATAATAGTTAAGAAAGACCAAATAAGGGGAACGGAAAATGGCCAGGGCAAATCGAGAGGTCCCCGCCGGGGTTATCCAGCATCTAATGTGGCATGGGATCCGAGAGCCCGGGCTCTTGCTGGATGAGAAAGACTTTAGGTATTTCCTGGCACAGATGACCAAACTATCCCGCTGTTTCAACATAACCCTTTATGCCTACTGTCTGCTTCATACCCACGTCCACATGCTCGCCGAACCTGCCGACGATAAGCTCCCGGTGTTCATGCAGCGTCTTGGCCACAGCTACGCCACACGGTTCAATTGGAGATACTCCACCAGAGGCCACGTTTTCTCTGAGCGGTATCTGCCCATCGCAGTCACGAACGATGACTACCTGATAACGGTAAGCCGCTATATCCACTTGAATCCCCGCGAAGCGGGAATCGTCACCAGACCAGAGGACTACGCCTGGAGCAGCTGTCGAGACTACCTCGGCTTTCGCAGCAAGGCCCTTATAGATACGGATTCCGTGCTCGACCATTTTCGCTCCGGCTCCCAGAGTCGTAACCATGCTATCCGAGCGTACCGGGAATATCTCGACGAGCACGTCGAGGGCAACGGCCTGCCTCCCATTAGGAGAGCGGGCGGTGTGTGGGTTTATGACGCCGATGCCTTGAGTCCGGTCGACACCGGGCAAGTGGACGAATCGTCCAAAACGGCAGGAAACGTTGCTATCGATCTTGTGATCCACATGGTAGACAAGAAATGGCTCTTGCTACCGCCTTCCGTGACACACAGACCAGGGTTCAGCCTCGATCAAAGAAACGCAGCCCTCTGGTTGGCCCGTCGTCTCACCGGCTTGACATGGGCAGAACTCTCAGACAGGTTCCGCACACATGAAGTGACGGCTCGTATCGCCTGTAAGCGGTTTGAAAAGAGTCTCGCAGAGCATGCTCGCCTCCGCGAGTTACTATTCGATTTGGAGCAAGACATTCTTAATGCCTCTGAAACTGCCTAGCGATGTTCAAGATAAGCCTGGTAGACGGCACGCTTGGATACTCCCCATTTGGTCGCCGCTATCTTGAAGGCATCGTTTCGGGCAACGCCCCGATTTAGCAGCTCCTGGACCTCCTGGGCTAGCCTCTCGGGCGCCGCAATAGCCTCACCGGCTTCTTCAGCGGCAGCTATCAACCCCACATATTCACCCCGCGCCTCAGGTTCGCCCCACTGCTCCAGGAGCCGGCTCGCAAGTCCCCTGCGAATCTCTTCGTGCAGCTTCGTGAGCTCCCGGGCCAGGACGAGCGTGCGTGACGGAAGCAACTCGGCGACATCCTTGAGGGTGGCTCTTATCCGGTGGGGTGCCTCGAAAAACACCACCGGCCTCGGCTCTCCCGCCAATTCCAACAGGCGAGCCCGTCGCGCACTGCTCTTGTTGGGCAGATACCCCTCGAAGAGGAAGGAGGAGACTGGAAAACCGGACACTGCTAGCAGTGCGGTAAGCGCACTGGCACCGGGGACGACCTCGATCCCCAGGCCTCGTGCGGCACATTCAGCCACCAGGGCAAACCCCGGATCGGAAATGCCCGGCATGCCGGCATCGGTAACCAGGGCTACGTTCATTCCTTCCCCGATGCGGTCTGCGAGCTCCACAGCCGCACGCATTTCATTCTCACGCCGGTAGCTAAAGAGGCGGACCTGGATATCGTAATGGGTGAGCAATTTTCGCGTGCGCCGCGTATCCTCGGCGGCGATAAGATCCGCCTCACCCAACACACGCAAAGCGCGCAGAGTTATGTCTTCCAGATTGCCTATCGGAGTGCCAACGATATAGAGCTTGCCCATGGCCAGATTATAGCAGGGCTGTCCTGGCGGAGCCCGAAAAGCGCAGAGAACATGAGGGAAACCACCTACAGATGTACACCTACCGCTTTCGGGTTATAGATGTACGGCTTTCCCATGTACGGGGACAGGTACAGATGTACGGTTGAGGAGCATGGTTACCAGGTTCATGCGGGTACCGGGATTCATCTCGGGAACGGCCTCGCCGAGACGCTCGAAGAGCTGTATGGACGGCGCATAGGCGAAGAGCGTCTCGCTCGTGTCATGGCCATGGCCATTGCCCGAATCGCAAACTGGGGCGCGCCCCAGTTTGCGGCAGATATTCTTATCCACCAGCTCTTCCAGCGCCTTCTCCGTCTCGCAGGGCGACCTGCCCAGGCGCAGAGCTATACTCGATGCCATGTCGATAGTCCCGGGATTATCCTTGAAGAATCGGATCAACTCGAGCTTGATCTCGGAGATATCTTCGTCCCTGACGAGGAAAGTGCCTATTCGAGCCAACTCCATCAACCTTTTTGTATGCGCTCTTTGTCTGCCTTTGCAGGGCACGAGCCGGGCCTCCGGCTCGTGCCCTTGCGTAACCTAATAATTGAATCGGCACCGCCCGCGCCATTCTTTAACCTGGCGACAACAACGCAACATCCTATAAACCGCTCCAAAAGCCATATTTACCTGGATCGTCTCCCTGAACGCCGCCTCTTCCTTGAGGAATTTTATGTTCAATTACGGCGGCCTGCCGATATAATATGTTGTCAATATAGCGGCCGGCCTGACAAAGGGGTATGACGACCATGAGCGGAACGACCAAGGACAATCGCCTACGCATCTCTTTGACCTTCGCCAGGATTCTTCTTCCGTTTGCTCTCTTATGCGCACTGATCAGCCCCGTGCTGGGCATCGGCACTGCCGCCGGCGCCGGCGCCGGCGCGACGTATGCCGCAACCTCTTCAGCCCTGCCCGCTCCCGGCGGCCTCTGGGGTCAGCCCTACGAGAAGGCTTACCTGGGCGGTATCCAACTGGGCTGGGATGCCGTGGGCTCCGCCACCAATCCGGCCGTGGCCGCTTACCGTGTTTACCGAGCGGAATCGCCGCAGGGCCCCTTCAGCGCCACAGCGGACCTCAACTGCGCGGACGAGATAAACTACCTGGGTTATATAGATGCGGGCCTCAAGTATGAGACCGCTTACTATTACCGCGTGGCCGCCGTGGACAGCGGCGGGGCGGAGGGCGACCTCTCTGCGACTCTTACCGTCACCACGCCCCAGGCGCAGGCCCAAGCCGCCCTGGCCAGAACCAAGCAACTGATACTATCCCTGGATGACCAGCGCGTCTATTTCATAGAGAACGGCCGGGTTATAAACATCTTGAGGTGCTCCAGCGGCGCGGTGCCCGGGACCACTCCCTGCGGCAACTTCAGCATCCTATATCACGTGGACGCCATGCCGGTAGCCCAGTACCCGGGCTGCGTCTGCTACTACTGGATGGGCTTCACTTCCGCCCACGGCATTCACGCCTGGCCGGCCTATTACGGCCAGTACTCCGATTACTCCTCCCTGGGCACGCCGCAATCGCACGGGTGTGTGCGCCTGCACCCCGACGAGGCCCCCTGGGCATACTCCTGGACCCCCGATGGAACGCCACTCACCATCATCCAGCAGTCCTTCATGCCCCTGCCGCCGCCCATCGACGACGGCACGGTGTCCTTCGGTGCAACCGCCACTTCCAAAAGTTGGTATTTCGCCGAGGGCTACACGGGAGGACAGTTCACGGAATACATCCTGGTGCAGAACCCCAACTCTACGGCAGCCAACGTGCACACGACCTACATGACCGGCGACCACCGCCAGGTGCAGCACGACTTCCAGGTGCCGGCGACCAACCGCACGACCGTGGCGGTTGACAACTTGCCGGGGCTGGATTCCGCCGAGGTCTCGGCGGCCATCACGAGCGATGTGGGCATCATCGCCGAAAGGGCTATGTACTTTGATTACAACGGCATCCCCGGCGGCCACGACTCCCTGGGCACCACCGCGGCCTCAACCAACTGGTACCTGGCGGAAGGATGCACCAATCCGGGGTTCGACGAGTACGTCCTGGTTCAGAACCCCAACGCCTCCGCCGTCACGGCCAACCTCACCTTCATGAAAAAGGACGGGACGACGGTGGCAAGATCCCTGGACCTGCCGGAGCGGTCACGGGGCACCGTTCATCTGAACGAGATTCCGGAACTTGCGAACGTGGAGGTGTCCACCCAGGTATCGTGCGCGCAGGGGGTTATCGCCGAACGTTCGATGTACTTCAACTTGAACGGGATTACGGGCGGGCACAACACCCTGGGTGCGCCGGACACCTCGAAGAACTGGTACTTCGCCGAGGGTTGCACCGATTTCGGGTTCTCGGAATATATCCTCGTTCAGAACCCCAACGCCGCGGCCGCCAAAGTGACCGTGACCTATATGAAGTTCGACGGGACCACCGTCGTGCACCAATACCCCGTGGCCGGCTATTCGCGCTTCACCATCTGGGTCAATAACGAGCCGGGTTGCGGTGCTGCATCGCTTGCGGCGCAGGTCAGCGCCGACCAGCCCGTGGTGGCCGAAAGGGCCATGTACTGGGCGATGGCCGAGGGGCGGCACGGCGGCCATGACCATATCGGCTCTACGGAACCGAGCAAGATGTGGTATTTCGCCGAAGGCTACACCGCCCGGAGTTTCGACGAATATATTCTGCTGCAAAACCCGGGGGACACGGAGGCCGATGTATGGCTCATCTACATGGTGCCCGGCGGCTCGCCGGTAGGCTACGAATACAAGGTGGCCCCCAAGCAGCGCGTCACGGTCCATGTGGATGATACACCGGGTCTCGAAGCAACCGAGGTTTCCACCCAGGTGAGTTCGACCACGCCGATCATCGCTGAGCGTTCCATGTACTTCTGCATAGCGCGGGAGCGTGTATTCTAGCCCGCCCAGCTCGTGTGAACTCCGCCCCCGGCCGGCCTCCGGCCGGGGGCTTCCTTTTCCCGGTTCCTTTTTCCCGGCATTCATGCCCTATTTCGCCCGCCGAGAGGGCCGGCCGGCCGTTCCGATTGAAGGTCGTCGTTGCCGGGGCATAGAATATTGCTAGCGACGAGTGCTCCCTTCCAGGCATACGGTGACGCACCGAGAGCGTCTAGGCGCCGCGCCGGCAAGGCGCGCGACCGATGGCATACTCTTAGTATGTCGAGGGAGCGGAACAAAGCCGGCGTGGATGGATAGGCGTTCGAATGCCGGCGTATGCCTGGAATGGAGCGCCACAGACTGGCAGGTGAACCGTATTGATCTGTCCCGAGTGCAATAGCCACGAGCCTAACACGGCCAAGTTCTGTGGCGTCTGCGGTACTCCCCTGACTCAGGAGGGACGCGTGGCCCATTTCCTGGACGGCATGCCCGAGGAGAACGACCACATAGACCTTCCCCGTCACCGCCGGCGCGCCTTCTACGTTACGGTGACACTGGTCATGGCTTTCACCCTCGCCGTCCTGGGCGGCATCGGGTACCTCTTGTACCGGGCCTTCCGGGGAGACAGCCAGGAGCCGGCGGCTGAGATGACCAACGCCGTGACGGAGAACTCCTACCGGTACGACAACCAGGAGCTGGGCTTCTCCTTCCTTTACCCACGCCTCTGGGTGCTGGAGGAGCGCAAAGAGACCGGCAAGCTGCTCGCCCTCACCGTGGGCATAACCAGCACGAAGTTCGCTTCCATGACCGCGATCCGGCTATCGCCGGACGTGACCGTGGGCGGTAGGGACAGCATCGAGGCCTACGTCCGTAACCTGCTCAAGGACGTCCTACCGGCAGCTCCTACTGCCACGACCGGGCCCGGGACGGGCACGGGCCTTTCCCCATCAAGTCCCGCAACCGGCTCCAGTCCTACGCTGGACCGCGTGGAGATCAACGGGCAATTTGCCTTCCGCATCCGGTACGACCAGGCCTCGGGCGACACTCGCATAACTGTCCTGCGCTATTTCCTGGCTCCCAGCGACGTGCTCTACGAATTCCAGTTCCGAGCTCCCGCGGAAGAGTGGACCGCGGTATCGCCGGATTTTTCCCTCATTATCCAGAGCTTCCAGGTAAACACGGACTCCGACTAGGAGGGAGTGATCTCGCGTGAAAATAACGGTAACCGGCGGGGCGGGCTTCATAGGGTCCAACCTGGTCGATGCGATGCTCGAGGCAGGCCACACGGTGGTGGTGGTGGACAACCTATCCACAGGTAAGTTCGATAATCTCTTTAGGGTGAAGGACGCCGCCCGGGAGAAGCGGTTCGCCTTCTTCCACATGGATATCCGGGATCCGGCGGCTGCGGTTGCCATCCAGGGACAGGAGGCGGACGTGGTGGTCCACCTGGCGGCCCAGGCCGATGTGCGCAGGTCCGTGAGCGACCCGGTGGAGGACGCTGAGATCAACATCCTGGGCACCATCAACCTCCTCCAGCTCTGCGTCAAGGCGGGCGTGAAGAAATTCATCAATACCAGCTCAGGAGGATGCATCTACGGAGAGCCCGAGGTGCTGCCGGTGTCCGAGGGTGCGCCCCGGCGTGGTGCCTCCCCCTACGCGGTCAGCAAGAACGCCGCGGACCTCTATCTTCAGTATTTCGGCGACGCCTACGGCATAGCCTACACCACCCTGGCTCACGCCAACGTCTTCGGGCCGCGCCAGAATCCCTTCGGCGAGGCGGGGGTGGTGGCCATTTTCGGAGGCAAGATGCTCAGGGGCGAAGCCCCCGTCATCTACGGGGACGGCGAGCAGACGCGCGATTTCGTCTTCGTGGACGATGTAGTGGATGCTTACATGAAGAGCCTGCACGCGGGCGACGGCGAGTTGCTGAATATCGGCACCGCCAAGGAGACCAGCGTCAACCGCCTCTTCGCCCTCACGCGCGAGCTGACCGGTTTCGAGGGCGACCCCGTCTATAAACCTCCGCGGGAGGGTGAGCTCCACCGGACTTTCCTCAAGGTGGACAAGGCGCAGCGCGTGCTGGGATGGACGCCCCGAACTTCCCTCGAGGATGGGTTGGCCCGGACGGTGGACTGGCTGCGGAGCGCACTCTGAGACCCGCATGAGCAGCCGCCCCGCAAGTCCAAAGCTCTGGGAGAACTTCGAGACATTGCTGGCTGAATTCCGCCGGGACCCGGTAACCTCGGGCATCTTTACCGATTTCGACGGCACCATCAGCGAGATAGCACCCAGCTACGGCGGCGCTCGCATCATTCCCGAGGCCCGCGAGGTCCTCACCGGACTGGCTGAGGCCTACCCGCTCTATATAGTCTCCGGCCGCATGGCCACGGACGTCGCCGCGCTCGTGGGAATCCCCGGCATAGTCTATATCGGAGTTCATGGCCTGGAATGGTTGGACCGGGAGGCTATGGAAGCCCGACCCGACCCGCGGGTGGCGCCTTTCGGGGAAGCGGTGCGAAACGCGGCCGTCCGGCTCGAGAGCGAGCCGCTCCTCGCTCAACACGCGCTGGTACTGGAAAACAAGGTATGGATGCTGGGCATCCACTGGCGGCCGGCGGTGGAGGCGGGAGGCCCACCGGAAACCCTGGCGGGTATCGCCAAGGGTATAGCCCGGGAGGTGGCGGCCAGCGCCGGCCTGAAGGTGCGGGAGGGCCGCATGGTGGTGGAGCTCATGCCCCCGGTGGAGGCGAACAAGGGAACCGGGGTGCAGCATTTCATCCTCCGGGATAAGCTTGAGCGCGCTCTCTATGCGGGCGACGACCGCACGGATATCGACGTCTTCACCCAGCTCGCGCAACTCGAGCGGGAGGCCGGGTTCAAGAATCTACGGGTAGCGGTGAGCTCGGCCGAGGCGCCTGCCGAGCTGATCGAGAAGGCCCATGTGGTGCTGCCGGAGCCGGCTTGGGTGGCTCCTTTCCTGCGCCCATTGCTCGCGTAATCAGATCCTATCCAGGAAACTCACGTGCTGGTCAACCGGTGTTTCCTTGGGCGCGTGCTGGCGCTCCACGCGCCGCAGGTCCTGTATCTGGCGGAGCAGCCATTTAAAGGACGTGTTCTCCTCCACCACCTCGCGAGCGCGCCGCGCCATCTTCTCCCGCGTCCGCGCGGGCATCGCCAGGGCCCTGTGTATCATGGCGGCCGTCTCCTGCACGTCCAGCGGGTTAATGGCCAGGACCGTCTCGCGCATCTCCATGTAGGCCCCCGCATTGACGGAGAGAAGGATTACGCCATTCCGCTCGTTCACGACGGCGCCCTCCTTGGCCACCAGGTTCATGCCGTCGAAGACGGGGTTGACGAGCAGGGCGTCGAACTCCATAAGACCGGCCAGGGAACGCGGGTAGTTATCCTCTATATCCATGTAAGTGGGCACCCAGTCCGGGCCTCCGAACTCGACGTTTATCTCGCGCACCAGCTCCTCTATCGCGCGGCGGTAATCCCGGTACTCTTTCAGCGTTTCCCTCGAGGGATAGATGAAGTTCGCGAACATCACGCGATCACGCCATTCCGGATGGTCCCTCAAGAACGTGCGATAGGCCAGAAGGCCACGGACGATATTCTTGGAGAGTTCTACGCGGTCCACCCGCACCAGCAGTTTACGGCTCCCCGCCAATCCGCGTATCTGTTCCCGGTAGCGCCGCACGTCTTCGGAGGCCGCCCTCTTCTTTAGGGTCTCGTGATCGACGGAGATGGGGTAGTGGCGCACCAGCACCTCCCTGCCCGCGTAGGATACGGAGCGGGTCTTCGCGTTCACGGAGACGCGCACGGCATCGCCCTCCTGGCAGCACCAGATGAAGTTGGAGGCGTAGCGCTGGGTGTGGAAGCCAACGATGTCGTTGGCCAGGATGCCCTGCATCAGTTCTTTCCGCATACGAAGGGGCAACAGCCTCAGGTAGTCGGGCTGCGTCCAGGGGCTGTGGGTGAAATGGTGGATTAGCACTTCAGGCGCCCGCCGCCTGATGTAATGCGCGCAGAGGTACAGGTGATAATCCTGGAGGAATATGAGAGGCTTCTTATCGGTCCGCTTTATCTCTTCCAGGATGCGCTCCGCGAAGAGACGGTTCACCTTACGGTATCCCTGGCTCCAGGCCTCGTAAGTGGCTTCGTCTATCACCGGCACCCGCGGTATATCCCACATGTAATGTTGCATATACCAGAGGAGGTTGTTGCTGATGGTGTTGTAGTAACCCTCGTACTCGTCCTTCTCCGGGGTCACGAACTTCACCCAGTACTGGGGGTCGTCCTCGGGAAGGCCGATTCGTCCGCGTTTAGCCTCCTGTGCCTTGAGGCGATCCTCCGCCGTGCGGGCCGCCGAGAGCCAGATGGCATCCGTCGCGGTGAGAGCAGTGGACATGGCCGTCACCACACCGCCCGCCCCCCGGAAGGGTTTAACCTGGCCGCCCGGCACTTTGCGGAACTCCACCGGGCCACGGTTCGAGGCGACCACGACGAACTTGTCTTTCAAGTAGCGCTTAAGTTGCAGCGGCGTGATGGTATCCAGTTCAAGCTGGTCGAATTCCATGTCCCTATTAATATCACAAACCCGGGTGAATTAAACCGAACAGGAGAGCGCCTGACCCCGAACATGTTCGCTTTTCCGCGCGACAGCCCTAGCCCTTCCCGCTATCCTGATTCATCAGGGACATTATGAATCTGCCAAATGGCACGATGCCCTCATGAAGCAGACCTTCGGCCTTTGAACGACTACTATCAGTTGCGGGTGAATAACTACTATCAGTTAGCAGTGAATAACTACTATCGATTATGCTAGATTGCAAGGTTTCTGCAAGCTCTTGACGAGGGCAAACAAGAAATCAATAGAGGGCAGCTTGGGCTGTCGCTACCAGATTAGCCTCTGGAAACCAACCTGTATTATCTGTTGCCAGCAAGTACCTGTTTTCAGTCACCAAGCGGCAATAAAACATACCCGCCAACCTGGGAGCGGCAGAGGTGGTCAGTATGCGGTGGAAGAATTGCTTGTTGCGTTCCAGGGAAGGAGATGAAGTGGTTGTGACCTTCTTGATGACTTCATCGTGGGCACCCGCCGGTATGTTGGGGTTCGACTGGGCGATGGCATCGTTAAGCCGCCGGGCAAGGATGACTTCCTCGTAGCTTCCTCGCTCCTCGAGCATCTCACCGGGGGCAATGTCCAGACCGTTGAGAATGGAATAGCCTAGCCCCTCAAACCTCGCCGAGTAGCGGGGGGGAGTCTCGCCCCCCCGCTCTCACAGAACCGTACGTGAAAGTCTCCCTTCATACGGCTCCTATCATCCAGCCTGAGCCCCCAGAAGCCTCCAGTGGGCGAATA
>JAHEXQ010000156.1 GCA_023252035.1 Actinomycetes bacterium
GGGGCCGACATCGTCTCCGGCGGCGAGCTTTACCGGGCTCTGCGCGCGGGCGTTCTCCCGGCCAGCATCGTCTATGCCGGCATCGGCAAGACTGCCCCCGAGATAGCCAAGGCGCTGGAGGTGGGCGTGCTCATGTTCAACGTCGAGTCGGCGGAGGAGCTGGAGCAGATAGAGCGCGTTGCCGCGGCCATGGGCAAGAAGGCACAGGTGGCCCTGCGCGTGAATCCCGACGTGGACCCCATTACACACCCCTATATAGCGACGGGGCTGCGGGAGGCCAAGTTCGGCATTCCCATCGACCGAGCTCTGGATGAGTACAGACGGGCGCGCGGGTTGGCGCACATCGAACCCGTGGGCGTCCATACGCATATCGGCTCCCAGATAATCGACGTGGGGCCCTACGCCGAGGCCGTGCAGAAGATGGGAGACCTGGTGGGAGCCCTGCGGCAGGAAGGTTTCCGCATAGACTACTTCAATATGGGGGGCGGCTTCGGCATCCCCTACCAGGACGAGGACGTGCCGGTTCCCGCCGACTACGCGTCGCGGGTGGGGGAGGTTTTGAAGGGCCTGGGGTGCACCGTCATCTGGGAGATAGGCCGCATGATAGTAGGCAACGCGGGAGTCCTGCTCACCCGGGTGCTCTATCGCAAAAGCGCTCCGGAGAAGCAGTTCATCATAGTGGATGCCGCCATGAACGACCTCATCCGCCCCAGCCTCTACGGCTCCTACCATGAGATAAGGCCGGTCAGCCAGGGCATTCGCGATACGGTCAAGGCGGACGTGGTGGGCCCCATCTGCGAGTCCGGGGATTTCCTAGCCCGCGATCGCGAGATGCCCCTCTTAGAGCAGGGGGAACTGGCCGCCGTGATGAGCGCCGGTGCCTACGGCTTCTCCATGTCCTCCAACTACAACTCCCGCCCCCGGGCCGCCGAGGTCCTGGTGAAAGGCGACCAGTGGTTCGTGGTGCGCCAGCGCGAGGATTACGAGGACTTAGTCAAGGGCGAGGAGATACCGCGGGGCCTTTTCTAAGGGACCTTGCCGCGGTGCGCCCGCGGGCTCGCGCTTCCGGGTATCAGCGCTTTTTATCCCACTTATCCAGGTAGCCCACCTGGGAAAGAGTGCTACCCTCGTCTATTTCCGCCCGCAAGCGGTTCTCCCGCTCCAGGACGTCCATAGCGCGGTTGGTGATCTCAACCACCCTCTCCCTCGGGATGATGACCACTCCGTCATCGTCTCCCACTGCCCAGTCGCCCGAGAAGACGCGGCGGCCGCCCACGGTGATGGGGACGTTTATCTCCCCGAAGCCTTTGGGCTCGCCCGCGGTGGGGCTCACCAAACGCGAGAAGGCCGGGAACTTCAGCTCGATGATGTCGGGGGTATCGCGGATGGCTCCGTCGATGACCACTCCCTCCATCTGCTGCTGGATGGCACTGTGGGTGGCCAGCTCGCCCCAGACGGCCGGGTATTGCCCGCCCACGTCGATGATGAGGACGTCGCCCGGCTCGCACAGATCGATGGCCTGCACCGGCTTGGACCAGTCGCCCGGGAAGGTCCGGCAGGTGACCACGGGGCCGGCCATCTTGAAGCCGGGCATGATGGGCCGGATGCCCTCGAGCTCACCGGAACGGTGCATGGCGTCTGAGATATTCGCCGTGGAGACTTTCTTCAGGATATCGCGCACGTTGGCCAGATCCACCCTCTTGTAGAGGTCGGATTGCACGGCCTTGCCCGTCTGCATAGCCTGCTTGATCTCAGCGGCCGCCTGGCGCGCATCGGCGCTCTTGGTAATAGCCCCTCCAACGATGACGATGCGTGCCCCGTTCTCAGCGGCCTTTGCCGCCGTCTCCGAGTTGATCCCACCGGCGACCGCCACGGGGATATTTACCGCGTTCGCCACCAGCTTGAGCTTCTCGAAGGGGTCTCCCCCTTTCATCTGTACGTCGATGGCGGTATGCACGGAGACATAGTGGGCTCCGGCGGCCTCGGCGGCGCGTGCCCGCTCCACCGGGTCGTGCACTTCGATGAGGTCCACCACGATCTCGGCGCCGTAGTTGTTGGCAGCATCGACGCATTCGGCCACGGTGGCATCGGAGGCAGCGCCCAGCACGTCGATGATGTTGGCGCCAGCTTTGGCCGCCACCTCCACCTCGGCGCGTCCCGCGTCCATGGTCTTCATATCCGCCACGATGGTGTGCTGCGGGAACCGCTGCCTGAGTGCGCGCACGGCGTTGAGCCCTTCACTCTTGATGAGCGGGGTTCCGGCCTCGAGCCAATCGGCCCCGCCTTCCACCGCCTCGGCGGCCACCTGGAGAGCGCGCTCCAGATCGACAAAGTCCAGTGCCACCTGCAGGATCGGCCCGTCGAATTTCATGCGTAGATTATAACAGGTGGCGCAAAACACCCCGCTGAAATTCCCGCCCCTTAGGGACGCTTGGTGTTTCCAGGAGATTTGATTGCTTGGGCTGATATAATAACGACGTTCTCGAGAGCTTTTCTGGGGAAAGGAGAGGCCATGACCGGAGGTTTCGCAAGCAGCTCTAAGACCTGTAAGATCTTGGCGGCGGCGATCGCAATCGCGATACTCGCCGCCACGGTGCTCTTATTGGTGATCCCGGGCGTAAGCCTGGGCGGCCCGGCGGAAGTGAAGGCTGCCGCCGTAGGTGCGGATATCAGTGACATCTTCGGCGTAAAGGCCTACGATGCGACCCATTTCTGGGGTGTGGGAGGCACCAAGTGGGACTCCAACTTCACCGCTTACGGGGTCATCTTGTTCTACGATCCGGCAACAGGCGCCGTGACCGAGCAGTACCGGTATGACCCGGGAACCGGAAACAACGGCATACTCTACGGTGTGGATGCGGTGGCTGCCAATGACGTCTGGGCCGTAGGGGGCTGGAACGCCACCGGAACCGGCGGGAAGATCCTGCGCTACAACGGCATCGACTGGACTCCTTTTCCGTTGGCAGACCCTACTCCCAACCTGAGCGGAGTAGCCGCAGTCGATGCCAACAACGTGTGGGTGTGCGGCTATTCCGGCGCCTTCGACAACCCGACCGGGGAGATATACTGGTGGAACGGCAGCCAATGGAAGTCGCAATTATTCCTTGCAGGCTTCAGTATCTCCAGTATCTTCGCCCTGGACGCCACACACATCTGGGCTTTTGCGGGAAATCCGGCCACGGGTGCGAGCGAGATACTATTCTCGAGCGGCGGGGACCCCGGCACTTTCAGTGTTCAACAAGTCCTGTCTACCGGAGTCGGTGTCGGAAATTTCGGGGGCACAGCGGAGAATAACATCTGGGCCGCCTGCAACGTGGGAGGCCAGTCCCCTCCGGAAAGCACCAGCGGGGCGATCTATCACTGGAACGGAACTGCCTGGAGCGAACAGTACACCCGTGCCCAGTGGCTGGAGGGCATCTACGTGAAGGGCAGCGACGTATGGGCCTCAGGGGAGTTCGGCACCATAGTCCATTCCGCCAACGGGGGTGCTTCCTGGAGCGTTCTGGCTGGCGGCACGGACACCGGCGATACGGCCTTTCACGATGCTGACGGCTACGACGCTACGCACGTATGGGTATCCGGCGGGCTTGTCGTCACCAACATAGCTGTGACGAATGCCGGTAGCAATGTCAGCGTCAGCATGCCGGCGATACTGAGCGGAACGGATGTGGGGCTTACCTTCAGCCAGGTGACGGGGGGAGGCAGCACTACCGCCGTGCCTCAGGGAGACCCATCTGTGGGGTTCAGAGTAATCGGGGGGACCTGCACGGAGGTCCAGACCACCGCCACCTATACCGGCAAAATCACGGTGCGCGTGTCCTATGACCCAGCCACTCTGACCGTCTCGCCTTCCGAGCTGCGGCTCATGCACAAACAGGGCGGTAACTGGGTGGACGCGACCAAATCCGTCGATACGGTTAATCATTGGGTGGTGGGCGAGGTGGATTCGCTCTCCCCCTTCGTCCTGGCGGCCCCCGCCTTCTACTTCGCTGAGGGCACCTGCCGCCCCGGCTTCGATCCCTACATCACCGTCCAGAACCCCTCGGCGGTGGATGCGACCGTCAATATCACTTACATGTTGGGGAACGGCAACAACGACTCCCAGACCTTCAACGTCCCCAAAGAGTCCCGGGTGACCGTCCCGGTCAAGGTGAAGCTGGGTGAGGGGGACGATGTCGCCCACGACTTCTCGGCCAAAGTGGAGAGCCTTACCCCCGGGGCCGACATCATCGCCGAGCGACCCATGTACTTCAACTATGGTGGCTGGACCGGGGGCTCGTGTGTGATCGGCGCTTCGGGTCCATCCCCGGTCTGGTACTTCGCCGAGGGCACGACCCGCCCCGGTTTTGACCCTTATATCACGATCCAAAATCCCTCCGGGGTAGATGCCAGCGTGCAGATCACCTACATGTTGGGGGCCGGTTCCACCCAGGACCAGACGGTCCCGGTAGGGGCACACTCCCGCCAGACCGTATCCGTTAAGACCAAGCTGGGGCAGGGGGACGATGTCGCCCACGACTTCTCCGCCAAGGTGGAGAGTCTAACCGCAGGGGCCGACATCATCGCCGAGCGCCCCATGTACTTCAACTATGGTGGCTGGACCGGCGGAAGTTGCGTGGTGGGGGCCACCGGCCAGGGAGCGGTCTGGTACTTCGCCGAGGGCACGACCCGCCCCGGTTTTGACCCCTACATCACCGTCCAGAACCCGGGCACCAACGACGCGCAGGTGCAGATCACCTACATGCTGGGGGACGGCAACACCGCCTCGCAAACCCTCACCGTGGGTGCCCACTCCCGCCAGACCGTACGGGTCAAGGACACCCTGGGCGAGGCCAACGACGTAGCCCACGACTTCTCGGCCAAGGTGGAGAGCTTAAACGCGGGCCAGCAGCTCATCATCGTCGAGCGGCCCATGTACTTCAACTACAACGGGTGGACCGGCGGCTCTTGCGTGGTGGGCTCGGCTGCCAGCCCCGCACCCGCCTGGTACTTCGCCGAGGGCACCTGCCGCCCCGGTTTTGACCCCTACATCACGGTGCAGAACCCCTCAGGGATTGACGCATCCGTGCAGATCACCTACATGTTGGGGGCCGGTTCCACCCAGGACCAGACGGTCCCGGTAGGGGCACACTCCCGCCAGACCGTATCCGTTAAGACCAAGCTGGGGCAGGGGGACGATGTCGCC
>JAHEXQ010000157.1 GCA_023252035.1 Actinomycetes bacterium
AGCACGCGGTCCTCCCGCACGCATCCCGGGATGAGCCAGGCGGCCCTCACCCCACCCGCATCCACCAGCTCGCACTTCAATCCTTTGAACTTGGGCCAGAAAATGCGCGGTGTGACCTCGGACATGACGAACCTCTGGTACCGCCTCGGATAGAAACTCTCGAAAGCGACCAGCGTGGTCAGGCGGACCATGAGTGTGGCGATGCGGCCCCTGATGCTCGGCATGCCTATCCCCCCTATGCTTCCCTTCCTCCCTGCGAATATCTAGCCGTTGTAGTGACTGCGGCAGAACTCGAGGCTCTCCTTGAGGTGCGGTACCACCCTCTCCGGCTTGCTCGACTCCAGCGCACGCGGGCTCAGTTCCAGGCATATAAGGCCGGTGTATCCGTCACGGCGCAAGGCGCCCAGGAACTGACCCAGGGGAAGCTTTCCCTGCAGCGGCAGCGCGTGGTCGTCGAAGCCGTGGCCCCGGTTGTCGGAGAGATGCACATGCGCCACGCGGTCTTTCAGCTCCCTCCACGCATCCAGGATGTCCACGCGGGATATGGCGAAGTGGCTGGTATCGAAGGCGACGTGGTCGAACATCTTCAGGCTATCCAGGTCGTTGAAGAAGGAGACGTTCACGCGGTTGCGCACGTTGAGCAGAATGGCGTTCTCCACTGCCAGAACCGCCCCGTTCTCGCGGGTGAAGCGGTTGATGTCGTTCTTGAGCCAGCGCGCATAAGCCAGGTGCCAGTAGTAAGGCAGGTGCACCACCACGGTCTCGGCTCCGAGCTCCCTGGCCAGCTCGATGCTCCTCCCGATCTTGCCGGCGTAGTTGCCCCAGACACTCCGGTTCATGAGGAGGAAGGGCGCATGTACGCACTTAACGGGGACGCCGTGTTTGGCCGATAGGCGCCCCAGGACGCCCGCATCCTGCGTCTCCAGCCGCTTGTCCACCATGATCTCCACTCCCCCGAATTCCGCCTCCGCGGCCAGGGCGAAGAAAAAATCCAGGGGATAGTGATAAAGAGAAGCGGAGGAGAGGATGAAAGCGGGTATGGCGCTACCTCCTCCCGCGACGTTTGCGGCCTGTGTACCTGGTGCGGAAGAGCCGCGAGCTGGCCAGAAAGGCGGCCAGCACACCTACGTACCTCACCACGGGAGAACTCAGGGCGCTCTGAAAAGAGGTTACGCCGGCCTCCACCCGCTGCATCATCTCCTGGGCTTGGCCGGTCATCTCGCTCACGCTGGAAATCTGTGCCTCGGCCTCGCCTAAGGATCTGTTCATGCTCTGGAGCAGGCTATTGAGCTGCGGGCGCGCGTCGTCCAGGGTCTTGGCCAGGCGGTCCACGGCTTTGGCTACCTTCAGAGCCACTCGGATAAGGAATACGGAAAGCACCGGGGTCAGCACTATAAGCAGTGCGTAGAAGATGACCTTGAGAACGCTCATAAGCTGCCCTCTCTCATGAGACCGTGCTGGATTCGCCCCGGAATGGCATCCCGCCCGTCAGCGCGATTCCACCGTCAGCCTGATGGCGGTCCTCTCCTCGCCTTCGATCTCTATGTCCGTAAATGCAGGGATACATACCAGGTCCATACCGCTCGGGGCGACAAAACCCCGGGCAATGGCTATGGCCTTGATGGCCTGATTCAGGGCCCCCGCGCCGATGACCTGGATCTCGGCTCCCCCTGATTCTCTCAATACTCCCGCTAACGCTCCCGCTACCGAATTCGGGTTTGACTTCGACGCTACCTTGAGAATTTCCATGACGATCCCCCTGTGAACATTGCTCCGGCCGTGTTTCTCCTTTTCGGTACATCTGATTATAGGGATTTTGCCTAAAGGTTAAAAGAAAATTTGCCAAGGCGATCAATCGAGGTGGCTGATCAGCCTGAGGGCCCACCCTTACTCCAGATCGTCGTCGCAGAGTGGCAGGGAAATAGTGATGCGATCCCTTTTGCGCCGTATCTTGATCTTGGACGGATCAAGCACCTGCATGAAATAGTCCCGGCCCACTTGGTTGAAGGCGTCGGCGAAACGGGCTGCCAGAGAGTCGAGGTCCTGCTGCGAGAGGCGTTTGGCCAGGGGCTGTCCCTGCAGTCGCCCCCTGCGCCCGGTGGATTCAACCGGCGCTGCAGCGAGGCTATCCCCCGGACCCCGGCGCTCCGCCTTGAGGGGCAGCGCGCTCAGATCCTCCATGGGCGGTATCTCTCCTTCCAGGATGCGAAAACAGTTGCGCTCCGATACCTGCAAACCCAGGCGGCCGGCGGCGAAATCGCGCAGCACCCTGGCCTCGGTAATGGCAGCCAGGCCCGCGAAGACGGGCGCGGGGCCGGCCGGATTTCCACCTCCCCAGTCGCGGCGCGCCTGACTGAGCAGCGTGGCCAGCACCTCGGCGTTGGAGCCGAGATAGATCGCCGGCCCATCGCCCGCGAGGGCGAACTCCACCAGCAGCCGGGGCACGTTGCGCGTCCCGGCTAGAACCGGCTCCTGGCCCTCCTCCTGCACCAGCCGGGGATAAGTGGATTGGTCCTTCTTCTCGGGCACTTTGCGAGTATCGATCACCGCCTTGATGACGGCCCCGCAACCAGGCTCGGAATATACCAGATCGACCTGGTCGATGGCGGCCCGCATGGAGAAAAGGGCCATGCCCCGTCCATGCACGCCGAAGGGGTCATTCAAGACGCCCTCTATCTTGGAGGTGACGCGGGAGTCGAAGATGCGGTCCTGGATCTCGGGAGGTATACCGCAGCCGTCGTCTATGACCGCTACGTTGCGATAACGGTCCCTCTCCTTCTGGAAGGCGACATAGACCCGGCGGGCTCCGGCATCCCGGGCGTTTCTGAACAGTTCGCGCACCACATCCTCGACGCTGCGGATGTCCTGCAGGGCCTGCCGTCTCTCGGCCTCGGTGATGCGCAGGCGAACGTAACCGTAGCCCAGTTCCTCTTCGATGCGGAGCGACCTCTCCGAGGCCACGTCCTTGACGAAGTCCAGAAGCCTGTCAGCCTTGCTCTTATCGCGTTGGTCCATTCATCGCTCCATACCCAAACCGCTTCGCACAGCTAAAGTTGACAAAAGGGTCACCTTTTATCAACCGGGTCTTTTCCAAACTCCCGCACGAGGCAGTAACCTGACGCCAGTGTAACATCCTCTTGCATCACGCTGGTTTGGCCATGGGAAAGCCCGCCTGTGAAGACGGGCTTGAATCACCACCCAGGGCCCAGCGGGGATTACTTGGCGTACTCCACGGCCCTGGTCTCCCGGATACAAGTTATCTTGATCTGGCCCGGGAACTCCAGCTCCTCCTCGATCTGCTTGGCCAGGTCGCGCGAGAGCGCTGCGCACCCCGCATCGTCGATGATGTCCGACTTGACCATGACCCTGATCTCGCGTCCCGCCTGCATGGCGTAGGAACTCTCCACGCCCTCGAAGGAGTCCGCCAAGGTCTCCAGTTTCTCCAGGCGCTTGATGTAGCTCTCCAGGGTCTCTCGGCGCGCTCCCGGCCTCGCCGCGCTGATAGCGTCGGCGGCTTGCACCAGCACAGCCTCCACGCTGTTGGGCTCTACGTCACCGTGGTGCGCCTCTATGGCATGCACCACAGCCTCGTTTTCCTTCAAGCGGCGAGCTAGTTCAGCGCCGATGACCGCGTGCGAACCCTCCACCTCATGGTCGATGGCTTTGCCCAGGTCGTGGAAGAGGCCGGCACGTTTGGCCAGCTTCACCTCGGTTCCCAGCTCCGCAGCCATCATGCCCGCGAGGTAAGCGACCTCCAGGGAGTGCCTCAGGACGTTCTGTCCGTAACTAGTCCGGTACTTCAGCCGGCCCAGGACTCTGACCAGTTCGGGATTCACGCCGTGGATGCCCACATCGAAGACAGACTGCTCCCCCGCCTCTTTCAGCTCGTTCTCCACCTCAATCTTGGACTTCTCGTACATCTCCTCGATGCGCGCGGGTTGGATGCGCCCGTCGGCGATGAGCCGCTCCAGTGTTATGCGCGCGATCTCGCGGCGTATGGGATCGAAGCTGGAAAGGATGACCGCTTCCGGCGTGTCATCGATGATCAGGTTGATGCCGGTCAGGGTTTCGAAGGTACGGATGTTACGCCCTTCACGTCCGATTATCCGGCCTTTCATATCATCGCTGGGCAGCGCTACCACCGAGACCGTGGTCTCGGCTACGTGGTCGGACGCCGTCCTCTGGATAGCCGTCGAGATGATTTCCTTGGCCTTCTTATCCGCCTCTTCGCGGGTCTTCATCTCGACCTGCTTGATGATCTGAATGCTCTCCCGCTTGGCATCCTCCTCCACCTGCTGCAGCAGTAGGGCCTTGGCTTCGTCAGCGGATAGGCGCGCCACCTTCTCGATGAGTGCCTTCTCCTCCGCTATCAATCTCTCATACTTGCTATGTAAACCCTTAACCTCCCCCTCACGGCCAGTGAGCGAGCGCTCCCGCTTGTCCAGGGCCTCCAGCTTGCTGTCCAAGGCCTCTTCCTTCTGGAGAAGCCTTCTCTCGAACCTCTGGAGCTCGCTGCGCCGGGCTTTCAGCTCCTGCTCCGTTTCGATCTTCAATGCGAAAATCTCATCCTTAGCCTCAACTAGAGCTTCACGCTTATTCGCTTCGCTCTTGCTTTCCGCGTCCGCTATGATACGCTGCGCCATGGCCTCGGCTGACCTTATCTTGGCCTCTGCTACGAATTTCCTGATCAGGAAACCCCCTAAACAGCCTACTATCAGGGCTACCACTCCGATGATGATGGGTAAAGCCACGATGAACCTCCTGTTCCACTTTATCTTCACGCGCCCTTCCGGCGCCGATTTCACGTTCCGCTGGGTCTTACCAGCCTTCTGAGCTGCACCCTTTCTGAAAACAAAAAATGCCGAGTCGCTCGGCATTGATTAATATTCTCGAAAAAGACCACTATCGCAAAATAAAGTTAGGAGACATGTCTTTTTTATCTTCACGCGCTCAAAAACACTGGCGGATATTAATCCCTGCCTACGCTAAGTTAGATTCTAAATAGTGCCTGTTTGACTGTCAAGGAAAACGCCTGCTCTGCTCGCCTTTGGAGACTTCCCTGCAGGGGGTGACCTCCGGTCCGCGGAGCTCTTCGGTAACTGATAACAGACGCCGCAGGAACTCTCAAGGCATACCCTGCCTGCGCACGCAGCGGAACTCCGGCCGGCGCGATCACTCTCG
>JAHEXQ010000158.1 GCA_023252035.1 Actinomycetes bacterium
CGGCTTCTGCCAGACCCCCTCGGTCCTGCGTGAGCTGGACTCCTGGACCAGGCGCAGGCTGCGCTGCTTCATCTGGAAGCAGTGGAAACGGGGGCGTACGCGCTACGCCGGGCTAAAGGCCAGAGGGCTCAACAAGAACCAAGCGGCACTCACCGCCGGCGCAGCCCACAGCCACTGGCGCATGAGCGGAAGCCCTGGCATGCACACCGCTTTCCCGGTTGCCTTCTTTTCCGAACTCGGCCTCATCACCTTGGCGGCCCGTTGTGCCGCTTAACTCTACCGAACTGCCGTGTACGGACCCGTACGCACGGTGGTGTGACAGGGACAGCCCGCGAGGGCCTACCTATGTCGATGTGCGCCGGACGGGATCGTTCACGTCGGAGGGCTGCGAAAGGGAAAAGCTCGGGTGTCCACTAGGTCGTGAACCAGCGCAATGGTTTGACACCCTTTCTGGCAGGGTGTTATCCTCGAAAACGTTCATGTACAGCGAAAACAGGCCGAAGCAGAGGCACAAAAGCGAGCTCGGAGAAAGGATTATGTACACCGATATTGTGATCGACCACTTCCAAAATCCGCGGAACGTAGGTGAGATAACCGATCCCGACGGCGTAGGCGAGGCGGGCAACCCCGTCTGCGGAGATATGATCAAGATAACCATCAAGGTTGAGGACGGCAGACTGGCCGACGTCAAGTTCAAGACCTTTGGCTGCGGCGCAGCGGTGGCCTCGGGCAGCATCGGCACCGAGATGGTGAAGGGCCGGAGCGTTGAGGAGGCCATGGCCCTGACCAATTCGCGGGTGGCCGAGGAACTCGGCGGCCTGCCGCCCGAGAAACTTCACTGCTCGAACCTGGCCGCGGACGGCATCCACGGGGCGATACAGGATTACTTCTCCCGGCAGGGAAAGTAGTCCGGAGGTCGCGCATGGGTGGAGTTGCAGCCATGGTCGCGGCGATCTCCTTCGGGCTGTTCATGCTGGCGGTTGCCCTGGTCATGATAAAGCTGGCCCGGGCTGTGAGCATCGCTAACCATATGCTGGACGATATCCGCCGGGAGACCATCCCCGCTATGTCGCGCGTACAGACCGCCATGGACCATGTCAACACGGGCCTGGAACTGGTGGACGGAGTGGCCGATAACGCGTTGAAGATCGCCCGGCGCGTGAACGCACTGGGAGATGCGCTACATCGCTGGGTCTCCTCACCCCTGGTGAGGGTACTGGGAGTGGGCGCCGCCGTGTCCCGGGTACTCGGCGGCCGCCGGGCGGATGCGTCGGGCGCGGCGGAAGGGGAGAGCGCGGAAAGCGGCGCGCAGAGCCAGGCCGGCCAAGAGGGTGCGGAATGAAGAGCGAAGAGATCAAGGCGCTCTTTCTGGAGTTCTTCTCAGCGCGCGGCCACCGGATCGTTAAGAGCGCTTCGCTCATCCCCGACGACCCTACGCTGCTGCTCACCGGCGCCGGCATGGTCCCCTTCAAGCCATACTTTCTCGGCGAGGTGAAGCCGGAGTTCGACCGGGCCACTTCGGCTCAGAAATGCGTGCGCACCACGGATATCGAGCGCGTGGGAAGAACCGCCCGCCACCTGACCTGCTTCGAGATGCTGGGAAACTTCAGCTTCGGGGACTACTACAAACGTGAGGCTATCCCCTGGGCCTGGGAGTTCCTGACGGTAAACCTGAAGCTGGACCCCGAGCGGCTCTGGTGCTCGGTTTACGAGGATGACGATGAGGCCTACGACATCTGGAAGGATGTGGTGGGCATCCGGCCGGACCGGCTGGTGCGGCTGGGCGCGGCGGACAACTTCTGGGACATGGGCGTCACCGGCCCCTGCGGCCCCTGCTCCGAGATCATCTACGACCAGGGTCCCGAATTCGGCTGCGAGAGGCCCGAATGCGGTATAGGGTGCGACTGCGACCGGTACCTGGAGCTCTGGAACCTGGTTTTCATGCAGTACGACCGGGATGCCGAAGGGCAACTGCACCCGCTTCCCAAGAAGAACATAGATACCGGCCTCGGGCTGGAGAGGGTGGCTTCCGTCCTGCAGGGCGTCAAGAACAATTTCGAGACGGACAACCTGCGCGCCATCATCGAACGTATGGCTGAGATCGCCGGCACCCGCTACGGCCAGGACGAACGCACGGACGTATCCCTGAAGATCGTATCCGACCATTGCCGCGCCATGACTTTCATGATCAACGACGGAGTCCTCCCATCCAACGAGGAACGGGGATACATACTGCGCCGCATAATCCGGCGCGCCGTCCGGCACGGGCGCTTGCTGGGAGTGGAGCAACCTTTCCTGGCGGACCTATGCCGGCTCACCGCCGATATGATGGGCCCGGGTTATCCGGAACTGAAGGAGAACCTGGCTTTCATCCTGAGCATCGCCCGCAGCGAAGAGGATCGCTTCGGCAAGACCCTGCGGCAGGGCATGGCTTACCTGGAAGAGGCTGTGGAACGCGTAAACGACCCGGCCACCCAGACCATATCCGGAAAAGACGTCTTCTACCTGCACGATACGCTGGGCTTTCCGCTGGAGCTTACCCGCGAGATAGCGGAGGAGAAGGGAATCCGGCTGGACGAGGCGGATTTCGAGAGGCTTATGCAGGAGCAGGTGGAACGGGCACGCCTCTCGCGCGCCGAGGAGACCTTCGCCACTCCCGAAAAGGAAGTCTATCGCGAGATTCTGGACAACTTCGGTGAGACCGTCTTCGTCGGCTACGAGAAGATGGAGGAGAGGGCGGAGATCAAGGCCCTGGTGGGGGGAGGGCACGCACTTCCGCGCCTGGAAGAGGGCCAGGAGGGGGAGCTGGTCCTGGATTGTACGCCCTTTTACGGCGAGATGGGTGGACAGGTGGGGGATACCGGTCTGATCTCGGGCGATGGATTCAAGTTCGAGGTCGGCGATTCTCAGGTGCCGATTTCGGGCCTCACCGTTCACCGGGGCAAGGTACTGAGCGGTGTGGCCGAGGCCGGCCTGCAGGTCACCGCGTCCGTGGACAGGGAGCGGCGCCTGGATATCATGCGCAACCACACGGCAACCCACCTGGTGCACTGGGCGCTGCGCGAGGTGCTGGGCGCGCATGCGCGGCAGTCCGGCTCCCTGGTCGAGCCGGAACGTTTTCGTTTTGACTTCACCCATTTCGCGCCCCTTAGCCCGGAGGAGCTCCAGCGCGTCGAAGAACTGGTGAATATGGAGATTTTGGAGGACCACCCCGTGCGCGCCTACGTCACCACTTTCGACTACGCGAAGAGCCTGGGAGCCATCGCCCTCTTCGGTGAGAAATACCGCGAACTGGTGCGCGTAGTGGAGGTGGACGACCTTAGCCGCGAGCTGTGCGGAGGAACCCACTCGCCGCGCACCGGCATCATCGGCTCCCTGGTGATCCTCTCCGAGTCGGGCATCGGTGCGAATATGCGCCGCCTGGAGGCTATCTCGGGACGTTTTGCCTACCGCTACCGCAAAGACCTGGAGCGGCGGATGTCCGAGGTGTCGGGCTTGCTGAAAGCGACCCCCAAACAGATTGTGCCTAGAGTGGAGAAATTGCTGCAGACCAACCGGGAGCTGGAGGCGGGGCTGGCGAAATACGGGCGATCCGAAATGGTGGGGGAGGCGGAGAGGCTGGCGGCCCACGGCTTATTGCGCCGCGTAAGCGACGCCAATATCCTTGTGGGGATGGTGGAGGAGAAAGATGTAGCCCGCATGCGGGAACTGGCAGAATTGGTGCGCGAGAAAATGAAGCCCGCGGTAGTGGGAATCGTCTCCTTGAGCGAAGGCAAGGCCAACCTGGTTGTGGCTGTCTCCCCGGATCTCGTGAAGCGGGGAGTGACGGCCGGGGGATTGGTGAAAGAGGCGGGGAAATTGCTGGGCGGCGGAGGCGGAGGCAAACCGGATATGGCCGTGGGCGGTGGCCCGGATATCGCGGGACGGGAAGCCGCTCTGGAAAAAGTCTCCGAGCTTGCGGCCGAGCTGTTGGGCGCCGCTGGAGATGAAGGATAATTGCCGGATCTCAGCCGGAAAGTGGGCCTGGACATAGGGGAGCGGAGGATCGGTGTGGCCGTCTCCGATGCCCTGGGAATGATGGCCCATCCCCACGAGGTACTGGTTGGGTGCGATCCCGGCAGGCTCGCCGAATATGTGGTCGGGCTGCTCGAGAAGACCGGTGCGGATGAAGTCATAGTGGGTCTTCCCATCACCAAGAGCGGCAAGGAGGGGCTCCAGGCGGAGGCGGTGCGCGGGTTCGTAGAGCCGCTCCGGTCTCGGGGAGTAAATGTCGTCTTCCGAGACGAGAGGCTCTCCACGGTGGAGGCCAGGCGCCGGCTGGCTGAGGCGTCCGGGGGCAAGCCTGGCGGCAGGCGCAGGGCGAAGCCCGACGATGCGGTGGCGGCCGCGCTGATCCTCCAGGGATACCTGGAGAGCAAGGCAGGCCCTGGTGGTGAACCGCCTGAAGGGCCTGAATAGGAGGTTCCGGAACATCAAGCTCACAATTCGCGGACGCAGATATACCGTAAAGAAACAATTCATCATCATCCCCGTAGTTGTTCTCCTCTTACTGGTGGCATTCTTCCTGGTTCGCCACTATTTCTATCCCAAGCCGAGTTCCGAGGTCACTGTCCAGGTCGAGCAGGGTGATTCAACCTTGCGCATCGCGCAGAAACTGCACGATGCCGGCGTAGTCACCAGCGCGTTTCTCTTCCGTACCCTGGCCTGGGTGGAGGGACGAAGCCGCGACTTCCAGGCGGGCACCTACCGTATGCACGTCGGCATGCACTACGGCGAGGTCTTCACCCTTCTGAAGCGGGGGCCCCAAGCGGCAGGGCGTCTTACTGTTCCGGAGGGTTTCAGCCTAAGGCAGCTCGCGGAGAGAGTGGGGCAGGATACCTTCATCAGCCAGGATGCTTTTGAGCAGGCGGCGGCATCGGGCCGCTTCTCCTCCGCCTACCTGCCCGAGGATAGGAAGACCAACCTTGAGGGCTTCCTCTTTCCCAAGACCTATGACCTGCGCGAGAGCGACGACGCCGCTTCACTGATCCAGCAGATGCTGGATCAGTTCGACAAGGAGGCCGCCGGCCTGGATTGGTCCCTGGCCGGCAGGCTCGGCCTCAGCAAGTATCAGGTTGTGGTGGCGGCCTCCATCATCGAGCGCGAGGCGCAGCTGGATGGCGAGAGGCCTATCA
>JAHEXQ010000159.1:0-1538 GCA_023252035.1 Actinomycetes bacterium
GAGATAATCAGGCTGCTCATGGCATTGGGTGAGATGGTCTCCATGAACCAGTCCATAAGCGACGAAGCACTTAGGGTCATCGCGGAGGAACTGGGCTACGAATTGGATATAAAATCGAAATACTTGGAAGAGCCCGAAGTGGAGGAGGACGCCGAGGAGGAATTGCGTGCGCGGCCGCCCGTGGTCACCGTCATGGGACACGTGGACCACGGCAAGACCTCGCTGCTTGACGCGATCCGACAAGCCGACGTGACCTCCACCGAGTTCGGCGGTATAACCCAGCACATCGGAGCCTACCAGGTCAATTACGACACGCGCACCATCACCTTCATAGATACCCCCGGACATGAGTCATTCACCGCCATGCGCGCCCGGGGTGCTCAGGTGACGGATATCGCGGTGCTGGTGGTGGCGGCCGACGACGGGGTCATGCCCCAGACTATGGAGGCGATCGACCATGCCAAGGCAGCCAACGTGCCCATTATCGTGGCCGTGAACAAGATAGACAAAGAGGGCGCTAATCCCACGCGGGTGCGCCAGCAACTCAGTGAATACCACCTCGTGCCCGAGGAGTGGGGCGGCGATACGGTCTTCGTGGACGTATCGGCCAAGCAGCACACCAACCTGGACCAGTTGCTGGAGATGATCCTGCTCGTAGCGGATATGCACGAACTGCGGAGCAACCCCAAGGCGGATGCCAGCGGCGTGGTGATAGAGGCGAAGCTGGACCGGGGGCGGGGGCCCGTGGCCACGGTGCTGGTGCAGAGGGGTACCTTGCGAGTGGGCGCTGCCATGGTGGCCGGTGCCACCTGGGGGCGGGTGAGGGCCTTGGTCGATGCGGCGGGAAGGCGGCAGAAAGAGGCCACGCCTGCGACGCCGGTGGAGGTGGTCGGCCTGCAATCCGTTCCCAGCGCGGGCGAGGAGTTCCGCGTCCTGAAAGACGAGCGCCGGGCGAGGGCTCTGGCGCAGGAGCGCTCCGTACGGGAGAGAGCGGCGGAACGAGGTCAGGCTGCGCGCCCACACGTGACCCTGGACGACCTCTTCCAGCGCATCCGCGAGGAAGAGATGAAGGAGCTCAGCCTGATCGTGAAGGGCGACGTGCAAGGCTCGGTGGAGGCCGTGTCCGACGCCCTGGAACGGCTGGATCAGAGCAAGGTCAAGCTGAACATAGTCCGCCGTGGGGTGGGGGCTATTACCGAGAACGACGTTCTCCTGGCCTCGGCCTCCGATGCAATCGTGATCGGTTTCAACGTCAGGCCGGACGTGAATGCCGGCGAGGCGGCAGAGAGAGAAGGCGTGGACGTCAGGTTGTACCGGGTCATCTACCAGTTGGTTGACGATATTAGGGCAGCTACCATCGGCATGCTGGAGCCTGAATACGAGGAAGTGGAAGCGGGACGGGCGGAAGTAATCGAACTCTTCAAAGTCCCGCGTATCGGAACCGTCGCGGGCTCCATGGTCCAGGAAGGCCTGATAACGCGCAATTCCTTGGTTCGCCTGGTACGCGACGGAACCGTGATCTACGAGGGTAAGCCTTA
>JAHEXQ010000159.1:1548-5148 GCA_023252035.1 Actinomycetes bacterium
CGTCCGAGAGGTTCGTGCGGGGTTTGACTGCGGTATAGGCCTCGAGAACTTCCAGGACGTTAAGGAAGGCGACATAATAGAGGCTTATGAGCGGCGGGAGATTCCGAGAAGCCTGGATTGACCGCCGGGCGGACATGGGCAAGATGTTCGTAGGGACCCTCCTTATCGAGCTGTATATCCCGGGAAGCCATTCCCTTAAAGAGAAGCGCCACATCATGAAGGGCATGATCGAGCGCGCGCGCTCCAGGTATAACATTTCCGCCGTGGAGATAGAAAACCACGATCTCTGGCAGCGGGGTTCCATCGGAATAGCCTGTGTGGGCCTGACCGAGAGCGGCCTCAGAGATTTGCTCGGCCGTATCTGTGCCGGAATACAGGAGGCCCAGGGAGCCGAGATTCTGGGCGCGGAGATCGAGATCATCAGCATCCCCTAGATCGTTGCGCCACCCCGCAAAAAGAGGATTCGGGGAAGAATACTTGAGAAGCAGATGGTCACAGGTTAGCGAGGAGAAGAGCAGTGGCTATTCCCGAGAGGGTCGTCAGAGTGAGCGAGGCATGCAAAGAGGCTTTATCGGAGATAGTGCGGGATGAGGTGAAAGATCCCCGGCTGGGATTTGCTACCATCATTGCGGTCGAGATGACCGCCGATCTGAGAAAGGCCCGTGTCTGGGTCAGCTTTCTGGGCGAGGCCGAGGAGCGGGAACAGGGAATGCAGGTGCTGGAGAAGGCCAAGCCCCACATCCGGGGCGAGCTGGGAAAGCGGGTGCGCCTGAAATTCGTCCCCGAACTGGAGTTCCGCGAGGATAGCACTGCGGAGCAGAGCTTGCGCATCGAGCATATAATCAAGGAGTTGAACCGGGAATAGGACGGAACTCACCTGCCGGGCGGAGGAGCGGATGAAAGCGGACGCAGCGGAAGCGATAATCGGCATACTGGAGGCGGCGGAGGAAGTAGCCCTCACCTCACACGTAAACCCAGATGGGGACAGCATAGGCTCGCTACTGGGATTGAGCATCTCTCTGGTGGCGCTGGGCAAACGGGTCTGGGCGGCCATCCCGGGGAAAGGGATACTCCCGCCGCAGTATAGATTCATGCCGGGCCAGGATCTGCTGGTCCCGGCGGCCTCCTTCCCGGAGCGATGCCCGGTCTTCGTGGCCCTGGACTGCGGCAACATCGAGCGGCTGAACTCCCTCCGGGATAAGGCGCTGCGCGCCGAGCGGTTCATCAACATCGACCATCACTTGGACAATACCATCTTCGCTCAGCTGAACCTGGTGAGGCCCGATACATCCTCCACCTCCGAGATAGCCTTCGAGTTGTTGAAGGAGGCGCGGGTTCCCCTGACGGCCGACGTAGCTATGAGCTTCTATGTGGGACTGATGACGGATAGCGGCCGTTTCCAGCACGACAACACCAATGCAGCAACATTCCGGGCGGCCTCAGAGCTGGTGGCCGCGGGAGGGAATCCCCACCGCGCGGCCCACGAGGTCTATGAGAATCAATCCCTTGAGTATATGCGCCTCATCGGCAGGACGCTGGTCCGGGCGGAGATGGTACCGAACCTGGAACTCATCCACAGCTACGTCTCGCAGCAGGACTTGGCGGAGACGGGCGCGGTAATGGAGGAGACCGAGGACCTGATCGACATCCTGAGGATGGCCCGTGGCTCTCGCATAGCGGTGCTCCTGAAGCAGCTCGAGGACGGCCAGGTGCGCGTATCGCTGCGCTCCGCCGACGATGTCGATATAGCGTGGATAGCCAGGAAGCACGGCGGCGGCGGACACCAACGGGCCGCCGGTTTTACTTCTCCCTACGATCATGAAACTACGCTGAGAATCATCGAAGAAGAATTCCGGAGCAACTGACCGCATGGAACGGGAACTGACCGGCCTTCTGCTCATAGACAAAGAGAGCGGCATCACCTCGCATGGCGTGGTGGAGCAGGTGCGGTACATCCTGCGCACGAAGCGGGTGGGACATACCGGAACCCTGGACCCGCAGGCTACCGGGCTGCTCATCCTATGCGTGGGCAAGGCCACCAAGATAGCGCGGTTCCTGAATGAAGAGCCCAAGGTTTACCGTGCCGTTTGCCACCTCGGCGTGACCACGGACAGCCTGGACATGACCGGGGAAGTGCTGGAGCGACGAGAGGTGCAGGTCACCGACGATGAAATACGCCGCGTATTCCAGGCTGTCCGTGGCAAGTTCGAGCAGATGCCGCCCATGGTCTCTGCCCTGAAGCACCGGGGCAAGCCGCTCTACGAATATGCCAGGGCAGGCCTAGAGGTGGAACGGAAGCCCCGGCCCGTGGAGATATTCGACCTCGTGGTCGAGGGAATCGAGAGAGACGGCGAGGTCAAGGTAGATTTCACCGTGCGCTGCTCCCGAGGCACCTATATCCGGTCCCTCTGCGACGAGCTGGGAGCGCAGCTTGGCTGCGGAGGCGCCATGGGCGCCCTGAGGCGTTTGGGAGCTGCCCGCTTCAGCGTTAATGATGCTGTGACTCTGGATCGCTTGAAGCAGACGAGCTCGGAAGAGCTGCCTCTGCTGGAACTCGGCGAGGCGCTGGCTGACCTGCCGGCTCTGCGGGTGAATCCGCGCGCCCTGCATGCCGTGGCCAACGGGCTGCCGTTGAAGCCGGTGATGGTTGCGGGGCGGCTGGAGCTGCCGGGAGCGGGCGAACTGGTACGGGTGCTCTCCCCAGAGGGCAGGCTGCTGGCGGTGCACGAGGTGGTGAACGGGAACCAGACCTGGGTGACCCGCACCGTCCGGGTAATCTGAAGGGAAAGGCGACGTGGAGGTTATTCCGGGAATCGAGGCCATAGCGGCGGATATGCGCTCATCCGTTATCAGCATCGGGATGTTCGATGGAATCCATCGCGGCCACCGGCGCATCATAGAGATCGCGCTGTCCAAGGCCAGAGAAGTGGGCGGACCGTGCATCGTGGTAACCTTCGATCGGCACCCCATGGAGATAGTTCAGCCGGGGGCGCATCCCCTGCAGTTGACCACGGTGGCCCAGAAGCTGAGGCTCCTGGAGGAGATAGATGTCGATATGGTGCTGCTCATCCATTTCGACCAGGCTATCGCCGACATCCCGGCGGCGGAATTCTGCGACTCTATCCTCGTGGACAAGCTGCGGACGCGTTTGGTGGTCATAGGCGAGAACTTCCGTTTCGGGCGCAAGGCCCAAGGAAGCGTGGAATTTCTGCGGGCGCGTGCGGCGCGCACAGGCATGGATTTGATCAGCGTACCGCTGTTGCGCGAGAAAGACGAAGTTATCTCCTCTACCTGCATAAGGAAATTGCTGGAAAAGGGCGAGATAGAGAAGGCCAACGTGATGCTGGGTTGGGAATACCTGGTGGAGGGCATCATCGTGCACGGGGATAACCGCGGAGCGGAAATGGGTTTTCCCACGGCCAACCTGGAGGTGCACGTGTCGAGGGCCATACCGGGCGACGGGGTTTATGCCGGCGAGATCCACATGGAGCAGGATTCGCATTGGGGGGTAATTTACATAGGGCGGGTGCCCACCTTCAAGAACGGCACGGAGCGGCGCATCGAAGTGCACATACCCGGGTTCCAGGGAGATCTCTACGG